>NZ_PYLV01000008.1:0-166637 GCF_003025475.1 Photobacterium sp. NCIMB 13483
CAGAAAGCTTTGTACTACCAGAAAGGCAGGAAAGAAGTTATCCAAGGGCAGTAAAGAAAAGGCCTAGTCGCTATGCGACTAGGCCTTCAAGGAAGCGTAAATTATCTTAATTCACATGCATTAAGCACTATACTCGCTTAATAATAGATCTCGATTTTATCGTTTAGAAAGCCAACGACTTATTCCCAATCAAGAATAACTTTACCCGACATGCCAGAACGCATAACGTCAAAGCCTTGCTGGAAATCATCAATCTCATAATGGTGCGTAATGATTGGGGTTAGATCTAGGCCTGATTGAATCAAGCTTGCCATCTTGTACCATGTTTCAAACATTTCGCGACCGTAGATACCTTTAATGATTAAACCTTTAAAGATAACTTGTGTCCAGTCAATGCCCATGTCTGATGGTGGAATACCAAGTAATGCAACCTTTCCACCGTGGTTCATGCTTGATAACATGCTGTTAAATGCCATTGGATTACCTGACATTTCTAAACCAACATCAAAGCCTTCCTTCATGCCTAACTCATCCATAACATCAGTTAGGTTTTCATTGGCAACGTTAACGGCGCGAGTTACACCCATTTTACGTGCAAGATCTAAGCGGTATTCGTTAACATCGGTGATCACAACATGGCGAGCACCAACATGTTTTGCAACCGCAGCTGCCATAATACCAATTGGGCCAGCACCGGTGATCAAGACATCTTCACCGACAAGATCAAACGATAATGCAGTATGAACCGCGTTACCAAACGGGTCGAAAATCGACGCTAGATCATCTGAAATATCATCTGGAATTTTAAACGCATTAAATGCAGGAATAACCAAAAACTCAGCAAACGCACCTTCACGGTTAACACCGACACCAACGGTATTACGGCATAAATGGGTACGACCACCGCGACAGTTACGGCAATGCCCACAAGTGATGTGCCCTTCACCAGAAACACGGTCACCTAAGTTGAAACCACGGACTTCTTGTCCCATGCCTACAACTTCACCCACATATTCATGACCCACAACCATAGGTACAGGAATCGTTTTTTGTGACCACTCATCCCAGTTATAGATATGCACGTCTGTACCACAGATAGCTGTTTTCTTAATACGAATAAGTAGATCATTATGCCCCATTTGCGGCTTATCTACTTCAGTCATCCAGATACCTTCTTCAGGCTTTAATTTAGACAGAGCTTTGATTTTCATAACACTTATTCCATAAAGCTAGAATAACCATTTAATGGCATTCTATACAATGACCTTAACCAATGGCTAAGGTCGTGCCGATGTTAACAACGAAAAACGAACTAGATAATAGCCATCTCTTTGCCTACTTCGATAAAGACATCAATGGCTTTGTCAAGTTGCTCACGGGTATGTGCTGCTGACATTTGAGTACGAATACGTGCTTTACCGTTTGGTACTACTGGGAATGAGAAACCAACCACATAGATACCTTTTACTAATGCGCGCTCAGCAAATTCTGCTGCTACTTTTGCATCACCTAGCATAATTGGAATGATAGCGTGATCAGCACCAGCCATAGTAAAGCCAGCATCTGTCATACGGGTACGGAAATGCGCCGCATTAATCCATAGGTTATCGCGTAAATCACCACTTTCAGCTAATAGATCAATAACACGGTTTGATGCAGCTACAATCGCTGGCGCAACAGAGTTTGAGAACAAGTATGGACGTGAACGCTGGCGTAACCAATCAATCACTTCTTTCTTACCTGACGTGTAACCGCCTGATGCACCACCCATTGCTTTACCCAGCGTACCTGTAATGATATCAATACGATCCATTACATTATGGTGCTCATGAGTACCACGACCATTTGCGCCCATAAAGCCGACAGCGTGAGAGTCATCCACCATGACAAGTGCGTCATATTTCTCCGCTAAATCGCAAATAGCAGGCAGGTTAGCCACTACGCCATCCATTGAGAACACACCGTCAGTTACGATCAATGTATTACGTGCGCCCGCTTCTTTAGCTGCGATCAATTGTTGCTCAAGCTCTTCCATGTTGTTATTTGAGTAACGGAATCGCATTGCTTTACATAAACGTACACCATCAATAATAGAGGCGTGATTTAGTGCATCTGAAATGATGGCATCTTCAGCACCAAGGATCGTTTCAAATAAACCAGTGTTAGCATCAAAACATGAGGTATAAAGAATGGTGTCTTCCATTCCTAAGAAATTCGATAGTTTTTGCTCTAATTCTTTATGCGCGTCTTGTGTGCCACAAATAAAACGCACCGATGCCATACCAAAACCGTGTTGATCCATACCCGCTTTTGCAGCAGCAATCAGTTCTGGGTGATTAGCCAAACCTAAGTAGTTATTTGCACAGAAGTTTAATACTTCTTCACCAGATTGAATCTTAACAGCAGCTTGTTGTGCAGACGTAATAATACGCTCAGATTTGTATAGTCCTTCAGCTTTAACATCTTCAATTTGCTGATTAATTTGCTTATAGAATGCAGAAGACATGTGTTCCTCACAGATTTATTGGATGGTAACTAAGCGCAATCGCCGATAAAACCTAAAAGCTCTTTTATCTAGACTAGAACATACTGCAACGACAGCATTAAATATCGAAGTCTAGGGAGTAGCTTTCGTTTTACACCTTTTTTATTTGAAAATCGCCAACTATTTGGTGCTTTTTATCAACACTTTGAACTAGAACTTAATTGGTCACTTTTCAGCATTCTAATTCAAACCTAACCACAGTATTATCCCATACCATGGAAAATGATTATTGACTCTCAGGCACAAATGAATGGAAACTAATAAGCTAATCGCACTAATGCCAGATCTGGCGGTGTTTATTGTCGTCGTTGATGAAGGCAGCTATACCTCGGCTGCCAAAAAGCTCAATGTCACCCCTTCTGCATTAAGTAAACAGATATCACGCTTAGAGAGCGCGCTTTCCGTTAAATTATTAGAACGTACGACTCGAACCTTGGTCATCAGTGAGTCTGGTAAACGCATTTATAGTCAATGCACAGCGATGTTTGATGCCGCAAAACAAGCGATTGAAATCTCCCATTCAGAGCCGATTGTGCCTGCCGGTATGATAACAGTTGCTGCACCCAAAGCATTTCTATCGATAGTATTACAGCCATTAGTGACGCCATTTTTAACTCAATACCCTGATATTCAATTAAAGCTTAAAGCCCGTGATGGTGATATTGATATTATAAAAGAAGGGATTGATGTGGTATTTAGACTAACTGAAAAGCCAAGTGAGGATTTAGTCTTAAAACAAATAGGCAAAGTTGATCTAATGCTATGTGCCAGTCCTGAATACTTAGCACAACGTGGCACACCCCAAACGCCATTAGATCTTATTCATCATGATTGTTTGTATTTAGGGGAAACTAATACAGACAATATTTGGGATTTTGAACAACAACATACACGCCATCGCGTTACCGTGAGTGGTCGTTATGCGGTTAATCACTCTCAAATGCGACTTAATGGTGTAAAAGATAACTTAGGGATTGGTATCTTCCCTGATTTTGTGATTAAAGATGCTTTGCTCGAAGGTGCGGTTATTCAAGTATTACCTGCATGGACGATACGCGGTAATTATCATGGTGATATTGCGCTGCAATACGCTCAAACTAAATTTATGCCCGCCCGACTAAGAGCATTTATTGACTACATAACAGCAAATTTTAACTCGTAAATCATTGATTAAATAAGAAAATGTGCGTTTTTGTCACTTTTTGTTTTTTTTGACACTTATTTTTGTAGTAACGCTAAAGTTATCATTTTCACTGAACTGATACACTTAGTGCATAAAAGGCCATCACAAAATAAAGGACAATCGGTCCTCTCAATGTATGCCTCCAATGCAAAAGGATCAGTGTTTATGCACTCAAAAATCATAGAAAATCATGATGAATTAATCCACTGGATGCGTTTAGTCGAGAATACATATGGTCGTTCAATTCTAACCGATACTGCCATTCATTTTGTTTCTGGCACTTATGATGACGGTACGATAGGTCATATGATTGAAATTTTCGATCTTGATGATGCAATGATCGCCAGTTCAGCAGTGAGCCTCGAATTAGCTGAGTTTGCGAATAAAATGAACAACGTCGTTCAACAGCAAGGGGCTAATAGTCTTGCCGCTTCTCGTAGTGTCATGCATTAAAACAATTAACGTAAATATTCCATCGCTACTTTATTTCTCAGTCACTTCTGATTAGAGTGACGGTATAGTTTATACTTCGAACAGTATAATTAACTGCTTAACGGCCATGATAAACAGCAGCCGTTAAATTGAAATACAGTGGGAACAGCGATGGAAAAATATATTGGTTTAATGTCAGGGACGAGCATGGATGGCGTTGATGCTGTTCTCGTAGAAATTGACAACAATAATATTCGATTACTTGGTTCGCATCCCTTTGCTATGGGTAATAATCTCAAACAATCATTGTTAGATATCTGTTTAGGCCAACCAACAAATTTACAAACATTAGGTGAACTAGACCACCGTTTAGGTCATCTTTTTGCTGATGCTGTATTAGCACTGCTGAATAAAACCCAAACAGATGCTACAGATATCACCGCTATCGGTAGCCACGGTCAAACCGTCTTTCATTCTCCCCACACAGAATATGCGTTTACGATGCAAATTGGTGATGCCAATATTATTGCCGCCAAAACAGGCATTACTACCGTTGCTGATTTTCGTCGCAAAGACATGGCATTTGGTGGTCAAGGTGCACCGCTAGTTCCCGCTTTTCATCAACAACTATTTAGCTCAACCCAATGTACTCGAGTTATTTTAAATATTGGCGGTATTGCTAATATTACTGTCTTAGAGCCGAATAAAGCAGTGACAGGCTTTGATACTGGTCCTGGTAATATGTTGATGGATGCGTGGATCAACCTCCACCAGCAAAAAAGTTATGATGAGAACGGTAATTGGGCCCGCTTAGGTACGGTAAGCTCAGTGTTATTAACCCGCTTATTGTCTGAGCCGTATTTACAACTACCCGCGCCTAAAAGCACTGGTCGAGAGTTATTTAACCTGCCATGGTTAGAACACTATTTAGCCGAACCAACGATTGCAGAACTGCAACTCTCTGCTTGTGATATTCAAGCAACACTCACTGAATATACCGCGCAAACTATTGCAAATGATGTCAAAAAAACAGGCCTCATCCCTGCCGTTACACCAAATGAACTATTAGTCTGTGGCGGCGGTGCTCATAACCCGATTTTAATGCAACGACTGGCAGAATTGCTACCAAGTTGGCAGGTTATGACAACCGCAGATCGTGGTGTAGATATTGATAACATGGAAGCAATGGCATTTGCATGGCTTGCATATCGCACTATGCACCATCAATCAGGTAATTTACCAGAAGTGACTGGCGCTAGTCGTTTAGCCCAATTAGGTGCGATTTATCCTGCGGATTAACGATAACTAATCAGTAAGCTTTAATACGCCCTGACTAAATGGGGCATACCTTAATGAAAAATAGTAGGTATCCCTGTTTATTACTTGTTGCGTCACTTGTTGATAATAAGATAATGGCAATCGTTGAGCGACAAAAGGCGTTGCTGAAAATTGTTTAAAAATTTCTCTAATAATGCCACTTTCTGAGGGTAATAATGACAGGTATTGTTGCCTCACCTTCTCAGTTAAGGCTTGCGTACCATGCCCATCTTGCACGATCACTTTAATACCGGCCTCTGTTAACTGCTCAACCCACTGAACAATAGCTGGTGCATCAATAGTGGCAGATAAATATAAACTTACCATCAGTGGTTTATTATAGTTATGTACTTGTTTAGCTAATAATACAGTGAGTTGCTGTCGCTGTTGCAATGTTGGAAAATCATAATCACTCAACTCAAGCGGCAAATAAAAGCCTTTAATCGATGCTGAATGCTGAGTTATCCATGGCTTCCAGCGCTGATATGTTTTTTCAAGCTCAACAAAATAATGATTCAAATAATCCGCTTGTTGCGACAATGATTGCGTATGAATGCGTTTAAAATACGTTGGATCTGAATACAAGCCAAACCACACCGTTCCGCCTTGAGCAAACCATGCTTCAATACGTTTTGCTAGCCAGCCCTTTGTGCCATCAAATTTTTCTGTGCCATACTGCGACCACTGAATCAGCAACGAATTAATACGTTGCTGTTGAATATCAACCAGCAACGTTTTCCATTCCTGCATTGTTATTGGTTTATCACGATTCAAAGGCTGATACAGAAATCCAATATCAGCCTTTGGTTTAGTTAAATAACAACCAGTAATAATCAGTAATACAATGCATAGCGTAATAAAAAGGCATTGTCGCCCTCTTTTGCGGTACTGCTTTGCCCTACATACTGCCATTCCATCCCCAATTCGGATATGAGTTTATATCCATCATAATGGTTACTCATCCATTCGCTTAACCACAACACGCCTAATCCATAACGCACATCGTTATCTGTTGTTTTAATATTTAATGTCTCTTCTGCATCATATGAAGAGTAGCTATATTGCATAAAACCATAGGGGACAATACGCTGCTTATGGTTATCAGAAACTTTAACAACACGGCCTAAATCATAACGACCAAAGAATGATAAATTATCAATATGAGCAAGGTTGGCAACCCCTTCGGCATATAATTGTTGAAACCACCATTGCTGTTGATCGTATTTCCACGCCTTACTCCATGCATCATTGGCAAGTAGATCGCCACGAATAGTTAAATATGGATTTACTTGATAATCATTCATGGTTTTCTGTGATTTTAAGCCGCCGCGAATAAATACCGTATAATCTTTTAACGGTTTCCATTCAAGACCAACCTCAACCGCATCATTAAACCCTTTACCATAGTTTTGCTGGTCGCGACCAACAGATACCGTATCAGTAAAGTTGGTACTGTAACCATAATTTATATATAAAGCAGACCGCGGTAATCGCCATTGGTCTTCATTAAAATAGTATTTAGCTTCAAGTTGTTGGTAATAATCCCCCGTTTGACCGGTAATTAACGACGAGCGACTACTTGCATTTTGACCAACCCATCCAGCGACAGAAAAAGCCCAGCCCTGATACACATTACGATGTGAATCTTGAAGATAATGCTGCAATTTTTTCTCTGTTTCAGTTAATGGTTTCTTGTCTTCCAATAGCAAATCTATCGCTTGCTGATAACGTATTTTAGCTTGCTTATTATGGTCTAATTTAGCGAGTACATCCCCATATGCGGTCAATATAAAGACATTAGGTTGATAGTTTGGTTGTTCAAACAAGCGTTGCATAACATACGCAGCTTGCTGGGGCTGATGTCGACTCAAATAAAATGCATATTCTTGCGTTAACTGATTATTGGCACCATATCGAGCCTGAATCTGGTTATAAACTGAGGTGACCTTTGCTGTTTGCTGGGTCTGTTGGTAGACATGAAACAATGCGATCGCTTCTGGCTCTTTTTTAAAAGGATCATGCGCTTGTGTCAGTAAACGTTCGGCTTCGGCTACATTACCTAAACCTAGAGCAATCCTACTGCCATCAATGCGCTGCCACTGCGAACTATTAATAGAACGCTGACGCCATAAACTTTGCGCTTGTTGTAATAATTTAAGATCTAATAAACTATTAATATACTGATGAAATTGATAATCATTTAATTGCTGTTGAGGAACTGATTGCCAATATGCAACAGCTTGTTTATTATTATTAATATCTGCATACCAAGAGCCTAATAGCAATTGTTCCATGATCCCTTTAGGTTCAATCGCTTCAACCATCGTGATAGCTTGCTGCTTATTTGTTTCAGCTTTACATTGAGCAACAGCCATAATAGCGAATGGGCGCTGAGCACTAAGATCTGTATTGATTACATCGTTACATTGGTTGGTATTTACCCAGTAATCGCTCTTTATTTGTTTACTCATTGAAAGATACTGATTTAATTGTCTAACTTGTGTCAGTGAATAAGCATCGCTTGCTGCATAAAAGTCATCAACAAATGCACCAGTAATCGCAGAATACCGTAATGCAACACTGTTTTGTTTCAATAAGCTAGATAACAACTGGCTCATCTCATTATGATTGTTAGTCTTTGATAACGCATAAAGAGCCGATTTCAATAGGCTAATTTTCCCTTGCTGCTGATATAATTTAAGCCAAATTGTTGCCGCTTGTGGATATTGCTTAAGCTTGTCATAACTCGTAGCAAGAACAGGTAATTGAGATGGTTGTTGCAGTTGTTTTGATAACCGTACTATCGCTTTCCAGTTATTTGTTTTTACATAACTATTTACTAAAATATTAATTCTTTTTTGCGCTAGGCGATGATTAGAAAATGATGTTTTTTCTAATAAGTTTATCGCATTAGTCGCTTCAGCCAAATTAAGCCATTGCGCAGAATGGGTTGTAGGATCACAACCTGCAAGTAATATTCTGGCTTGGTGTTTATTTGGTAAGGCCTCAACCACTTCTTGAGTACACGGTGTATATTCAAGCGCTGCTTTCTGGGCTATTTGCTCGGTTGTTAATTTTTGCAGATCCTGATAAGCAACGGAAGCTTCTGCATTTAGCCCTTTGTTTTTTTCAAGATCACTAAATACAGTCATCGCTTTAACATAGTCTTTCAGACCAAGTAGATGGAAAGCATATTCAGTTAATATTCGATTCGAAGTATGACTATTAGGATCAGTATTCGCTAATGCTAACGCAGGCTTAATTTGCCCAAGTTTCAAATAGGAAAGCGCAAATATGTAGCGATCATCCCCTGAAAGCTTATCAACTTGAGCTAAATGAGCCAAAGCATCGATAGTCCCAACGTAATCTTTCTGCGAAAAAGCAAGTTGTGCTTCAGGTGCTATCGCTGATTTCACTTTAAGATTAAAGGGAATCGACTGACTCCAAGCCAGCGTTTTCTTAGCACCATAATGATGCAAATTCGCATAAAATAAGGTTTGATAACCTAATTCTTGATCGTGTAGTGACAACCCTTCTAATAACTGATGTAACTCAAAGTAAGTCAATAACTTCGGATGATTAAGTTGCGTTAGCTTTAAATGTACACTTAAAGCATTTCGTTGTACTAATGGTAACTTTTCAAGCCAAGGCTCCATCAATTGGTAATTATCCATTTTTATCGATAATTCAATGCCATATTTTAATAACTCATGGTTATTAGGTGCTTTTTTTAATGCATGCTCTAATTCAGTAAATGCTTCCTTGTACTGGCCATTCTTTTCATCACGCATTGCTTTATCAATAAAAGGATAAGTAGCAAAATGTTGATATTCCGTCATGCCCTTACTAATATTTAGGGCTTTATCATCATCGGCAAGCGTCACAGTTGATGTCACTAGCAAACATAAAGATAAGCTGTGTAATTTATTACTCACCTAAACCAGCTCCTTGTGCTTGTATCAGTTGACTGACACTCATTTCCTGTTTGGTTTTTAATTCCATCGCAGCACTAATAGACGCTGATGAAACATATTGCTGAGAAACTAAAAAGTCACCAAACCTAATATCTGATGTACGAGCAAATGCTAACACTGCTTGATTTAGTACGGTTGGTTCTATCAGTTTTAACGCTAACAAATAGTCACCCAACTGCATACGAGAAGCATAATATTGATCCATAACATACTGACGTTCAGATAAAGGAAGTTGTTTCTCTGCCACCGCTTGGTCTAATTTCATTGATGGATTAGTCTCTTGCTGATCAAAATACCAATAGCGTAATCCCAACATAACAGCACCATTGGTAATAATGACCCAAGACACTTCACACTGTAACTGGCGCTTAATAACATTGATTGCAACTGGATTTAGACGTTTATTACAGCCTAAAATAAGTGTTCCATTGTCATACTTAATGGGCAAGACTGAATATTTTAACGCTAACATTTTAGGCAATCGCTCGATGGTACGAGGATCTAATTCAAAAGGATCACAAGCTTGATACTCGGCATCAACCTGAACTGCAATTGCCGCACTTAATTGTTCATTAGTGACATAATGTTTTAATACCAAATGTGTACCAAAAAGCATATTCGTCGGTTTAGTCACCAACGCTTGTTCTAATTGCTTTTCAGTGATCTGCCCTTTTTCTATTAGTATCTGACCTAACGGTATACGGCGAATGGTGTCATCAACGATAGGAAAATCATGAGTAGTTTTATCCCAAGCAACACGACGAGGGTCGCCTTGTTCTACAACCTGACGGATCGCGCGAACATTAGCAAAAAAGTTAATAATATTGCCCCATACCATCCGTGGAAATGACAAGAATCCTTGCCAGAAACCATAATACTGAGTGACAAAGAAAGCCCGTTGGAATGTACGATTAAAAAATAAAATAAAATTAATATAGAGCAATACTTTGACCATAGGATCATCACTTAATAATGATAAAAAGTGATAGCTATCAGGGACCAATGTACTGTATAGCGTTAATGCAACCATCTGAAATAAAAGTAACATAGCTAAAAATCCGCCAAGGTTACTCATCGCTCCACGACGATCACGCCACAAAAAGTAATTAATTTTCCAATCTTTAGTCCATTTATGGTTTTTCATTCCCTGAAAAACGATGCCGATGATCCAACGTGTTTTTTGTCGTACGGCGGTGTTAAAAGTGGTTGGAAAATATTCACGTACACATACAACACTTCCTTCGCGTTTTGATACACCGATATGAGATTCACGTAATGTCACATGATCTTTTCCCATAACAGGAAAACGCACGAAAATTTCTTCCATTCCCCACTGCTTTAAACGAAAACCAATATCGTAATCTTCTGTTAAAGATTGCACATCAAACGGCAGACCATCACCCTCTACGGATAAACGTAAAATAGCCTGACGACTAAAGCATGTACCAACCCCCGCGCTAGGTACTTGCCCAGCTAGCGACTCACGTACAATAACGTCTTTACCATGTAATTCTGCGAATTCATCCACATAGTGAGCAGGCGTCATTTGATACCATTTACGTGCATAAGGATAAACAGGTAATTGAATAAGATCTTTTCGTGGTAATAAATGATTAAATAAACGCAGTTCTAAGGCTGAAATAACATCTTCTGAATCATGTAAAACAAAGCCTGCAAATTCTATTTTAGCCTTCTTTTCAAACTCAATAATTGAGGCAATAATATTATTCAGACAATCAGCTTTGCTTGTTGGACCGGGCTGAGCACAAACAACTTTATGCACATGTGAAAATTGCGCACAAACATTATCGACATCGGCTTGTGTTTGTGGATCATTCGGGTAAGTGCCTACAAAAATTTGATAGTTTTCATAGTCTAAACCAGTTGCAGCTAAATGGGCCATTTTATCAATAACCCCATGCTCTTGCCACGCAGGTACCATAATAGCGATAGGTTGTTCGGATTTAACCAGTAATTCATCCGCGTCCATATGATCATGACGGCGATATACCGTGACTCTACGCCACAATTTTCTGGTCCAAAAATAAATATCAATAAACAGATCATCAATGCCAAAAATAGCAAGAACAAACATCAGAACTAACGATATATACTTAAGGACATACAAGTAATTTATAAATAGATCAAAAAACATTAAGCATTCTCACTAAATCATCAGCTATTTTTAATGATGCTTTACCATCACCAAAGGGGTTTTTCATCTCATTAGAGATTGTTTTATCTAACATTAATAAACATGCTTGAATTATTTCTTCCTCACATTCAGCGCCAGCTAAAATAGAAAAACCCTCATTAATCGCCTCTGGTCGTTCTGTTGTTTTTCTTAAAACAACAGTAGGAATACGGTATGTCGGCGTTTCCTCTTGAATGCCACCAGAATCTGTAATAACAAGCTTAGCGGATGCTAATGACTTTTGTAATTCAAAATAGTCTAATGATTCGATAATATGTATTTTATCTTGACCTAATAATGCCTCTTCTACTTGATTTCTTACAATAGGGTTAGGGTGAACAGCAAATTTAAAAATAAGATCAGGTCTTATTTCTGATAGTTTAATTAATGCATTACAAATAATTTTAATATTATTCCAATTTTCACGTCTATGCGCAGTTACAATAATAATATTGCTTTTTTCATTCGGTAATAACCCTTGTTCTAATAAATAAAGTTGTGCATCAACAACGGTATTACCCGTTAATATTATATTCGATGCAGGCACTCCCTCAGAAACAAGAGCAGCATAAGCTAATAATGTTGGAGCATAATGTTTTGTTGCTAACTTACTGACTAATATACGATTTGATTCTTCAGGAAATGGATGGCGTAAATCACCAGAACGTAAACCAGCTTCAACATGAGCAATAATAGGAATTTGATTATAAAATGCCGCTTTTGCTCCAGCTAATGTCGTTGCTGTATCACCATGAACCAATACTGCCTTATAGCTTATCATTTCAAGGATTTGCTGAACATTATTCATTAAACCTGACAATAATGACGTCACACTATTGCCTTCTGGTCTCGATAATATATAAGTAGGTTTAATATTAAATATATTAAATGCTTGCATAGCTAATTCATCATGTTGTCCGGTATGACACCAATCAACACGAATATTATTTGTTTTTAATGCATGAAAAACAGGAGCCATTTTAATAACTTCAGGCCTTGTTCCTGTGATAATTAATATTTTTTTATTACCTTTCACAGTAGATCCTTATTATTTGTTTTAGATTGGTTTAGTTAATATATATTACTATAATGATAAAAAACACAATAAAAATAATAAGGGTAATAATAAAATTAAATATCACAACTATTATTTATATATATAATAAAAATAATAGACTATAAATTTAAATAAAATACCAGTAATGCATTCCCTTATATTTTATAAAAATAAAAAGATACCACCTTGGTATTTTTATTTAAAAAACGGCTTACTTTACGTGGTTGTTTTATAAAATAAACTTTAATTTACAAGTAAGATTAATACCCTTAAAATAATCACATTCTTTATTTTTGAGAACTAAAATGAAAAAAAAAACCGTACCTTTGCCAAATAAAGAGCCTTGTCATTATAAAAATGTTGCCTTAATTGCTTGCTCTACTCAATTTGACCCAACACAAGTACCACAAGTGGTTAGCGTTTTAGAGAGTCATGGCTATCATGTAAATTGCCATTATTTACAACAAAATATTTCAGATTTTGGTTATGTTGATACTGATCAAGCGCGAGCCCATAACTTAATTAAAGCATTACTTGATTCAACAATTGATGTGTTGTGGTTTTATCGTGGTGGTGGTGGCGCATTAAACTTACTTCCATATCTCCATCGTTATAAACAACAACTCTTAGCAATACCTGCAAAAATGATTGTAGGATTTAGTGATGTAACTGCTATTCATAGTTTTCTAAATGATGAATTAGGATGGCGCTCAATTCACGGTGTTAACGCCAATAACCACCTTGATATGGGTACAACAAATCAGCAACCATTGCCTGATATCTTCGAAATAATGAATAACGGTATAGTTTATAACAATGCACTGCCACTTAATGCACTAGCACAACAAGCAGCTTCTATTACGGGAATTTTAATCGGTGGTAATCACACCCTTGTTGCTGCAACATTTGGCACTAAATATCAGCCTGATTTCACAGGTAAAGTATTATTACTTGAAGACATTGGTGTGACTTTTCGTCAATTAGATCGTTACTTACAACAATTATTATTTCTAAATGAATTTAATGTAGAAGCGATTATTTTTGGTCAATATTATTCTACCGATCCAACAGATCAAGAACGAATGATGTACAAAGCAGTATTACAACGATTTGCTGATCAATGTAATAAGCCCGTGTATTACTTTCCTTTCTTTGGTCATGGCAAATATAACCAACCATTTATTCTTGGTGAAAGCATAACGTTACAACGTAACCAAGCTTCAACGGAATTAGACATGACTGAATACGTAATATGCATTCAACCCCCCTTTCACAGTAAATAAATCGTCATCATTTACCAATAAAAAAGGCTGCTGAGTAGTTCTCAACAGCCTTTCAATAGCTATAGCTAAATGATTACTTTGCTTGAGTCTTCAAGAATTTCTTCACTTTCTTCATTGCCATTTGGCGCTTAAGAGGTGATAGATAATCAATGAAAAGAATACCTTTTAGGTGATCAATCTCATGCTGGAGTGCGATAGCAAGAAAATCATCACGCTCAAGGTGAATATCATTACCATCACGATCAAGCGCAGTTAATTCGATTTTCTCGAAACGCTCTACATCTGCGTAGTAATCAGGAACTGATAAACAGCCTTCTTGGCCAATTACTGGGTTTTCACCACGAACAATCTTAGAGTTAACGAATACCTGTGGTTCATTACGCTCTTCAGATAAATCGATAACAATAATAGACTCTTTGCGACCTACTTGAGGAGCAGCTAAACCAATACCATTACCCGTTTCGTACATGGTTTGTAGCATGTCGTCGATAAGCGTTTGGATATGTTCAGCTTTTACATCTGTTACTTCTTCAGCTTGAACGCGTAGCTTTGGATTTGGTTCGGTTAAAATTTCTAAAACTGCCATTTTATCTCTTACTTAATCGAGTACTTAGGTTACTTTGCAGTAACTTATCAGATTACCGCAAAGGATCAAAATCCTTACGATATTCTGTTGATGACGCTACTTTACCTAAAAAAAAGCTGCAACAACAATTGATAATAACAATTAATTTAATAAGTGATCCTAATCCAAGGCGTAAACATTATAAAAAACACCCATTTTATTAATATATATTCATAAAACCCTTTCAACGATAACAATCTGTTTATGAGATCTTTTTCATATTTACGCTTATTTTATTCATCATTTATTCCAAAAAATCGCCACCTAATAAATCATTGTTCAATTAAGAATAAATAACGACAGTTTTCAGACTGAAAGTGATATTTACACGCCAATTAATTGACACATAAGCAACTGATTTAAATGTTTTTTGTTACACAATCACGCTTCTCATCTCCTACCCTTGTGGTAGCATTTATTCGCTTTATTATTACAACTCTTACCTCTTTTTAGGGTCAAATAAATGAATAAAAAAACAACGTTTCTCACATTAAATGCTATTGCTCTCGCGTTAACCTCTATGAGCTTCACCGCCAACGCTGGTGAAAAGATGGTTAACCCTGAAAATGGCGTTGTCGTTGGTTACTGGCATAACTGGGCTGACGGTCGTGGTTATAAAGCAGGTAATGCTCCCGCTATGAGCCTTAAAGCCACTAACCCAATGTATAATGTGGTTGCTGTTTCTTTTATGAAAGTTTATGACACTGCCGAAGGTCGTATCCCTACTTTTCATTTAGACCCTGCAACAGGTTTAACTGAATCACAATTTATCGACCAAATTAAGCTACTAAACGATCAAGGCCGTGCCGTTATACTGGCACTTGGTGGTGCAGATGCACACGTTGAGCTGCAAAAAGGCGATGAAAATGCTTTTGCCGCTGAAATTATTCGCCTCACTGATGTTTATGGCTTTGATGGTTTAGATATCGATCTTGAGCAAGCGGCTATTGATGCAAAAGATAACCAAACCGTTATTCCAGCAGCACTGCGCATAGTAAAAGATCATTACCGTGAGCAAGGTAAAAACTTCCTTATCACTATGGCTCCTGAGTTCCCATACTTAACTGCTGCGGGTAAATATATTCCTTATATCACCGCTCTTGATGGTTACTACGATTGGATCAACCCTCAGTTTTACAACCAAGGTGGCGACGGTGTTTATGTTGAAGGCCCTGGTTGGATTGCACAAAATAACGATGCACTAAAAGAAGAGTTCATTTATTACATTGCGGATTCATTGATTAACGGTACGCGTGGCTTTACTACTATTCCACACGACAAATTAGTGTTTGGTATTCCAACTAACATTGATGCCGCGGCAACCGGTTTTATTAAGAATCCTCAAGATCTGTTTAATGCTTTTGCACGTTTAGAAAAACAATCGCAGCCTCTTCGTGGTGTGATGACATGGTCTATTAACTGGGATATCGGTACTGATGCTTCAGGTAAAGCATACAACAGCAGCTTTATTGAAACCTATGGTCCATTTGTTCACAGCCAAACTCCACCTGTTGTTCAACCTGAAAAGCCTACTATTGCTGGAATAACAGATACTCGCGTACAGCATAAAACATCATTTGATCCAATGGCTGGTGTAACAGCTAACGATAAAGAAGATGGCAATCTAACCGATTCAATCGCGGTAACGGGTAATGTTGATACTCAACGTGTTGGTGATTATGTGCTGACTTACTCAGTAACAGATTCAAATGACAACGAGACCGTATCACCACGTAAAGTCACTGTCTTTAGCGCCTTTCCTACTTTTGCTGGTGTAGAAAACAGTGTGATTAAAGTGGGTGACATTTTTGACCCAATGGCTGGCGTTTCTGCAACAGATGCTGAAGACGGCGATCTAACAACAAACATTTCTGTTTCTGGCACAGTAAACACAGCTATTGCAGGTTCATATGAACTGATTTACAACATTACAGACAATGCAAACCAAACAGTAACTGTAAAACGTGTTGTGGTGGTTAACGATGGTTCTATCGTATGTACACCAACATGGAAAGCAGATGCAACTTATGTTGAAGGTGATGTTGTCAGTCACAATGGTAAAGATTGGCAAGCGGGTTGGTGGACACAAGGAAATGAACCGGGTACCACTGGTGAATGGGGTGTGTGGCGCGAAGTTGGTGACACCGATTGTGGCGGCGATGTGGAACAACCTGAGCTTGATTTTACTGCGAGTTTAACCAGTATTAATAGCAACTACACCATCACTAATGGTATTGCAAAATTAACCCTTAATTACAGCGCAAATAAAGCAGCTTCAGTACAAATCGATGTCATTGATGCAATGGGTTACCCTGTTTCAGGAGGTCAATTTACGGCTAAGGTCGATAACAGCAAAACCATTAATATGGTGCTTGATAATGTTGTTGCTGGCACATACTCATTACGTATGATTGCTGAATCAAACAATGACAGCGTAGAACAACGTGCACATTTCACTTTAGAAGATAAAGGCACAGTTGAGCCACCAGTTACAGATGCACCAGCTTATGAAGCAGGTAAAGCTTACCTTGCAGGTGATAAGGTATTAGCGTCTGATGGCAATATATACCAATGTAAGCCATGGCCATACACAGGTTGGTGTGCAAGTGCATCATACGCACCAGCAACAAGCCAATACTGGGCTGATGCTTGGGACAAACTGTAATTATCTAGATAATAACTATGGGTAATTAATAATAAGCCAGCGGTAAGTAAATAACTTATTGCTGGTTTTTTATGATGACAAAATCAACTTTCTAGCCCTAATACCAATCAATTCATCTGTCCAATAATACCCTTTCATAAGATAAACATGGTTATTTTAACTATGCTTAATTAGAATACCAATTTAGCCCAGATACACTTGATACCATGAATAAAAAACCTGATCGTCAAACGGCAATGCGCCAACTTCTGACTGAAGTTAAGCAGGCATTTCCACTTTATGAACCTGAAACCTTTGTTTGTGGACCAGATAATAAATGTATTGGCTGTCCTAAGAAATTATTAGAACTCGTCGATACCGAAGTCAGTTACTGGGAACATGCAATTGAACGTGGTGTAACGCCACAATTTGATGAAATTCGCCAGTTTGGTAAGTTATGTAAAAACGTCCGCCGCGGCTTAATGCGAAATAATATAATGACCTAAGGTAGCCGTGCTATAATCCACGGCATTGTTCGTCGGCTATTACTTTAACTTTTAGAGATAGCCGTTATTTGATTTATTTATCTGAGATTCTACATGCCTTTCTCTAAGCTTGGATTAAGCGACGCTATCGTTAAAGCAGTAACCGATATGGGTTACACCACTCCTACGCCGATTCAAGAAAAAGCCATTCCGGTGGCACTAACCGGCAAAAACTTACTTGCAGCAGCACAAACAGGTACCGGTAAAACGGCTAGTTTTGTTCTTCCTATTCTGCAAATGCTTGATGATGGCCAGCAAGTGCGAGCTAAACGCGTTCGTGCATTAATTCTTGCGCCTACACGTGAACTTGCGGTTCAGGTTGAAGCAAATATTGTTCAATACAGCAAACACACCAATTTAACCTCAATGGCAATGTACGGTGGTGTCGATTACGAACCACAAAAACGTCGCCTAATTGAAGGTGTTGATATTTTAGTAGCGACACCTGGTCGTTTATTGGATATGTACACCAAACGTGCTATCCACTTTGATGCGATTGAAATTTTAGTGCTTGATGAAGCTGACCGTATGTTAGATATGGGCTTTATCGAAGATATCAATAAGATCATCGAACGTTTACCTCTTGATCGCCAAAACATGTTGTTCTCGGCAACACTATCATCTCAAGTGCGTCTTCTTGCTAAAACAGCTGTTCGTAATCCGGTTGAAATTAGCGTTGCTAAAGATGAAGCATCACAACCTAAAATTGACCAATGTTTGATCACTGTTGATAAAGACATGAAGTCTTCTCTATTGAGCCATTTAATTAATGAGCAACAATGGGATCAAGCATTGATCTTCATCGAAACCAAGCACGGTGCTGCTAAATTAGTAAGCCAACTTGAAAAACGTGGTATTGCCGCAGAAGCAATCCACAGTGGTCGTAGCCAAGGTTCTCGTGCGCAAGTATTAGAAGATTTTAAAGCGGGTAAAGTAAAATACTTAATCGCAACAGGCGTTGCTGCTCGTGGTATCGATATTGATGAGCTAACCCGCGTTGTTAACTATGATCTTCCCTTCCCACCTGAAGAATATGTTCACCGTATCGGTCGTACAGGTCGTGCAGGCTCTAAAGGTGAAGCGATTTCATTTGTATCACGCGATAACTTCAAAAACTTATGCATGATTGAACGTCTGTTAGGCCACTTAATCGTTCGTAAAGAAATTGAAGGCTTTGTACCAACTAAAGAAGTGCCTATTTCTATTTTAAACTTCAAGCCTAAATATCAAAAACCTGAAGATGATAATAGTAACGGTGACAAGCCACGTCGCAACGATAAGCCGCGTAGAAATTCACCAAGCACAGATAAACCGAAGGCAAAGAAACCAAGAAACCGTAAGCCAATTACGGATCGTGATACAGGTATTCCACGCGGAACGCGTAAGCCTAAATCCGTTTAACTGATATAAATCGCCATAAGATCTGATACACAGTTTTATGGCGATCTTTTCTAAGACGGGACAGCCATATCTTTCTAGCATCAAGACCACCACACACTGAGACAATAACAACCAAATACCATTTACTTCGGTTTTTAATGTAACAAAAACCAACCTCACAATAATAAAATACCTTATTTCTTGTTTAACAAGATCGGCAAATACCACAATAAACGATTATTGCGGTAATAAGCATCTTTATCAAAAATAGGTTTTTAATTAGGGTGTAATCTTTGACTCGCTACCTTACCTTTACACCAACGGCCACCAAAATGCTGTTGAAACGAACACATTCGCGACCATTTACCACTTACATTGGTATAGTGCTCCATAAAGTCATTGCTATTATCTAACCACGCATCTCCATTAACCCCCATTTGTTGTAACAGTTTAGGTTGAGTGGCCGGAATAAAGCCTTTTTTATCATCGCGAATACTACGTCCAGTCCAATCAATCAGCTCTAAGTAATCTTTAAAATCAAATTGTATCCCTACCTGTTTAGCCTGATGTTCAGCACCAACAAAAGGTAATAATCCAATTTTAGAGCGCTTAATTGATGATGAATTTAAGGTTGATTTTTTTGCTATAGACGTTTGATGGCACTCTACTATTCGCTGCTGAATTGAAGTGAAATCAGAATCTTGTAACGATGTTGCGAGCCCTGCTCGAATAGGATTTAAATCAACATACATCATGCAAGAGAGTAATGCTTGTTCGTCTAACAACGCTTGAGATTTAAAACGCCCTTCCCAAAAAGCACCAGTACAATCATCTTCTTTGTTGGCTTTACGTGCAATTTCTTCATTTAAACACCGCATAAACCAGCTAATACTACCTAATCGTGACTGCCATTCTGCAACCAATGTTGATAACGCTTGTTTCTTATCTACACCAACATCACCATTATTAACAAAATCTACCGCAATCGGATGACCATTAAATAACTGTAACCAACGCGAAATAACCTCTTGAGGTGATAATGCCTGCTGTTGTTGTGTATCAATTTTCAAGACTAAATGATAGTGGTTATTCATGACGGCATAGGCGCAAACATCAATACAAAACACCTCAGACAATTGCTTGATTTTATTCACGATCCAACCACGTCGATGTTGGTAATTTTTACCACTATACGGATCCTCACCACACAAATAAGCCCGCCTGACACAGCGATTAATAATATGATAATACGGAGTAATTTGAGGTTCGATCAATTTACGTCTTGAGACAGTCATTTCTTCCACCATAAGCAACTTGAAGCTTAAGTGTAGTAGCTTATCGAAAGTCTGCAATAATTTGGCTGTCCCGTTTTTTGTTCGGTATTAAAAGGTATGGCTGTCCTTGCTATTTTTTCCTTGCTATTTTAGAGCGCTAACTGAACAGCTTCGAACGCATGAATCTCAGTGGTGTCATATAACGGAATGTCGGTATGTTGTTGCTGAATCAATAACGCTATTTCTGTGCAACCTAAAATCACAGCTTCAGCACCACTTTTATATAATTCATTGATAATGTTTAAATATTTCACTCTAGATTCAGCACTGATGATTCCTTTGCAGAGCTCATCATAAATAACATTATGAACAATAGCTCGACTCTCAGTACTTGGAACAATAACATCAATTTCAAACTTATTCGTTAATCGACTTTTATAAAAATCTTGTTCCATTGTAAAACGAGTACCTAATAACCCAACTTTTTTAACGCCATCACTGACTAATTTTTTCGCCGTTGCGTCTGCAATATGAAGAATAGGAATCGATATTTCGGCTTCAATTTCTGAAGCAACTTTATGCATAGTATTAGTACAGATAATTAAAAAATCAGCACCGCCAGCCTCAACCGCTTTTGCTGCCTGTGTAAGAATAACAGCAGTATCATTCCACCGCCCTTGGTGCTGTAATTTTTCAATTTCCTCAAAATTCACACTGTATAAACAAATTTTTGCTGAACTAAGCCCGCCAAGTTCAGCTTTTACGCCTTCATTAATCGCTTTATAGTAACTTGCCGTCGATTCCCAACTCATACCACCTAACATTCCGATTGTTTTCATACTGCACTCCATGCTTTAAAAATGATATAGAACTGTTATGGCTGTCCTACCTTTACTACCTTTATGCCGACGTATACTCATATAAATTGTTTTGAGAACCGTACAACGCCATTGTTCCTTTAAGCTCAAACCCTATTTTTTGTAATAACCGATTAGAGCCTTCATTATCAAGTAATGTAACCGCTAAGACTGTGTTTAAAGAGTGATCTTTCATTCCGACATTAAGCACAGAAGAAGCCGCCTCAGTTGCGTATCCTTTTTTACAAAACTCGGTCAAAAATGCATAGCCTAAGTCAGGATAATCTAATTCTTCTCTTTTTAATAAACCACAGATCCCAATCGGCGCTGCTGTCTCTTTCAGTAACACTAAATTCAATCCAAAGCCATAATCACGATAGCTGGCTAATGGTCCATTCGTTAAATAATTCACAGCATCCGCATGTGTTCGAATATTTTTATCTGCTATATAACGAATAAACGCTTCTTCATTTAATAACTGTATAATAAATTCAACATCATCTAGCGTTAATTGTCTTATTATTAGTTGTTCTGTTTCAGATATTAGTTTCATCAAATAGGTTCCTAAAAATAGTAATACTGTTCAAACATCTTTTTAACGAACCAATTATTTTTGGTTTAATTGTAACAAGTCCCACTTAGTGCCATATAAGTCTTTAAACACAACAACCGTACCGTATTCTTCTACACGAGGCTCTTCTGTAAATTCAACACCTTGCGCTTGCATAAACTCATAGTCACGCCAGAAATCATTCGTTTGAAGAAACAGAAATACACGGCCACCCGCTTGATGACCAACAGACTTTAATTGCTCATCATTACTTGCTTGTGCGAGAAGTAAATTAGTTCCTGTAGAGTTTGGTGGCGAAATTTGAACCCAACGTTTACCACCGCCTAAATCTGTGTCTTCAATAAGCTCGAACTGCAGTTTCTTAGTATAAAAATCAATCGCATCATCGTAGTTTTCAACAACTAAAGCAATGTTACCTATTTTTTGTTCAACAGACTTATTCATAATATTTTCACCACGATTTAAAAACAGAATTTTACCTGATTTCAAACATAAACTCATTGATCATCTAGAAATATACAATCACGTTTAAGAAAAACAATGTATGTATCTTCTCTATAAAATCTAAATGAATTGATAGTTATTATTCAGACTTACGGCCGCCCTAAAATTTGCTAGTTTTCAATTCTAAAACACCTAATTTAGTCAGTCGACTTAGCATTAGTAAAAATAAAAAATATAAAATGCTATCTCAATAAAAAGTAAATGTAGTTATCATATAGAAAATAACTATAGGTTTAATTCAATGAAAAAGATTAGATACCCATTTGATTTGCAAGGTAAAATAACAGTAAACTTCAAGAAAAATTTCAAACCTATTTTTATTGATACTCATAATAATAGCGCTGAGATATCAATTGATGAATTCGCAGTACATTCCTTTAATTATGATTCAGAATCTCGATTATTAAGTGTGTCATTACAAAAGGCTATTAATGCAATATCTAACACTGAAGTTGAAGAATTAATTAATGGCGATGAATTAGAAAACAATATAATTAAGGTGGATTTAGTTTATTGTTTATATAATGCTGCGATTATCAGTTCTCATATCTCTTACCCTTTAGATATTAACTCTTTTATCGAATCTATCTCTGTCTCTAAATACTTCACATTACAGTTAAATTAATCATATAAAACATAAAGATACTCGGAAAACTAACAGTACCGAGTGTCATCAACAATTCGTATTACCCTATCAAAGACTACAACATAAATATCCAGAAACTCTTGATATAATGATATACATTTTTAATATTAATCATTATTTCGACAAATCATCAGATGGCTAAATAAATAGAGATTAAAACATTAATTAATATTTAAGTAATAATAAAAATAAATTGATAAATTTAACTATTATTTGTGATAATTATTTCTTTTCTTTAGAATACTGCACTACATAGAATGATAACCAATAACCATCGCATGGTGATGAATGAAACTTTTAGCGGATATAACAGGTGAAAATTTTTTAGAAATCATTGAAGAATCTGGTGATTCCGTGATTGTTCAATTTATATCTAATGAAGGAAAAACGAAAGGAAAACCTTTTAAAGATTCAATGTACGGCTTATCTTTAGCTGGATGGAAAGAACGTACAACATCAACGGCTATCGGATTAAAAAACTTTAGAGATGGCAATATTCATGATCCACAAGTGAGCTTTGCCTTACATCAGCTATACCCTTTAGGACGAAAAGTAAAATTACCCTCTGGTGATATTGCGACTATTGCAAGTTATGCCAATACCCATGCTGATGGCTATTATATTTACCTAAAAAATGAAGGCAAATTGAAGCGTTTTAAAATCACTCCAGAATGGGAACTACTACCTTCAGAAAAGTTACTTGCACTACCCTATTATCCTGCACCAAAAACACAAAAAGAGATTGATAATATAGATGAATTTGATAGATGGGCAGCCGGATTTTAATATCAAGCATCAGGTAATTCTTTGCCGTATACGATCTCTATATTCATATGTAAAATCAACAATATTATAGCTAATAAAGCACAAACAATACTAAACCAAACAGTGATTTTAACCCCCTTTACTTTATTGCTATTTTTTATTCCTAACGATAAACAACATGAAATCGTTCCAATACCAGTACCATATCTTCGCTTGGCGCAATATTGAACGCTGAGCATTCAGTCGCAAAGTAGTGCCAATGCGTTTCACGCCACCATTTTAATGACCGATCACCTTCACCTTCTGCATAAGCAAATTCTGCTGATACTTCGTTATATTTACACGTTTCTACTGAATCAATTTCAATAATACTAATAGGCTCACCGTTCCAATCAACAACCACTTGTAAATGGCCATTAACTGGCATTAACTCTTTTTCTGACACATACCAATAATTAAGGCTACATGTTGCTGTCTTTTGCCCACTTCGAATTAATTCTGCGCACAAATTAGCATTATGTTCATCAGCACAAAAATAGTCTGAACTGAATGATTGGTATTTTTTACGCTCAATTTCAGACAGTGAATTGAGGTATTTATTTAAGTAGATTTGAGATTTTTCTTCCATGAAATTCTCTTCATTAATAATAACGGAAATAAATTAAAAATATATGTTAATAGTTGAAAAATAATATGAATACATCTTTTCTGTAAAATAAGTGCCGATAATTCGACACATATATTATCGATTAAGTTTTAATAATTATTTTTTAACAGAAACAGTCTCATCAACTTCATAATCATTTAAAGAAGGATTAGAGCTGATATTCAACTCAACTAACGGATTCCCAGTTGCCCATAATGCTCTTAATCTAGGATTATGACTAATATCTAACTTAGTAATTTTATTATCTGTAATATGTAATTTTGTTAATTTAATATTCTTACTTATATCTAATTCAGATAATTGATTATACATTAAGCTTAAGTTATTAAGTTGACCATTATGACTAACATTGATTTGAGACAACTGGTTATCAGTTAACCCGGCTTGAATTAATTCAAGATTGTGGCTAAAGTCTATCTTTTTTAAATTATTCTCTTTTGCCCACAAATACATTAATTTAGTATTTTCTGATAGATTAATATCTTCAATTTTATTAGAAACGATGCTCAGATCTGTTAATTGTGGGTTTTTTGTAAGATCTAACTTAGAAATATGGTTAAAAGAAACATTCAACTCAGTAAGTTTGGGATTATTATTCAAATTTAAGTTAGCTAGATTTGATTTAGTTATAGATACCGATGTTAGCTCAGTATTTTTACTCAAATCTATGTTCGTCAATTGTGATCCTGATAACCATAACTCCTTAAGAGCAGGAAAATAACTAACTTCATTTGCATGATCTATATTTACCTGACGACACACTAGTTTAGTTATATTTTTCGGATTAATAATTTTTTGTGCTAAAACACAGTTCTTAAAATTATTATCTTCAAATTTAATATTGTTAACATCCAGCATTTCACCTGAAAATGCATTTAAAGATACTACTAAACCACACGTAGCCACTGTAAATAGTTGTTTATAACTGCTCATTTTATACTCTTTATGAAAGAAACCTATATTTATTACCACGCTTAACTGCAAGCTAAATATTACTTTCTTATTTTAAAAAATACAATATAAACATAACCTTATATTTACAACTTCACTTGGTGATTCTAATTATTCACTTCGCCATCTCATGAAGTCATCAATCCTATATTACTAATGCATCTTAATGATTGTTAGGGTAATAGTAGAAAAAACCATATTTATACTCACGCTAAATAGACACCTTATCGCCCTCACAGACATTCACTGTAGAGAATGATGATTATCAGGTCAGATAATCGCGTTAATATTATCTATTTTTGAAATAAAAAGTTATGGGTGTCCTATGTTTCTTTTACTATTGATGGCTATAGTCATGCACTTCGTCGTATTACTCACCATTGAATAAATCCCCCGATACATTAACCACTGATGATCTCAAGCGATACTTTGCTCAACTGATTAAAATCCATTCATCGAGCACCGTTAGAATTGATCGTAATGGATTACGAAAGTTATGAATGTCCTATCCCTTACCATCTCTTACAGCGTGCCAAAATGGCACAAAACTTGTCAGCGTATAATAATTAAACTACAATTCACCTGTGCCACTTTGACACTGAATGGAGATTATTATGGCTACTACATTACCTCGTATTACAGCACGTGTAGATATTGATACACAAGAACTACTATCTCAAGCTGCTGCTATTGCCGGTATGTCTAGCATTAACTCATTTGTGCTTAGTGCTGCTGTAGAAAAAGCAAAAACTATTATGGAACGTGAACGTACCCTACAACTAAGCCAGCAAGATGCTATGACTTTAATGACTGCGTTAGACCAACCAGCTAAACCAAATAGCAAATTACAAAAAGCAGCTGCACGTTATATTGATAAAACTCAATAATGAATACAGTCCAATTAGAAAAAACTAAACATGACCGAAATCGTTTTGATTGTGGTATTACCGCACTCAATAATTACTTGAAAGTTATGGCAAGCCAACAAGCTAAGAAAGACAATACTCGTACTTTTGTTCTTGAAGATAAGCAATGTCCTGAGCACATTATTGGTTATTACACATTAACAATGACACCGATTGATATTCAGGATTTACCTCCTAAATTACAGAAGAAACATCACAGTGTAACCTCTGGTGGTTTGATTGCCCGCTTAGCCGTTGACCATAGATACAAAGGTCAGGGTTTCGGTGAATGGGTTTTGATTGATGCGCTTAGAAAACTATTAATGGCAAGTGAAACGGTCGCCTTCCCTGTCATCATTGTTGATGCAAAAGATGGCGCTGAGGATTTCTATGAAAAGTACGGCTTTACCGCATTCAAAGATACTGATAACAAACTGTTTATTACAATTGCAGACATTAGAGCTAGTATCTGTGAATTAATTTAAACCGAGAAGCAGTTAACGCCACCATAACACGTGCTGACGAGCAACTTTCAAAACCAATTATACTTCAAACCAAAAATGCCGAATATTATAAACATCGTGTTGATTGCTTTGTTATGTAACTGTTTACTTAAATGCTTTACTGTACTGCTTACCTGCTTCCGTGTGTGCTAAAAGGAGTATTTCACTCTGGAAGCTTCTAAATGATTCATCCAAACTTTTAAATGCCGAGCTGTAATTTGCTAAATCCCCTTTTGGACAATAATACTTCTGCCCACCGATGACTGTGGGTTTATCGTTCATCAAGGTGTCCCAATTACTAATAATTTGAGTTTGTTCTGTACGCGATAATGTTTTGATGAGATCTACGGATAAGAAGCGTTCAAGCTGAAAGAGCTTTTGGTGTTCACCTAAGATATTTTCTATCGACTCAAAAATAAAGTCCTCAACTGTCATCGGATACCCCACACCAGTATTTGGATCAAATTTACTTCTAGATATTGCAGCAATATCAGTTGGCTTTATATTTTTTGCTATTGATTTAAACTCAACCTCATCTAATGGGTTAAGGACGATACTTTCAAATTTCGCCCAATCCCCATATGCGACAATAAAGATCCTAGATATACTGTCTAAAACATTTCTTAGGTGAACTGCAACAATTTCATCAACTTTAACTTGTTCTTCATGTCTCTTACGCTCAATTTCTCGCAAAGGTAAATAACAACTGATGAAGTAGATTATACAGCCAGCTAAACAAGATAAAAATATATTCACTAATACTGATACCAACTCACCCGCACCAGCAAACCACTCAGTACAATCTCTCGCTATCACTTCAAATATTAAAACGAACACTAAACTAAAAGTCCCTAGTACAATTAAAATTTTATCGTGTTTTTTCAATTCATTACCCCAATTTCAATTAAGTTACATAACGCCTGCATAACACGTTTGCTACGATACAGACTTAGTTGAATTTTACAGCCTTAATCACTGAAGCTAAAGGCAAACTGACAACGCCGAGTGTAGCAAATCGTGTTGATGCATTTGTTATGTTGTAACTCAAAAAGTTCACCTAAGCTACCTGTTCAATAGTCAAATCATATTCTTGGTCATGTGGATTATGAGTTATAAATGAAGAACCTCTAGGGATTAATACTTCTTGGATTTCAATAGAGTAATCATCTGAATATAAAGCTATATCACGACCATTCAAGTGCTTTATTTTTAATAACATACAATCATGCTCAACCATCGTAATTTCATTAGGTGCTTTTAAGGTACTTAAATATGCTCCATCTATTGTAACTTCATTATTTGCTAATGCTTCTTGCTCATCTAATGTAGGAATTGACCAACGATATACAAATTGCTCTTGATAAATAGGAAGTTTAGTTAGTCCAGAATCAACGAGCTTTATTATGAAATTATTAAGTTTACCTGCACGTAAAGCAGAATTAATTTCCTTATACATTGGAGGATAACAAGTTGTATATGCGTAAAGAGCAACCGCTTCATCCCTAGAAAGTAAAACTTCTTTTTTTACTTTTGTATGATTCAGCTTTACCATAGCCCAAAACTGGTCATATACGGCTACTTTTAAAAAATTCTCTAAACTCTTACTCATCACTACTTATTTAACGACCTCTACAACATAACGCCGCGTTAAGTAGTGAGCAACGCTACCACTGAACCTAAACCATTGCACCGTAAACACAAAACTTGATTTAAACTACAAATGCCACGCGTTGCGAATCTGCCTTAAACGCTTTGTTATAAGCCGACGATCACAGTTCATAAGGTTTAAACTTCATTTCATACCTTTCAAGGCTTAGCTCAGCCTTATAAACCTCTATAGAACCACCATAGACATGGTTAATGATTTCTTTAAGTTCATTATCTAATTTTTCATGATCAAATTTGTATCCAAGAAGGATTGCTCTAACGTTTATCACACCAATATCCAGATCAATATATTTATCTGGTATTCCGCCTAAATTTACGTCGATAAATCGATGCTCTTCTTCGTATTTCCAGTCTAAGTGCTTTGTAAAGATAGCATCCATCAAATATTGCATATAAGAGTCATTAGAAAGCAGATGCTGTTTCATTACGTCAGCTAATTCTGATGACGTAACGTTTGGGGTTTCTTTTAAAATAGCTTCTCTTATAGCACTTGTAGAATAACAAAACGGCTTAATATCTTCATAATCCACTGCTTTACTTGGAAGTTCTATCAAATTGTAACCCATTACGTAACCTGCATGGTTAGTAGAATAATGAGCCCACATTATGGGTGAGTGTGGATTACGACTCATGCTGGCTATTCTTAAATGTCGGTTAATCGTATCCGATAGTGAGTCATCTCTTTCACCATCAAGTGTTTCAAAAAAACATTTACTATCATATGGGTCATTGAACTGATCTGCAGAAACATACCTTAAAGAGTGGTACCTGAGAGGAGCAAGTATCTCTTCAGAACTTGCTTTAGGATTCGCGCTATAATACTTAAAGTAATTCATGGTTCTCCAAAATATTCAATTATCTTCATTAGGCTTATAACGCCTGCATAACACGTTTACTACTATGCAATTATACCTAAAATTGACGCCTTAAAACGAGAAACACCCGACAACCAGAGACGCCGAGTGTAGTAAATCGTGTTGATGCATTTGTTATGTGAATTAATACAGCGAATAAAAGCCTTAAATTATAAAAGACCTTAAGCTGACTATTAATTTTTAATGTAATTTCCTTCAGAGTCTTTAAGCTTACCGCAAAGAAGCAGAATAAAATCAATTAAAGTCCACAAACCGAGCCCACCTAATGTTAATAATTGAGCAATACCTAAACCAATTCGTCCAGTATAAAATCTATGTGCACCAATAAAACCTAGAAAGAAGCAAAGTAATACAGCAACAATCCAATTTGAGTTAGTGTCTGTTTTCTGAGATTGCTGAGCGCCGCATTTTGGGCATGCAAGTGCCGATTCATGAATTTCAGTACCACAACCACGACAAAAAACTAATTGAGACATTCCATTTTCTCCATTAAATAAATTTAACCAAAATACTACACTATAAGACTAAAGAGTTACTAGGTTAAAATTGAAAACATTCACATAACGCCTGCATAACACGTTTGCTACGATACAGACTTAACTGAATTTTAACGCCTTAATCACTGAAACTAAAGGCAAACTGACAATGCCGAGTGTAGCAAATCGTGTTGATGCATTTGTTATATTTTTGATTCGTACATCATTTTAGTCTGTACAGCTTTGTCTAATCGTCGATGAACCAAAGAGACCATAGAAAGGATATCTAATGCATCAATTTCCTCTATAGCCCAAGTGATTTTTGGAGCATGAGCTGTAGTATTACGAAATGTACCAAATAACCCTTTAAGTAAATTCATAAAGCCTTTTTGTTCACTTTTCTCGCTTTCACTGACTAAAGAGTTTAGTGCTAAATGCGGTACTTGCTTAAAGGAAAAAGCCTCATCAACTAGCGCTGAACCATCAGAAGTTAAACCTGTTTTATTTCTGATTTTATCAGCAACACTTTTAGTAGCCTCAAATACAGCATGAAAGTAATTATCTACAACTAATTCCTCTTTACAATATTTCAGAACATCAGGATGAACATTACGAGAAACTAAATGATCCTTTAATTTGTAAGCCCTTGCAGCAGCTTCACTGATCAGTCACTGTACCTACCTTTCCATTTTCGCCAATATTAAAGCCTGCAAAACTGAGAATTTGATTTAATTGAAACCGAGTATCATTAAACCATTCCAAATTATTATAATGACGTGCTGGATTAATCGCATTTTGGATGAAAGCCAAAACATTATTAGCACACCCATCAATCATTTGTTTATTTGCTAATGCTGAATTCAACCTTTTCCATTTGGTGTTAGCTGAATCAATATCTTCAATACCAGATTCATAGAGTAATTTTCCTATTTCCGCTCCAGTAAAACCACTGGAAGTATCACCAAGTAATCGGCAAATTGATTCAACCACACTAAAATCTAAACTTTCTATTCTTGCCATAAGTCACCTTAAAAAATATAACAACTTATTATATTAACAACTTGCCCGAATTTGTTCTTTGAACCTGCGCCCGTATTTAATTCGTCATTATACAAAAAACATTATAAATCAAAAACATTATTACATTGGTTGCCCGATAGAAGTCACAAAATCGGGCACCTACCTTTTAGTTTCCACTTTTTTTACTAATACTAATTGCTGTATGTATTAACAGTATAAAAGGTGCGCAATGGCTTCTCTCTTTCTAACTTACATAAAAGAATACACGTATCAAAAAAACTACGCAAAACGTACTGTTGAAAGTTACTTATATTGGATAAAAAACTATATTTTATTCCATGATAAAAAACATCCTGATAAATTAGACAATGATGATGTTGAACAATTTCTGTCTTATTTAGCCAATCAAAGAAATGTTGCAGCAAAAACACAAGCTACAGCCCTTAATGCACTTGTCTTTTTATATTTACATATTATTAAAAGGCCATTATCTCAAAAACTCAGGTTTTCACGTGCTAAATATGCACGAAAATTGCCCGTTGTTTTAACACAGAAAGAAATAGCTTATCTTTTTCAGTTTATTGATCCCCACTATAAACTACCAATTCAACTTATGTATGGTAGTGGTCTTCGTATTAGTGAGTTACTTTATCTTAGAATAAAAGATATTGACTATGATTATCAGTCAATAATGATTTGGTTATCAAAAGGAAATAAAAATCGTCGTGTAACATTAGCACCTGAATTAATTCCCGCATTAAAAGCACAACAACAAATAGTTCATAATTACTTTAAACAAGATATTTTAAATAAACAATATTGTGGTGTATGGTTACCTCATGCTTTAAATAAAAAATATCCTTCAGCACCAAAAGACTTTCTTTGGCAATTCTTATTTCCTTCTTATAAATTATCAGAAGATCCTGCAACAAAAGAAATTAGACGTCATCATATAGATGAAACGACGATTAGACGTTGTTTAAAAAATGCAGCTAAAGAATCAAATATCAAAAAAAACATTTCATGCCACACATTACGGCACTCTTTTGCTACTCATTTACTTGAATCTGGTGCAGATATTCGTACCGTTCAAGACCAACTAGGGCATAGTGATCTTAAAACAACACAAATCTATACACACGTTTTAAATAACGGAGCAAATGGAGTAAGAAGTCCATTATCAAACCTATTAAATAAATAATAATTAATAACACTACAACACGCTATAAATAGATTCCATATCGCGTTCGTAATCTCATTATAGGGAATGACGAGCTATTGTGACTTTTAATATAACAACATGCGCTGTTCCTAAACCCTCGTCCCTAATAACCTATAACCTTTCTTCCATAAAAAAGCCGACAATTAAGTCGGCTTTAAATAAATAATCTATTCGCTATTAATTAAGCGTTAGCTTGTGCCGCTTCAGCCGCAACTGAGCCTTCTTCTGGACGCTTTAAGAATGCGTACAATACACCAGTAACTACCGTACCCGCAGCAATGGCGACTAAGTAAAGCAATGCTGGTGAAATTGCGTTTGGAATTAGCAGAACAAACAAGCCACCGTGGGGAGCCATTAGTTTTGCACCAAACAACATTGATAATGCACCTGTTAATGCGCCACCAATCATACAGCTTGGAATAACACGCATTGGATCGCGGGCTGCAAATGGGATCGCGCCTTCAGTAATAAAGCACATGCCTAATACAAACGAGGCTTTACCTGCTTCATTTTCGCTGGCTGAGAACTTACGCTTCGCAAGGAATGTTGCTAAACCCATACCCATTGCTGGCACCATACCCGCTGCCATTACTGCTGCCATTGGGGCATAGGTTTGTGAAGCTAACAAGCCAACACCAAAGGTATAAGCGGCTTTGTTTACAGGGCCACCTAGGTCGAAACACATCATACAACCAAGAATAATACCCAGTAATACCGCGTTCGCTGAACCCATGTTGTTTAAAAATGTGGTTAAACCTGCCATTGCAGCTGATACTGGACCACCAACGATGTAAATCATTACCAAGCCGGTAATTAAGCTGGCTAATAATGGCACAATCAAAATCGGTTTTAACGCTTCCATTGATTGTGGCAGTTTGATTTTTTCAACCAAGAACTTAGCACTGTAACCGGCAAGGAAACCGGCAACGATACCGCCTAAGAAACCCGCGCCCGTGGTACTTGCTAACATACCGCCAATTAAACCCGGCGCTAAACCTGGGCGATCAGCAATTGAGAATGCAATGAAACCCGCCAATACTGGCACCATTAACGCAAATGCTGAGCCACCACCGATGGTCATTAAGGCTGCGGCTAACGTGCCTTCTTGTTTAAAGGCTTCGATACCAAATACAAACGATAAGGCAATGGATAAACCACCAGCTACCACTAATGGCAACATGTAAGACACACCTGTCATTAGGTGTTTATACGGCCCTGCTTTTTCTGCTTTGGTGTCCGCCGTTTGAGCGTTAGTATTTCCAGAATGTTGATATACCGTGGCGGTTGCAAAGGCTTTTTCTAGCTCTGGTTTAGTTTTCTTAAGTGCTAACCCTGTGCTGGTTTTGTAAAGCTTTTTGCCATTAAATCGGGCTAAGTCTACTTCAATATCGGCAGCGATAATGACTAAATCTGCGGCTGCAATTTCAGCATCTGTAAGTTGGTTTTTAGCACCCACTGAGCCACGGGTTTCAACTTTAATATCATAACCCTGACGCTGACCTTCTTCTGTCAATGCTTCTGCTGCCATAAAGGTATGAGCAACACCCGTTGGGCAAGCAGTGATCGCGACAATTTTCTTAACCGCATTATCGATTTCATCAGCGACAGGTTGAGTGCTGGCTGCTGTTAATAATTGTGCTTGTGTGACAGCGTCTGTTAGCCATGCTTTGGTATTTTCAAAACAAGCTGTGATATCCGCTTGATAAACTTTTTTACCCACAAAGCGTGAGTTATCAATCGCTGTGCCCGTCGCAATGATGATCACTTCAGCGTCATCAATCTGTTGTTGAGTCAGTTCTTTGGTTGGATTAAATGCAGTTTGGCATTCAATGCTTGCTTGCCATTGTAGTTCTGCGGCGGCTTTTTCTAATAAACCCGCTGCGATAATGGTGGTTGCGATGCCGCTAGGACAAGCTGTTACTAATGCTATTTTCATATTTACACCTTGGTCAATGTTGCTTCACATGTTCTTCTGTCGTTAAGCAATGATGTGATTAAGCTCTATGTACTTAAGCTATTGAGTTACAATGACATGTTTAGCAATATCATTAACTTTATTGATATTATCAACACCGACACCCACTTGTGTCACCGCTACTGCTGATAATGCCGTCGCAAATTGTAATGACTGCGCTTTTGAATGTTGATTAAGTTCACCCCAACATAAACCAGCGACTAAAGTATCGCCTGCGCCAACGGTGCTCACGACATCCATTTTTGGCGGCTGGGCATGTAACCAGCCTTCATGGTTAAGCCACATCACCCCTTTTGCACCGAGTGATACCACCACATTAGCAATACCTTTCGCTGCGATTTGTTCAGCAACTTCCATGCATTGCTGCTGAGTCTCTAATGCTTTCCCTGCCCATTCAGCCAGTTCTTCACCATTTGGTTTTACCAACCATGGATGAGCATCTAAACCTGCGGCAAGGGCTGATTTACTGCTATCAAACAACACTTTTTTGCCTAATTGATGTAATTTTTCTAACCAATTAGCGCACATATCAGGGGTAATGCCTTGTGGCAAGCTACCAGCAATCACAAACACATCATGGGTGACTGCTAATTCAAATAATGTCTTTTCAAAGGCTAAAATATTGGCCGCAGTAACCGCAACACCAGGGAAATTAATGTCACTTACCTGACCATTTTTTTCGACTAATTTAACGTTAATTCGGCTTGCGCCCGCCACGCGGATAAACTTATCGGTTGCGCCGATTTGCTCAAACAATTGGCAAAAAGGTTCTTGGTTATCAGCACCTAATAAACCCGTTACTGTCACATCAGCACCAAGCTCTGCTAAAACTTTAGCAACGTTCACACCTTTGCCCGCAGGATGAAGACTTCCGCTATCAACCACATTGACGCTGCCTAGCGAAATAGCCGTTAAACTGCCAGTAAGATCTAATGCTGGATTGAGTGTTACCGCTACAACTTTGGGTTTAACAACATGGTGCATGGTTTGTGTCTCTGTATGTAAGGTTGAAATTGTCATTGCTGCGATCCTTATAGTTTTTCGCCTAAGCCATCAGCAATAGCTTGACCGATTGCCGTTAATGCCGCGTCTGCATCACTACCATGTGCGGTAAATTGCAGTTCATTACCGCATTTCACACCAAGGCCAATCACTTTCATTAAACTTTTCGCATTAACGGGCTTACTGTCGCTGGTGATATTAACCACTTGAATATCCGCATCGAATTTCTTGGTGGTATTAACTAACATTGCACCAGGGCGAGCATGTAAACCATGGGGATTACGAATCTTAAAGATTGCTTGATTACCTTCTAAGGTCACTTGCGTCAGTGCGGTTACCATTTCTTGTGCTGAAGATGCTAACCATTGCGCAATCTTGCCTTGATAAATCAAAGATGTGAGGTATTCAAGGTTCGCTTTATGGGCAGTATTATTGGCCGCGATCATGATCATACCCGCCACAGGGTGACCTAATTCTTCAAAAGGCTCTTGAGGTGTTACCACTGCAATCGCGGTACGTTGCACTTGTTTATTACTTTTAACCAGCCATAGCCCTTGACCTAAATAAGTCGGACCTTGATTAATCGCATCAGTGACGGTGGCTGTTTCTGCAAATCCTTGGTATTTAATTAAGCCCGCAGCAACAGCGGTTAACTGTAATAAATCTTGTGCTGGAAATTGCTTTAAAATAAGCTCAGCATTACATTCAGCCTCTTGCTGCTCATCACCACTTAATAAGGTAATGATCGCTTGCTCAGACTCACAATGGCGTAATTTTTCTTCAATACCATCAGCAGATAACACTTTGGTTAACTGTTTTAGAATGCCTAAATGCTCATCCGATTTAGCCGCAATCCCTATTGCAATATAAGCCGTATTATCATTGCCCCATGGCACACCTTGTGGAAAGTGATGAATTTTCACTCCGGTATGGTTAACTAAATCACGGGTTTCAGTCGTACCATGTGGAATCGCAATACCGTTACCTAAATAGGTTGAATTCTGTTGCTCACGGGCAAGCATGCCATTGACATACCCTGTCTGTACTAATCCCGTTGCTTCAAGATCAGCCGCCAACGCTTTAATGGCGTCTTGTTTGTTCGATGCCGTTTGTTGCATCGTAATATCATTTTTAGACAGTGATAACATGTAACTCTCCGATTCAATGCTCTGTGAGATCGTCGCTATTTATAATGCTGTTCATTAAGCTATTGATAAACCCTATTCACTTCATCGCAGTATGTGCTTATCAATAGCTGAATCGTTTCAGCAAAACGGGAAATAAAAAATGTTCACAACGGGTGTTTATCGTTTAACAACACCCTGCTGAAACCTTTCAGCTTGCATACTGAATCGTTTCAGCTAGAATTGCAAACGCTGATAAGTATGCATTAAGTGAATATATGATCAAGCGCACAAACTTATATTTAGTAAATAACAATCAGCCCGATTAAATCTCTGATGCTTTCCCTAACATGAATTCACAACGGATAACGATAATGACATTGGATGAAATCGCAAAACTAGCAGGCGTGTCTCGAACAACGGCAAGTTATGTTATTAACGGTAAAGCAAAACAATATCGTATTAGTGAAAAAACTCAGTTCAAAGTAATGGCTGTTGTTGAAGAACATAACTATCGCCCCGATCATGCTGCTACCTCGCTTCGAGTTGGAAACAGCCATTCACTTGGATTGATCATTCCTGATTTAGAAAACAGCAGTTATGCCAAAATTGCTAAGTTATTAGAGCGTGATGCGCGCAAAGCGGGTTATCAAATGATTATCTCTTGCTCTGATGATGATCCTGCAACCGAAATGAAAGTGGCCGACATGCTGTTAAGCCGTCGAACTGATGCGTTGATTGTTGCCAGTGCCCTTACTTCTGACAACGCATTTTATCGAAAGATTCAAGCTAATGGCGTGCCTGTTATTGCCATTGACCGTGCATTAGACGATGAGTTTTTTATCTCCGTGATCAGTGAAGATTTAGAAGGTGCTTATCAACTGACGCAATCATTGTTGAGTAAGCCAATTAACAGTATTGGCCTTATTGGTGCCGTTGCAGATTTAGGAGTATCGAAAGAACGCCAGCAAGGCTTTACCGCAGCGATTAACCGCCATTCACAGCCGATGACGACTATTATAAGTTATGGGGAACATTTTAGTCAGCAAAATGGGCAACGTATGGTCCAACAATGGATTGATGATGACTGTTTTCCTGATGCGATATTAGCAACATCCTATACCTTGTTTGAAGGGGTACTGGATTGTTTACTTAAAAATCCACAACTGATGAGTCGTACTTATCTCGCAACATTTGGTGATAACCGCCTATTGGATTTTTTACCCAATAAAATACAGTCGTTACCACAACAATTTGAAGTTATTGCTGATCATGCGCTTACATTGGCACTAAAAGCGATAAACGGAAGTTATGAGCCAAATATTGAGGTTATTCCGCGCCAAGTCATTCATCGTTAATGATATTGCTATTATTCTATTGCGGAATAATAGCAATAATGAAAAAATACTCGATTACACATTATTCTCTCTTTCTATTAGGTTGCTATAGGCTCCACCATGTATTTACGTCTTAAAGCATTATTAATATCGCATGCACAATTTTCTCATGCTTTACGGGTAACATTGGCGATTGCTTTTACGCTTGCCTTTTATGCTGTTGTCCACGTTCCACATTCAATGTGGGGTCCTGTCACCGTGGTTGTGGTTATGATGCAGCCTTATGCAGGAGCCATTGTTTATAAAGGTTTTCAGCGTATTGGTGGCACATTATTAGGCGCAGTGTTGGGGTTATTGACAGTTTTATTCCCCGATAAGCTGGACTACCTGATTCCGGTGTGGATGTTGGCATGGGTATTTTTGCTATCACTAAAATCTTACGGTAAAAATATCTATTTCTTCTTTTTAGCCGTGATGACACTCATTATTGTTTCTTATCAAGGAGACACCGCGCTAGAAGTAAGTGTGGCATTATGGCGCGTTGCCAATATCTTAATTGGTAGTTTAATTGCCATTGCCTTTTCGTTGCTATTACCTATTCGCGCGATAACAAGTTGGAATACCCTGTTTAATCAAAACTTACGTGCATTACGTCAGCTTTACCAAGCACACGCTTCAGCCCACATGCTAAGTATTAAACAGCTTAATGCCATGAAACGTGAAGTATTAGAACGCCACATGAAGATGATCATTCTATTACCTAATGTGCAAAAAGAAAGGCACAAACTCGCCGGCCATTATCGAACAATCATTACCGTGCAACGTTCATTAATTAGTGTAACTGAACAATTAATTGAAACTCATTGGAGTTCAGATATTAGCCGTCGTCAATTACTAGCTCAGAATGATTTAAAAGTCTATCAGCAGCATATTATTACGATTCTAAGCCAATTAGAACAAGCATCAACGCCGCATGCGGATTTATCAAATATTGAACCATTACCTGATATTGATTTGTTATCGACGATGGCTGAAGAGATTTCCCCAACGGATGCGGCTAATGCATTGGGTATTTACGGTTATTTTTGGCTAACACGTCAATTTATTGGTCGCCTAGAAGCGTTGATTATTCAATTACGTATTATTAATCAGAAGTAAACGATCTATAACAAAAAAACCAGCGCTATTAAAATCAATAGTCGCTGGTTTTTTATGACTAAATAACAACTACTCTCTCATCATTATGATTAGCAACTAACTGATGATTACAAATAGCCTTAATTAACAAATAACAGTGTTAACTTCATGATCCATCAGCCACCGTTGTAAACGCGGAGCTTGTGAAATTGCATCATAATAAATATCACATTCTTTGGATGCACTGCCCGCAACTGCTAACAACATTTTTAATAGCTGTATCACCGCATCATTTTGAGTATCAACCCGATAATGAAGCTTGGTATTGGCAAAATCTTGTCCTAATGCCAATTGTGCTAATTGCGTAACATCTGCGACAAAACCATCAAAGTAATGAATAAAAGTATCCGCTAGCAATGCATTTGCAGGTACTGAACAAAGCATATGCACTCTTAAGCCATTTGCACCACGACATAAACCTTGTTCAGCCAGTAAATCAATCATGGTTGCCGCTTCACTAAAGGTACGCACAAACGGTACTACCAGTTCAATAGTATCACCACCAACAGCTGCACGAGCCCGCTTAATTGCTTCACATTGTAATGCAAAGCTCACTTTATAATGAACATCAGCATAAAAACTTGCACCGCGTAACCCTAATAAAGGATTAACTTCGGCACTTTCTAATTCAGCACCGAGTAATTGATAGCGACATTCAGCATTAGCCCCTGCTAATTGTACTTTTAATGGTGCAGAGCCTTGTTGTCTGGCTGCTGATATTAATAATTCAGTCAGCAGAGCAACATAATATTCAGCTAATGCGACACTCTGTTGTCCATACTGATCCGCTATTTTTTGTTGTAACGCTTGTTGAGTCACATCAGATAAAAGATTTTGTTGGGTAAAAACTAACGGATGAATACCAACTTCTGTGGCAATAAGATCATCTAAAGAAACTAACCCAATCCCTTCATGGTCTAGCGTCGCTAATTGTTGTGCATTGTGTAACACCGCGGTTGTTGCCAGCATTAATTCGGTTTGTGTTGTCATATTCCACCTCGACCTCCATGTTAAATAGCCTAATGTCTATCCCTTTGCACCAATAAAATAGACCGTTATTGACCTTACTGTGTGTTTAATTTTCAAGCAAGAATAAAACGTTATTTGATAACAATTATTCAACTTCATGAACATATGCTACCAAGTTTATGCTGATGCATAATTGCATGTAAAATCACCCTTTCAGCTAACAATATCCACAATTACTCATTAAAAACCTATTTGTTATCACAAGTTTGGTTTATTCCAGTGCTGATTTGGGCTATCTTAACGGGGTTATTACAGGAATACCAAGGTAGGCAAACTATTATGCCAATGAAAACAGATGAACTTCGCACAATAAGTCTAGGTCGAATGCCGACCCCAGCAGAAGTAGAAACAGCCTCACCAATGACAGATGCTATTGCAGTGCATGTTGATAGTGCACGTAAGCAAGTAGAAGCAATCTTATCAGGTAAAGATTCTCGTCTTTTGGTGATTGTAGGTCCATGTTCAATTCATGACACCGACGCTGCTATGGACTATGCGAAACGCCTTGTTGCTGTACAAGAAACATATAAAGACCAATTATTTATCGTTATGCGTACTTATTTTGAAAAGCCGCGTACTGTTGTTGGTTGGAAAGGTTTAATCTCAGATCCACATTTAGATGGTAGTCTCGATTTGGCTACTGGTTTGCATAAAGCGCGTAAATTATTAATTGATATTAATGCGCTAGGGCTACCCACTGCGACTGAGTTTTTAGATATGATCACCGGTCAATATATTGCTGACCTCATCACATGGGGAGCCATTGGTGCCCGCACCACTGAATCTCAAATCCATCGTGAAATGGCTTCTGCATTATCTTGCCCTGTTGGTTTTAAAAACGGTACCGATGGCAATATTAAAATTGCGATTGATGCTATTCGTGCCACGCGCGCATCTCATTTGTTTTGCTCACCCGATAAGAACGGTCAAATGACTATTTATCGTACTGCCGGCAATCCATATGGTCATATCATTCTTCGTGGTGGCAAAATGCCAAATTATCACCACCAAGATATTGCAACGGCTTGCGAAACATTGGCTGAATTTGAGTTAGCACCAAAGTTAATTGTCGACTTTAGCCATGGTAATTGCCAAAAACAACACAAACGCCAGCTTGATGTTACGGCTGATATTTGTGAGCAAATTCGTAATGGTAGCCAGTCAATTGCAGGCATTATGGCTGAAAGCTTTATTAAAGAAGGTAATCAAGCGGTTATCTGCGGTAAAGAAAACGAGCTTGTTTATGGTCAATCGATAACAGATCCCTGTATTGATTGGAAAGATACATTAGTGATGCTTGATATGCTAGCCAGCGCAATTAAAGATGCCAATGCATAAGTTTGCTTTACTATTTTAATACAATAAAAGGAGCATCAATATATTGTCGCTCCTTTCTTCGTATTAAATTAACAGTATAATGTACTCATTAATTCATAACGGGATAGATTCCCACATTTAGGTTAGAGGCCAATAACATGCCATCTTTTGATATTATTTCTGAAGTAGATACCGTAGAAATTAAAAATGCGGTAGATAATTCAATCCGAGAAATTAGTACTCGTTTTGATTTTCGTGGTGTTGAAGCCAACGTAGAATTAAATAAAGAAATCGTCAAGATCACATCAGAATCAGAATTCCAAGTTGATCAAATCGTTGCTATTTTACGTGGTAATCTGGCTAAGCGTGGCGTTGATGCCAATGCTCTTGAGCGTAAAACCGTGACGTTTTCTGGTAAAACAGCATCACAAAATATTGAATTTAAGCAAGGCGTCGAAACAACCAATGCTAAGAAGCTAGTTAAAGAAATTAAAGACGCAAAGCTAAAAGTTCAAGTGTCTATTCAAGGTGAAAAACTCCGCGTTACCGCTAAAAAGCGTGATGATCTACAAGCAACAATGGCACTTGTTCGTTCTCAAGAACTGGGTCAGCCATTCCAATTTGATAATTTCCGCGATTAATCGCAACAAATATAAAGAAGGAAGCGTCTTACGCTTCCTTTTTTTTGAATAAAATATTAAACTTTTTTTGAATGAATTTAAAAAAAGTAATAATATTTAAACTGTGTTTATCAAAATTATACTTTACTGTTATGCGAAAATACGTCATACAAATATAAATTAACACACAACACAAACATCAATTTATCAAAAAACCCCACCTTAAAAACGTTCCAATAACAGTCGCAACATAAAAATCACACTGTAGAATACTTTTTAAGCAAACGAATTTTTTTTATTTGCAAAAATTGTTGCGGAGCATGCTTATACCCTATAATTCACGCACTTCAATAATGGTTAATTATTTTTCATTCTCTGTAACTAACATAAGTAGGTAACAACAACAGCAACGATAACTAGCACGGAATGCTTATTACGATCATGGAACGCTCACCTCTTACAACAATTATCCTTGTTGTATATCACTATCTATTTGCTTGCTTGTACGGCTTCACTTATCTCGGTATGCAGTGACTGAAAAGAAAATAAAGGAGATGTCCATAATGGGCACCGCACAACAGAAAACAACTGCAACAACCGAAAATACCCAAAAGCTCGGCTGGAGTAAAAGTGATACCGTATGGATGCTCGGTTTATATGGCACAGCAGTTGGTGCTGGCACTTTATTTTTACCAATCAATGCGGGGGTTGGCGGCTTAATTCCCCTTATCGTAATGATGATTTTAGCGTTACCAATGACCTTTTTTGCTCACCGAGCGATGATGCGTTTTGTACTATCAAGTGCTAACCCTGGTGCTGATATTACAGAAGTGGTTGAAGAGCACTTTGGTAAAAATATGGGTAAGATTATTACTGTCTTATACTTCTTTGCTATCTACCCTATTTTGCTTGTTTATAGTGTGGCTTTAACTAATACCGTTGAAAGCTTTATGAAGTTTCAGTTAGGTATTGAGCCACCAGCACGTGCAATCTTAGCTTTGGTTTTGATTCTTGTATTAATGGCCATTGTTCGTTTAGGTGAGCAACTGATCGTAAAAGCGATGAGTATTTTAGTATTTCCCTTTGTTGCGGTTCTACTGATGCTGGCGTTATACCTTGTTCCGCATTGGAATGGTGCTATTTTCACTGATATTATTCCTCAAGGCGGCGGCAGTAATACCGTCATCATGGCTGTATGGCTAATCTTGCCTGTAATGGTGTTTTCATTTAACCACTCACCAGTTATTTCTTCATTCGCTGTTGCTAAAGAAAAAGAATATGGTGCTAATGCAGAACGCCAAGGGTCTCGTATTTTATTACGCGCCCATATTATGATGGTTATTACGGTGATGTTTTTTGTTTGTAGTTGCGTGTTAAGTTTAACGCCTGCTAACCTCATCGAAGCTAAAGCACAAAATGCCTCAATTTTGACTTACCTAGCGAATCATTTTGATACACCCGTTATTGCTTATGCTGCACCGATTGTGGCAATTATTGCTATCACAAAATCATTTTTGGGCCACTACTTAGGCGCAAGTGAAGGTTTGAATGGCATTATTCATAAAGTCGCGCGTGATAATAACAAAACACTTTCAGACAAAAAACTTAACCGCTTCACTGCTTTGTTTATGCTGCTTACCACTTGGGCAGTTGCAACATTAAACCCAAGTATTTTAGGTATGATTGAGAACTTGGGTGGACCCGTTATTGCGATGTTGTTGTTTATCATGCCAATGTATGCAATTAAGAAAGTGCCAGCGATGAAAAAATATGCAGGTTCAATTAGTAATGTTTTCGTTACTGTTATTGGTTTAATGTCTATCTCTGCTATTTTCTACTCATTAGCACAGTAATATTGCACGCCATCATACAAAAAAACCGAGCCCTAAAAGCTCGGTTTTTTATTTTCTCACATCAATGGCTTATGAATGATATAAGCTCGGCTCACCTTCAGGACGGGTTTTAAACCGTCGGTGTAACCACATATATTGACTTGGTGCAGACATAATAGAACGTTCAACTGCTTTATTGATATACACCGCAGCAGCATGAGGATCCTTATGTGGAAACTCAGTTAATGGCGGAAATATTTTTAACGTATATTTACCACTGTTACTATTACGAATCATCGCAAAAGCCAAAGGCACCGCACCTGAAGCATCAACCAACAAACTGGTGCCTGTTGTCGTACAAGCCTCTTTTACTGCAAATAAAGGAGCAAAGGTTGAGTTACGACCATGACCATAATCTTGATCAGGCGCATACCATAATATCTCACCATTCTTTAAGCCTTTAAGCATGCCTTTCACATTTTTACGATCAAGCATATATTTATTGGAACGTACACGACCTTTAAACTGGAAGTAATCAAAACAGGGATTATTATTCGGTCTATATACGCCAACTCCTGGAGTCTTTAAACCAAAAGCACGTGCACCTAATTCTAAGTTCATAGAGTGTACTGCTATTAGTAAAATACCCTTTCCTTGCTGTTGTAACTGTTCTACATGCTCTAATCCTTCGACCTCAACATGCCGTTCTACACGAATATCAGGCCAAAACCACGCCATTGCCGTTTCAAATAAGGCCAGCCCAGCGTTATCTATATTCTGCTTCATTATATGTTGTTGCTCTTCTTTCGCCATAAAGGGAAAACACAGAGCGATATTTTGCTGGACTGTATCGCGGCGACCGGACATCATCTTCATGACTAATCGGCCAATACATTGCCCTAAACGAAACTGAATAAAATAAGGCAGCCAACTTAGCAAATACATTATTCCTATTAATATTAAAACAGGCCAATAACGCGGATGTAAGAAAGCTTTACGAAATGCTGGCTCAGTAAATCTACTCATAATAAAATACAGGGTTCCTCTGCTCATATTTTAAGAATACGTATTCTAAACAGTCTCTTAAAAAACTCACATAACTAATCGTGCCATTATATTATGTAAAATACTTTATTGAATGCAAGTCAATGTAATATCCCAATAATTGCTATACAGCAAAGATTAAGTTTAGTTATTATTTGGTTAATAAATCAACTTTAATTATTGGCTATATATAAAATAAAAAAAGCCCACTTAAAAAGTGAGCTTTCGCAGTATTTTTATGATGTCGCTTTAATTAATAAAGACTTGGCTGTCCTTCTGGACGATTTTTAAAACGACGGTGTAACCACATATATTGACTTGGGGCTGCCATGATTGATTGCTCTACAATCTTATTAATAAACCCAGCCGCAGCATCAGGATCTTTATGCGGGAAGCCCTCAACAGGCTGGCATATCGTTAACGTATAATGACCAGAATCATTATCTCTCACCATAGTAAATGGCACGACTGCACAATCTGTCGCATCAACTAATAAGCTCGTTCCTGTAGTAGTACATGCTTGTTCTACCGCAAACAAAGGGGCAAATGTTGAACGTCGAAGACCATAATCATGATCAGGCGCATACCACACTCGCTCACCAGATTTTAGCGCTCGCAGCATGCCCTTAACGTCTTTACGATCAATTAAAGTACGATTAGATCGTGAGCGACCTTGATATTGGAAGAAATCAAAACACGGATTATTATTGGGGCGATAAACACCCATACCGGTTTTTTTAATGCCAAAAGCACGCGCGCCAAGTTCAAGATTCATTGAATGCACCGCAACCATTAATGCACCTCTGCCCTCGCGTTCAAGTTGTTCCATATGCTCCATGCCGTTAATCGTAACGTGACGACAAACGCGAGCATCAGACCAAAACCATGCCATGCCTGTTTCAAACAATGCCAAACCCGTGTTATCAATATTTTCTTTAACTAAATTTTCTCGTTCACTTTCACTCATCAGAGGAAAGCACAACTCTAAATTACGATAAATAGTATGGCGACGCTTTTTCATTAACTTAATCGCTAAACGGCCAATATGCTTCCCTAGAAAATGTTGCACCGAATAGGGTAATAAACTCAGCGAATACATTAATCCCACTAATGCTAATGTACCCCAGTAACGAGGGTGAAGTAATGATCGTGTAAATACAGGCTTATTTTTAAAACTCATGCGATATTGTGACCTATTTTTTCGTTATTTTTTATCCTAAAAAATACAAAAAATATAATAATTAGATAGGCGTCTATAATAAAGCCTAACCATGATAGTAAAAAGTAAAACTCGTCTATTTGTGATGAAAATTGACGCAATACAAACTTTCCAATAAAAATAAATAAAAATCTGTTTAACATGCGAATATTCTGTATAAAAAACAACCACGATGTAAAATTAAAGATAACTAAATCTTTTTATTATCAAACTGTTATTTATTACTAATATCAACTTTCGCCTCTCATAACGAGTAATATGTAACAACCCGTAACAGAGACTCGTTCAATACGCATTTTTCCGTATAATTGCCCTATCTTTCTTTACTCTGTGGATCATGCATTGGAATTATTGGTAATCGATTTTTTAGGTAAGCCGTTACGACTTGAAGGCTCAATGGCAGGATGGCAACAATTATTTTGGGACAACACTCTCGTTTCTCAAATTGCCGCTGCGCCAACCGATACAGATCAGTTTATACACCAGTTTGAGCTTTCTAATAATGAACAAACTATTCAATGCCAATTGAACGGAAGCTTGAGTTGGCAACCTTTTCTGATCCAATATCACGCGACGGCTAATGACCAAATGATTGCGCAAGGCGAGCGGGATGTTAAAGATATTGAACGCCAACACCCTCAGCAACCGATAAAACCAGAGAAAAAATTCAGCCTGATTGGATTAGTGTCTTTAGGCATGAAAGCCCTCAAAAGTGCTAAATTAATTAAGGTCGTACTTGCCTCTGCAAGCCTTGCTGCTTATTCATGGCTATTCTCAATTCAATTTGCATTAGCGTTACTGGCTTGTTTAGTTTTCCATGAATATGGGCATATTCGTGCCATGAAATATTTTGGCATGAAAACCAAAGGTATTTATTTAATTCCTTTTCTTGGCGGTTTAGCATTAAGTGATGAGAAAATTAACACCCGTTGGCAGGATGTGGTGATTTCTATTATGGGGCCAGCATTTGGTTTAATCATGTCATTAGCCAGCATGATCGCTTATTGGATCACTGGCGAAATGTTTTTTGCGGGTTTAGCCGTCTTTAATGCACTATTAAATCTGTTTAATTTATTACCTATTCTACCTCTCGATGGTGGTCATGTTCTAAAAAGCATTAGTTTTTCGATGAACAGTAAAATTGGCATTATTGCTTGTGCATTGGCGGCAGTTGCTGGGGTAATTTTAAGCTACCGTTTAGGCCTGACTCTATTTGGCTTCCTATTGATTATGGGCAGTTTAGAGATTATTTTTGAATGGCGACAACGTCATCAAAGTCATTTATTGCCTTTAGATCGCTATGGTCAAATATTCTCAACCGTATGGTATGTCAGTCTTGTTGCTGCCTTTATCGGTATTATTGCCTACTTTGCGAGCCTAGGTGACAGCTTATTAAGTCTGCCGCTACAAATTTTAGGCACTTAATTACGTTAGCTTAACCATATAGAGCAACACAACAAAAAATAACAATAAAAAAGCCAGCATTCAAATAACAATTGCTGGCTTTTCTTGGCTATTATAATCAATAACAGTCGCTAATCTTATTCGCGCATTAGATTATTTTTTCTTTTCCATCATCGCTTTAAGATCTGCAAAAGGGTTAAATGTCGCAGCTTGGTGATCATCTTCACCCGCACGAATTACACTGCCTTGACCATTATCAGCATCGGTGTATTTCTCATGCTCATGATCATGACAAAATAAGCATAATAACTCCCAATTACTACCATCTTGAGGGTTATTCGTATGATCATGATCGACGTGGTGAACGGTTAACTCACGTAGATTTGAATAAACAAACTCACGCGAACAACGGCCACACACCCAAGGATATATTTTTAATGCTTTTTCACGGTAGCCCGCTTCTTGGCGAGCATAAGCAGCACTAGTACCAGTATAATCAGACGACATATCTTGACCTATTTTATAAAGAAATAAACAGCTAGTCTCTCTAGCCGTTTAGGCAACTCTCTGCCAATGGTCGTATTGAACCATCACCGAACAACAAATTTCAAGTAAAGTTTCAGCTCTTCTGTTATCTATCACATTTTAATCTAGGTTGATCTTTTAATACAAACAGTTAGCTTGAAATCGTTTTTAAGCGCCTCCATATATAAAGCAGGCAATCTTTTCCGTTAAAAATCACACAGAAATTCATTGTATTTAACTTAATATTTTGACTGTAATTTAAGCGAAGAGACCTTTTATTCGAGATTTTAGAGGATAAAACCTTGTATAGATAACACGTTTTTAAAAGGTCTATGCTAAGATTCATTCAATTATTTGAAGCTGATTCTAACAGAACGTTTCACGAATCGACCTTTAACCGCTAAGAGTAAACAAATATGGCTTTTGATTTTTCCAATATGCTCACTGAATTATCAGCGATGCACGTAGATTTGTCGGCGATGCCAAAGAGTATCGACATGGGGCACGCTATCTTAGGCGCATTAGCAGTGATCTTTTTGTTAATGTATCTAATGAAAAAAGGTAAACCTGTTGAGATCGAAAAAATTGTTGAAAAAGAGATTGAAGTAGAAAAAATCGTTGAGATTGAAAAACCCGTCGAGATAATCGTTGAGAAGATCGTCGAGAAACCTGTTGAAAAAATTGTTGAAGTAGAAAAAATTGTTGAGAAAATCGTTGAAGTAGAAGTTGAACCAAAACTTAAAACATCAACACCCGATTCAGCTCTCCAGCTACTGTCACTTTTACAACAAGACGCGCGCTTTATTGATTTTATGCAAGAAGATCTTAAAGGCTTTGCCGATGCTGATATTGGTGCCGCTGCTCGTGTTATTCATGAAGGTGGTCAGAAAGTACTTAACGAATACTTTAGCTTCGCACCTGTTCGTGCTGAAGAAGAAGAATCACGTATTACTCTACCCCAAGGTTTTAACGCATCTGAAGTACGCCTAACGGGTAACGTAGTTGGTGAAGCACCATTTAATGGCACTTTAATCCATCGCGGTTGGAAAGTGACAAATGTTAAATTGCCTAAATTGGCAGAAGGCCATGATGTACATATCATCGCAGCCGCTGAGGTAGAACTATAATGCAAGAAGCACAACAACATCGCTACAGCGTGGGTATTGACTTAGGCACAACACATTGTGTGTTGTCTTATGTCGATCTTGAAAATGAAAACGCTGATGTCACAGTAATGGCTATTCCACAATTAACCACGCCTGGTAATGTGGAAGAGAAAAACCAATTACCGTCATTTATGTACCAAGCCCATGAATCAGAATTAGCTGAAGGTGATACTGCACTTCCTTGGAATGCAAAACCCAATGCTATTGTTGGTGCGATGGCACGAAATTTAGGTAGTAAGACCCCTATCCGTCTTATTTCCAGTGCAAAAAGTTGGCTTTGTCACGGTGGTGTCAACCGTCGCGAAGCATTTTTGCCACTCAATAGCCCAGAAGAAGTCGTTAAAGTATCGCCATTAGAGGCAACACAAAAATACCTTGAGCACATGGCTGATGCGTGGAATTTCCAACATCCTGAAGCGCCTATTTGTGATCAAGACGTTACAATCACGGTACCTGCATCATTTGATCCTGCTGCACGTGAATTAACCGCAGAAGCAGCACGCAATGTTGGCTTTAAGCACCTAACCTTGCTTGAAGAACCACAAGCGGCAGTTTATAGCTGGATCAAAAATAACGACGAAAACTGGCGTGATCAAGTAGCTGTTGGCGATATCATCCTCGTGATCGATATCGGTGGTGGTACAACAGATTTATCGTTAGTTGCTGTTACTGAAGAAGACGGTAATTTAACCCTTAACCGTGTTGCTGTTGGCGATCACATCCTTTTGGGTGGTGATAACATGGATCTTGCTCTCGCTTATCGCTTAAAGATGAAGCTTGCGCAAGAAGGTAAACAATTACAACCATGGCAAGTACTCGCCATTACTCATGCATGTCGTGACGCTAAAGAAGCATTACTGAACGATGCAGAATTACAATCAATGCCGATTGTTGTTCCTAGCCGTGGTTCTAAGCTATTAGGCGGTACGTTACAAACTGAACTGACCCAAGAAGAAGTACAACAAACGCTAGTTGAAGGTTTCTTCCCTCAAACAGCGATTGAAGAACAGCCAGTACAAACAGCACGTGGTGCACTGACTCAAATGGGTCTGCCTTATGCACAAGATGCTGCGGTATCACGCCATGTCGCAGGCTTTTTAAGCCGCCAAAGCCAAGCTGTTGAAGAACTATTTGCACAATATGAACAACAGCATGAAGGCTTTATTCGCCCGACGGCTATTTTGTTTAACGGTGGTGTGCTTAAATCTTCATTACTATCAGATCGCCTGTTATCAACCATCAACAGCTGGTTAACAACGGCAGGTTCAACTGAAGCGAAACTACTTTCAGGTCTTGATCTTGATCTGGCGGTAGCAAGTGGCGCGTCATATTACGGTTCGGTACGTCGTGGTAAAGGTGTCCGTATTCGTGGTGGTATCGCAAGTAGCTACTATGTCGGTATTGAAAGTGCAATGCCCGCTATTCCTGGCATGGAGCCGCCACTAGAAGCATTATGTGTAGCTCCTTTTGGTATGGAAGAAGGCAGTCAAGCTGATGTACCAAGCCAAGAGTTTGGTTTGATTATCGGCCAGCCAGTACAATTTAAGTTCTTTGGTTCAACTGTACGTCGTGACGATGTTGCAGGTACACACCTTGATTGGTGGCAGCCAGAAGAAATGGAAGAATTACCGACAATTCAAATGACATTACCTGTCTCTGAAGGTCGTAGCGCTGGCGAGGTTATTCCTGTTAAGCTAGCGTCACACGTGACCGAATTAGGTATGTTATGCCTTGAAGCTATTGCGACTGATAATGGTCAGAAATGGCAAGTCGAATTTGACGTCCGCGAAGCTTAATTGTTCGCACAACGGCGCACTTTATAGTGCGCCGTTTATTTATCTAATCACTAGCCAATGAAGCATGTCAGGGGTACATTCTTATCTGTTTCTTACCCGCAACACACTGACACATCAAACGTTTCTCATCTGGCTATGTTCTCATCTCAATTATTTTATGGAGCCAGCATGTCTTCATCTTCTCCACGTTATCTCGTTGGTATTGACCTTGGTACAACACACACCGTTGTCGCTTATTGTGAAATCACAGATACGTTAGAAACAAGTCCGATGCATATTTTTGAAATTGATCAATTAATTGCACCGGGTGAAGTTGCGCGTAAACCACTATTACCCTCATTCCGCTATCATCCCGCGGAAGGCGAAATGGACGCCACTCAATTAGTATTACCTTGGAATGCTGAGCCTGTAAACGGTGAAATTCCAAGTGTGATTATTGGTGAATTTGCACGTGAGTTAGGTGCAAAAGTTGAAGGTCGCCAAGTTGTCAGTGCGAAAAGTTGGTTATCACATCAACATGTTGATCGTAATGAAGCAATATTACCTTGGTCATCAACGGCCTCAACGTCTGATGTAAAGAAAGTCTCGCCAGTTATTGCTAGTGCAAGTTACCTTAATCATGTCCGCCAAGCGTGGGACTATCATCATAAAAATGACAAACTTGCCCAACAAGAAGTGGTCATTACCGTTCCGGCCTCTTTTGATGAGTCAGCACGCGCACTGACACTAGAAGCTGCAGAATTGGCAGGATTAAAGAAAGTATTACTACTAGAAGAGCCACAAGCGGTGTGTTACGACTGGTATGCCCAAAACCGTCAACAAGCTGATGAATTATTAAAAGACATTCCATTATTAATGGTGTGCGATGTCGGCGGTGGTACTACCGATTTAAGTTTAATCAAAGTTGGCACTGATGAGGGTAAATTGACCCTTGATCGTATTGGGGTTGGCGATCACTTAATGTTAGGCGGCGATAATCTCGATTTAGCATTAGCACACGTTGCCGAACAACGATTACATGGCGAATCTAAAAAACTCAGCCCTGCCGCGTTATCAAAGCTCATTCAGCAAACGCGAAAAGTGAAAGAAAAGTTATTATCAGGCAATGCACCAGACAACGCCAAAGTAACCATGCTAGGCAGTGGCTCACGTTTGATTGGTGGTGCTAAAAGTATTGAGCTGAACCGTGAAGAAGTGCATAGCATCGCCCTTGATGGCTTTTTCCCTATCACCGCATTTACAGATCAACCGAACCAACGTCAAGCAGCGATGGTTGAGTTTGGACTTCCCTATGCAGCGGATCCAGCTATCAGTAAGCATGTAGCACAATTTATTGATCTGCATGACAATGTCTGTCGTGAAGCGTTTAATGATTTTAACCTGCATCACCCTGATTCAATCATTATTAGTGATGATCAACCTGCAATTCCAGTTGCCGTACTGCTCAATGGTGGTGTGTTTAACAGCCCCCTACTGTCAGCACGTACGCTAGATATTATTTCTCGCTGGCGCGGTGCTCCAGTTACTGAACTTAAAAACCTCCACCCTGACTTAGCGGTTGCCTTTGGCGCTGTTGCTTATGCCAAAGCACGTCATGGCGCACAACTCAAAATTGGAGGTGGTTCTGCTCGTTCATTCTTCCTCACTATTGGTGAAAATAAAGGCACTAAGCAAGGAATTTGTTTATTACCTAAAGGGATTGAAGAAGGTGTCGAAGTTACGCTAACTCACCGTAAATTTGCATTAACATTAGGTGAGCCAGTACGATTTAACTTAGTTTCTTCTACCAATGATAAACATCACGATATTGGTGAACTGATTGAAATCGTCGGTGATGGTTATGTTAGCCTGCCGCCATTCATTGCAACCTTAGACAGTGATCGTGATCGTGACCAACTGGCTGCGAACCAAAAAGATCGTGAAGAAGTAACCCTAGCTTGCCAGCTAACTGAAGTAGGCACCCTGCAAATTGAAGCAGTTAGCCTTAATGATAATGGCAAACGTTGGAAAGTTGAATTTGCTATTCGTAAAGACTTAGCCCGATTAAATCGTACTAACAATGACAGTGATAGCACGCTTGCAGAAAGTGAACTTCCAGCACGCATGCCAGATGCCATTGATGCGATTAAAAAAGTCTTTGGTGGCACTAAAGCCGCAGATAATAAAGCAGTAAAAACATTACGTAATGATCTTGATAAAATCTTGGGCAAACGTGACGCATGGGAAACGCCATGTTTACGTGAACTAGCAAATGCGTTACTTGATAGTAAGAAACGTCGTCGCCGATCTGATCTTCATGAACGTAATTGGTTAAAACTTACTGGCTTTACTATGCGTCCAGGCTTTGGTTATCCGGCAGATGAGTACCGTATGGAGCAAATCTGGCAGCTATATCAACACGGGATTCAATTTGATACCAATACTCAAACTTGGTGTGATTGGTGGACTTTTTGGCGTCGTGTCGCTGGTGGCTTATCGCAAGAACAGCAACTTGTTATCTATAAAGACATCGCTAAATACATTTCGCCAGGGGCAAGCCGTAACGCTAAGTTGAATAAAGAGCTCCAAGAGCGTAGCTACGAAGACATGGTACGCTTAGCGGCTTCTTTAGAGCACTTACCGTTTGATAAGAAGCTACAGCTGATTGAGTGGTTATTTGGTCGTTTACAGAAAACCCAATATGCACAAGCACATTGGTGGGCTATTGGCCGCATTGCAACACGTTCGCCGTTCTATGGCAGTGCTCATAACCTATTGTCAGCTGAGCATGTCTCTTACTGCTTACCAGAGCTAATGAATTATGATTGGCGTAAAGAGTCATACATTGGTTTTGCTGCAGTAATGATGACGCGCATGACAGGCGATCGCACATTAGACATTAACGATGAGCTACGCCAACAAGTCATTACTAAGTTAAAACAAAGCAAAGCCCCTGATAGTTGGATCGAAATGGTATCTGAAGTCAAAATATTGACAGAAGCAGAAACCAAACGCGTATTTGGTGATGCGTTACCCAATGGATTACGCCTTATTGGTTAATTAACTTAAAACAATGCAATAAAGGGAGGTTCACCCTCCCTTTATTTAACTGCATATATTCAATCTAATATTCCTTATTTAAAAACAAGCTGAAATTAGACGCTTATTGATTAAAAACAGAGGCTTTTGATTTTATTTTTCCATTTTAAATACAAAATTAAACCATAAAAATAATTCTATTAATCTTCTGTTAAGGTTCACATTGCTATTGTCTTGCTAACAGCATTTGTTTACTTGTTATATATCTAACAAGTCGACCGTTTTTCAAGCATTGAGTGGACGAATTGGAAAGACCATTATCCCACTCTTAAAAATTCAAATAGGCAAGACTATGACAAATACACAATATGATTTAATCGCACAACGTATCTTTAAATCAGAAAACCAACGCGTTGCTGTTGCTGCAGTCGTGTTTGATGGGCTTTCAAGCTACGAAGCAGAGAAGCGTTATGAGCTACCAAAAGGCACACTATCTCGCAACGTTCGTAAATATAAAAATGAAGTACAATACATTGAGTCTGTTTCTGCAGCTTAATTGTTAAATATATTATTTATAACTGTTCCAATATACTTAGGTATATATGAAATAAAATAATCATCCTCAGTTATAAGTTAAATAAAAGAGAATGTAGCTCTACATTCTCTTTTAAATAACATTAACAATAACAACAAGATTTCAAATTTAATCACCGCTTCGTAAATAAACACTCGTCTTAAATAGACCTACCGCAGCAATTAATAACCCCAATAATGTTATTGATCCTACACTCGCTAATGTATGCCAAGGCTGATCGCTGGTTAAAATATTGAACGCCAAATTACTGACACTGTTTAACCAAGCCCCTATCGCCATTGAATCAAACAACATATAACTAATGAACTTAATGAGTGTTATTGCAACAAACAACACTAGCAATGGGTGCTCTGTTAACTGAGAAGTACAAAAAATTATGCAGGCAATCGGCAATAACGCTAAACTCATTGCCTCCATCATTGAGATAAACTGACTCCAGTGCAATACAATAGCAACAAAAGAAAGTGAATTCTCAGCCAACATATCTGCAGGCATCATCCACATTGCAACAAGCCATACAGTTACATCAACAAAGAGTAAGAATAATGATGAAAGTAATGGAATAACGACAAGTGCCACCAATAACTTAATCGCTATTGCTTTACTATCACTCACGGGCATTGAATGCCAAAAAGCCAACGTGCCTTCTTTACGTTCTTTTGCAAGCGCTCGCGCTGAATAAGTAAAAAAACTCAGCAAAGAAACAATACCAGCAATAAAAAAAGATACCGATCCAACAACACCTGCAAATGATGAGGCGACAATTGGTGGTTGCCAACCATCAATATCATTCATCTGAATATTAAAAGAGAAATCATTAATATTACTTAAAACCATAACCACTAATAGCGTTGCAAATAATGCTAAAAACAGAGGTAATCGTATAATTATTTTATGCTCTAATAATTCATTTTTTACTAAGGTATAACTCTGTTTCATTGTACGGTCTCCTGCTGTTTCGCTAAAAATATATCAGCAAGACTGGGTTGGCTAATATCACCTAACAATGCCAATTGAGAAATATCAGCACCTTCAAATAACAATCGATATTGGCCTAATTGACAATTAACCGTCAGTGGGTTGAGTTGTTTGGCTGCAGCAATATGTTCATCATTCACCGATAAGATAGTAAATTCGCTCGCTAATGAAGAGAGTGGTGCTTGTAATACCGTTTGACCATTTTTAAGTACTAAAACATCTGTCAGCAAATGTGCAATCTCATTCACTTCATGACTCGCTATGATTAATGCTCGCTCACCTTCTGCAAACCATGCCATCAAGGTACGATAAAATGTCGAACGGTACATAAGATCAAGCCCAAGTGTCGGTTCATCTAAAATAAGCACATTGACGTTCGTTGCCATCACCAACGCTAAATGTAACTGCACTTTCATACCTTTTGATAAGGCTTTTATTTTACTATTAAGCTTAATCTTAGTTTGCGCTAAATACTGATCCATCTTTTGTTGTTCAAATCGCGGATGAACACCCATGGTATATGCCATTAATTGCTTTACTGTCATCCATTCTGGTAAAGACTCAGCATCAGAAATATAAGCAAGATGTTTAACTATTTTGTCGCGATTTTTTTCCGGTGATAAATTAAAAATACTCAATGTGCCAGTACAACTATGCATACCCAGCAAAGTTTTAATTAAGGTTGATTTACCTGCACCATTATGGCCAAGTAAACCAAGGACTTGTCCACTAGATAAACTAAAGCTAATGTTTTCTAATGCTTTTTTATCATGATAAGACTTAGTAATGTGTTGAGCTTTAATAAAAGGTTCATCACAGTTTATATTACTCACATAGAATCCTTAGTGGCCAGTAAATCGAAATAATGTTTATTAATAACACAAACAATTTGCTTTATAAATTGATGGCTTACAAAATAGCACCTTTAAAATAAAACAACGTTTAATTATAAGATGCCAATAATCAACTGCAAATAATAAAATACACTATGCACAATAATATGAGTTAATAATGGGAAGTAAGGCGAGAGTATACAGAACTAATATAATTAGCTCTGTATACTAAATAAGTGGTTAATATAAAAATGCAACTTACTATATAAAAATAAGAAGGCTGTAATCGAAATTACCAATAAATATAGTATTAAAACATCGGCAGTATGAACATAATTATATTGCAACAATTAACCGTTAAAACTAAAGTTTAACTATTGATTTATATCGTTATTCAGCTTCGTTAGATAACTCTTCAACAACAAGATCATGTGGTGACACGTCATCTTTTTCCATCATAGCTAAAATCTCAATCATACGAGAATGACGTGACTCTTGTTTAAACTCATGTAATACGGCAATTAGATTATTTATTTTTTGAAGGGGAATGCGCTTGATTACTGCTTTTTGGCGACCTGGTACTTCATCAGCAAAATCAATTAAAATTTGGCGATAGTCAACACGTGCTTCCTTTACCTCACCTGTTGCTTCTACGCTTTTTAACATCGCACTGAGCGCTTTTTCTGCAGCCGCGAAACTGTCCATTAATAACCTCGGATAATAATACAAATTTGCTTTGAACATGAAATTGCAAAGCATGCATTGATAAAATGAACAACCTTAATATGAAAATTTAACATTGTTCTATATTTAGCTAAATGAAATTAATAACCTCAGATGAATAAATGAGATTGGTGTTTCCCACCAACACACTTTAAAGTGATATTTTCACATTAAAGACTCTTTTATTATAATTGATCTTTTCATTTTCGTGTAACAGGGGACGCTACTTCTGTGAATATTACTCTGAGTTCGCTTTATTGTGAACACTAATTTAAAAAAATCGTCAATTTATTCACTCGAAATTGAATATACGTCCTTTTTTGACTCGATTTTTAGCACAACATCACAACTTATTATCACGTTCGTTATCTTGTTCCCCTTAATAAAAGCGTAATAATCAACTATAGTTAGCCCAAATTTATCATTTTATAATAGGCAAATTGTGCGTTCATACCCTCTTTTAGTTACCGTTGTTGTCGGTAATATCATTTCTTTATCTAGCTTTGCTGCAAACGCATCAATTCAATCATCAGGCAGCTTTACCTCAAATGGCAGTTGTGAGGCATACCAATCTTTTCGTAAACAAACCAACCCTGATAACACTCAGCTGGTTAACAACAAGCAATATGCAATAAAAGCCATTAATAAAAAAGAATTTGATTGGGTACAAATACTTATCCCAAATGCATCCCCTGCTATGCGCTGGGTTAATAAATCATGCGGAACCGCGCAGTTAACGGATAATATTACAACACAACCTTCGGCATCTACATCATTCAATACCTCATCAAAAAGCTGTAATACTCGCAATGAATTTGATTCATATGTATTAGCATTAACCTGGCAACCTGGTTTTTGTGAACATTTCCACTATAAAGGTAACAAACCTGAATGCACTGCTATTAATGACGGTAAGTTAAAGATAACTAATTTAACATTACATGGATTGTGGCCAAACAAAGCCAGCTGTGGCACAAAATATGGTTATTGTGACCGTTATGCTCGTCTCGATCTTTCTGCATCGACAATCAAAGAAATAGCACCATGGATGCCTAATTTTTACTACCAAACAAAATTTGGCGAATATGAATGGAAAAAACATGGCGTTTGTCAAAACCTCGATGCAAATGACTACTTTTTAACAGCAACCAAGCTGGTTGAAAAAGTCGATACTTCAGCTATTGGTCAATTTATCAAAGCAAATATTGGTAATAATGTCTCAACGGCCAGTTTTAAGAAGAATTTGATCTCTCACTTCGGTGCAGATGCAGTGGATCGCATAAGCCTTTCCTGTAGCCAAGGTAAGTACTTAAATGAAGTTAGATTAAATATCGGTAAATCATTTAATGTTAACAATAGTGTTCAAGCGTTACTAGAATCAGGCCCTAAAGGCCGTCCTTTCTACGGCAATTGTCATAAGAAAATACATATTGAAGCTGCTGGAAAGTAAGCATTCTCATATTTAATTTATCACTATGATAAGAGAGCAATTTATTCACTTGCTCTCTCTTTTCTTTAATGTCTTATTTTCTATACCAAACGCCTTAATTACTGAAGATTATATCTCTAATCTAATTCTAATATAGGAAACACCACCGTAATAGAAAATACGAATAGTCTTTTTTTTAATGGTAAAATCTCAACATACGATAATGCACATCGTTCAATAGCTTTTATACGGCTCAATTCACACATTTTTACAACACATTGATTATAAAGAATAAAAATACAAAAAAACACAGCCAATGTAACGTGTTACATAGTAATAATTCTTTTTTTGTGATATAAGTCTCCTAGGATTTTTCATTTTTTGTGCTACCTTGCATCGCCTTAGATGGCAATGAAATCGGTTACATGTTTAATAATTGTAATAAATAATAGCGGTAAATATTACAAATTATTATCAATAAAAAAACCTATTATAGAAACCGATAGCAAGAGCACTCACAAATAATGAATGTTCCTCTTCACTAAGTAACCCCTCAAGGTTGCATAGTTTTATTAACAGGAAAAAATATGACTTCTACGAATGGAAATATACTGAGTTCAATCAATGACACCTTAATGGCAATTATTGGCTCAGTAAACGGCGTTTTATGGGGCCAACTTCTCGTTTATTTATTAGTTGGTGTAGGCATTTACTTCAGTGTTCGTCTTGGTTTTATCCAAATACGCCAATTCCGTCATTCAATTGACGTATTAAAAAGCGGCCGTGAAATAGAAAATGGCATTAGCTCTTATCAAGTTTTTTGTACATCAATGGCAGCACGTGTCGGTACCGGTAATATGGCTGGCGTTGCGGTTGCATTAACCATTGGTGGTCCTGGTGCGATTTTTTGGATGTGGTTAATTGCTATCTTTGGTATGGCAACCGCTTTTATTGAATCAACCTTAGCACAAGTTTACAAAGTAAAAGACGTTGACGGTCAATACCGTGGTGGCCCCGCTTATTATATGGAGCAAGGTCTTGGTAAACGCTGGATGGGTACTCTTTTTTCAATTTGTCTTATTATAGCTTTCGGCTTTGTCTTCAATGCCGTTCAAGCAAATACCATCACAGACGCACTGCACCACTCTTTTGGTTGGGATGAAACAACACAAGGTATCGTTATTGTTGTCTTTACTGCCTTCTTTATTATGGGTGGTTTACGCCGTGTTGCGACCGCATCAACAAAAATTGTTCCTATCATGGCGGTTGGCTATTTAGCGATTGCATTAGTTATCGTTGCAATGAACATTACTGAACTACCAGCAGTGCTTGCTCTTATTGTGAAAAGTGCCTTTGGTTGGCATGAAGCTGTTGCAGGTGGTGTAGCATTCACAGCTTCACAAGCAATGCAAAGTGGTATTGCTCGTGGCTTATTCTCAAATGAAGCCGGTATGGGTTCTGCGGCGAACGTTGCTGCAAGTGCAACACCAAACCCTAACCACCCTGCTTCACAAGGCTTTGTACAAATGCTTGGTGTGTTTGTGGATACTATTGTTATTTGTACCGCATCAGCAGCTATGATCATGTTGTCAGGCGTAATGAACTCACCTGATGCTGCAACAGGTATTGGTTTGCTTCAACAAGCGTTGAGTAATCAATTAGGTGATTGGACAACCTATTTTATTACCTCAGCTATATTACTATTTTGTTTCTCATCGATTATTGCAAACTACACCTATGCAGAAACAAACATTATGTTCCTAAACGGCAATACCAAAAAAGGCTTATTCCTGTTCCGTCTTGCGGTATTAGGTATGGTAATGTTTGGCGCTGTTGCTTCACTTCCTGTTGTTTGGAGCCTAGCTGACGTTTCAATGGGCTTAATGGCACTGGTTAATATTGTTGCTTTAATATTCCTTTCAGGATTAGCCATTAAAGTTATCAAAGATTATGAAGAACAACTTAAAGCGGGTAAAACACCAGAATTTGATCGCTCTAAGTTTAAAGAGCTGAAAGATATTGAAGGTGCATGGCACCCAGATACTATTGCAGAAGCACGTGAAGCCAATGGCAATACGTTTAATAAATAGAATAATTAAGTAGTATTTATCTATTGAAACCAGTCAGCAATGACTGGTTTTTTTATCTTTATTTTAAGCATTAATTCTAGCCCGATAAAAATAAAAAAAGGCTAAAGAAATATATTCTTTAGCCTTAGGCATATTTACACATTATAGGTAACCATGTTGGCTTTTCCAGCTTTCACTCATTTGTGCTAGAACACACGCAGGAAGTGGTCGATGGGCTTTTGCAGGCTGAGTAGCGATTTTTCGATAACCACTTGCTTGCAGTCTTAAATCAAAGGCTTTATCAATTGGCTTGCCAGCACGTGCCAAATCCCAACGGAAGACACGCAGTGCTGTATATTCATGCTGTTCAATTTCACCACCATAAGGATACATTAGCACTTTAGCATATGCTTGTTTTGCCAATTCGAAGTTCACATTAATCATGAGTTTCTCCTTAGCACCTATTTGGCTATCACTACTGCCAAGGGCTAAGTTTAACGTAAAACGTTACAGTGTCTCATGCAAGCCATTTCTCAAAGATCTTGATGTAAAATGATATATATAACTGAATTATGTGATACTCACCTCAATATTGTATAGTTAAGCAGCATTTTCTGCGGTAAAAACAGCCAACTATTATTTAATTCACTCGATGATATCACTTTCTAAAAATTGCACTTTAAACCGGTTATAAGCTGCATTACTATGCTAGGTATAACCACTTCAAGGACAACATAATGCAACCAATACAAGTGCAACCTAACCCACAACTTGCCGTTATTTTTAAAACATGGTCTACGGAGTGGGCTAAAGATGTTGAAGCTGGAAAAAAAGACACTGCGAACCAGTTTCATACGGTATATAGCATTGCAGCTAATTTGTTTGCAAAAGGTGGTGAAATAGATATTGCCGTTATTTCTGCATTATTTAACGACTGTAAACAAAAAACAGAAATGGCTGAACAGCTGGTTAAAAAAATAAGCATCAGCTTAAAAGATGATGATGAACGCGCACAACAATTAATTACTAAAGTAAATACTGCGGCACAAGATGCGGCTTTTGCAATGAATTACCTTGGCCAGTTATTAATAAAATCAGCATAAATTTATAAACAAGCAGTGCTTCGGCTGATTGCACTGCTTATTTTTTAACTAATACCATTCTGTAACATTACCAATAACGCATTACTTGTATTGCATTATTTATTATATTCTACGCCTCATTTTAGCTTATTTTATCGCTATATTTTGACGTATCAGCATGCTTTATTATTAACAAGCCGCCATCATGAAAATAACAACGTTAACGACTATGTTTAGCCGCTGGTTTTCCAATGCAGCAGACATTCCCGACTCTATTCGTATAACCGTTCCAATGCTAGTCAGTCTAGGTGTGTTTTATAGCTTAGGTTTTACTAGTGCCGGTATATCAGGCTTGATTACAGCATGGTTACTTGGCGTTCAAGCTCGCAATCTACCCTATTTAAAACGATTACAAATACTGTCTATTTCTATCATAATCACCGTTGTGGCAACTTATTTGGCGTTTTTAGTATTTAGCTATATGTGGTTAAGTGCTATTACATTATGTTCAATCGCCATTCTTTATGGCTTAATGTCTAATCAACGCCCTCATATTCGTTTATTTGGCTATAACTTTGGTTTTATCTACATTATGGCGATTCATTTTGCCTCTGTAGGCGATAGTTTAACTATTGTGCTGATGGCGAATGTCTTTGCTGGCTTATGTGTCATGCTCTCATCTTTAATGCTATGGCCTTTTTTTAAAGGACGTATTTTGCATCAACACACAATAACAGTGCACAATGCATTGGCTGATTGGCTTGATGAATTACGATTATCTAATGATGAAACACAGTTAGCGGCAAGACGACAATTCTTTTATCAAAGTGCCCACAATTTAGCGTATTACAGCAATTCTGTTTCATCGTCTAAGCGTGCCCTACAAATAAAAATAGAACTGCAACGTTTATTAGAAATGTCTGAGTATATTATTTGTTTAGAGCGGGTACTCAGCTTTGATATTCATACAACCACACGAATTAAACTATTTGGTTGGATAGAAAAAGCAGCCGACCAATTAAGAAAAAAACAACAAATCACTGCAACATTTGCAACTAATGAATACAAAAATACAGTTTATATTATTGATATAATAGAAAATTTTAAACGTTGTTATAATTTTGATACTTTTTCATCACCCGATAATAGTAAAAATATCTATTTATTTACTAATGACAGTGAAGCATTTATTAGTGATTTTCGTCTTGCTCTTAAATTTAATTCTAAAGAGTGGCGTCATGCTGGAAAAATTGCGGTAACATTAGCTGTAACGCAATTTTTAACTGAATTTTATCATTTGCCACAAGGTTATTGGATCTCACTAACAGCCTTTATTGTGTTGCTGACATCATCAATGGCAATCACTAATCATCGCATTTGGAATCGTTTTTCTGGTACGGCTTTAGGGGGGATTTACTGCTTCATCTGTTTATATTTTGTACCACCACAATACCTTCTGTTATTAACCAGTATTTCAGTCTTTTTCTCTTTTACGTCTTATCATAAAGAACGTTACGACATCCATGTATTTTGGTTAACATCAATGATTGTATTCGCGATCAGTTTGTTATCTCCTGATAATACTTATGTGTCATTTTACCGAATTATCGACACATTATTTGGTGTAACTATCGCATTTTCGGTGAACTACTTCATTGCACCAAGTTGGACAATGACATGGTTAGATCGCCACACAGCTAGCATGATAAAGTCTCAAATATTGTATGTTGCAGTATTAAACAAACCGCAGTGGGAACAAAAAATTAACTTATATCAAAGCCAGCAACGTTATTATGCGCTAAACGGCGAGGTTATGAATTTACTCAAAGAGCCTAACTTAAGCCCTCGAACATCAAAAGACTGGTTAAGCTTATTAGTATTAATTCAACGCTTAAATGATGCGCTATTATTGGCAACAAAATTGGGTATTCAATCTGAGAAGCCACAGTCAACAACACGTTGGATTAATCAATTACAATGGATAAGACAAACATTTCCTGATCGTTGCAAACATGGCGGAATGCCACCGTTTTATGTAGAAACGACGCCTATCCCTGAAGATATGTTATGTGCATTAATCGAAAAAGACATTCAACAACTTACCGCATGGATGCTATATCAGCGAGCTTTTGTGGTATAGCAAACGTGATATTTAGTTATTAATAAAAAAACCGCGCATCATTCAGATACGCGGTTTTATTTTTTCGATGTCTATTTACGTTATTTAATTCATTTGGCGTACAGTCACTGAATTAATTTGTAATGGATCATGCGTTGGTTCATCAAGCTTTAATGCTTTGACTGCCGCATGTCCAGCAGGTGTAACCCCCCCTTCATAAGAAGGTTCTGTCGCACCAGGGATCATATAAGCTTTAGAGCCTGGTGACCAAGCACTAAAGAAGCCACTTAAATCAGTTTGTGCTGCATAAGAGGCACATACCATTAATTGATCGCCTTTACTCAATCCTTGTGTTGATTGACAAGCATTCGGGGTTGGTAATTGCATATTGTCTTCTAAACCGCCACGCGTTAGACGGTGCATTAATTTAAATAAATTCCAGCCCTTCATGCCATCAACATCAGTGACGTAATAACGAGGTAACTTTCCAGTAATAACTTTAGCAATATCAAACTCAGTTTCAGCCCACTCTTTTAATTGAGCAAACATCACTAATCGTTCACCGTTACCACCAGCCGCCCAAGCATTAGGTTTTTCTAAGTTAACAAAAGCAGGTGCGATACGAATATCTTGTTCAACACGCGCCATTTTACCAAGGTGTTTATCCTGCATATAAAGTGCAAGAATATTGTTAGTTACCTCAGTTGAACCTTCAACACTAAATGGTGCTTCAGCTGCGTTATGACCTACCTCGTGCCATAACAACCAACTATTTAGCGGTGACATTTTTATATCACTACTATTAGTCTCAAAGCTAATATTCATAACCGGATAACCAGAGTGTGCCGTACCAATTGAAATAGCGACATCATTAACCACATGATGCTTATTATTTGGCAGTGTCGCATCCGTTACTTTACGATGATGCCCCGTACCTTCACCCTTCACTTCATCACGCGCATAAAATTCATTTAAATCTTCGGCAAAAACATCTAACTCTTGCGCGAATTGTTGTGGTTTACCACCATAATTACTCGCTTGAAGATTTTTTGATGCCGCAGTATAGATAAAGCTATCAGATTCAATTTCACCAATCGGAGCTGCTGACTCTTGCGAGTTTACCCAAGCATTATCTTTATACCATGGCGCGTCAACAGTGCCGTTTAAGCTAACACTAACCTTTCCTGTTTCATTACCTGATACATAGATCAAACCACCGTATGGCGCAGTAAATTCTGTTGAACCACCAGCAGACAATGTGAATGATTTAGAAACACGCGGAGGACGCTGTAAACCCAACTCATGTTTTTCACGTCCGGTTAGATCGTCAGCTAAAGCCACCGTAATTGTTACTGGGTTACTATTTCCTTGTACTGAGATAGTAAATGGCTGATGTGCCACAGCCCATTGACCAGTTGATTGACGATTACCTGCGTACCATGCGACGGTATTACTTGATAAATCAACATCCACTTTGGCTGATGATGAACCTTTGGCTTCACCCGGATATTGACGAATATCGGCTTTAATATCTAAATCAAAATATGAACGACCCAGCATTAAACGCGTTAACGGTTTTTCCATATAATTAAGTGGATAGCTTGGGTTCATCCAACCTTGGTATTCCACATTTACGTCGCTATTAGCACCATAAACCATGTTGTTATCGACAAGGCTTTGACCTAACTCGGCACTACACGTCGTTTGGCTTGGCGCATTATCACCATAACAATTTAGGAATTCAGTAAAACGTTCAAAACCTAATTCATCATTATTAACACCAGACTCATAACGGTAATCAAGATTATTCCACAGCCATACCGTCATATTTTGATAAATACGATTGAGATCAACACTGTTTAGACGCTCACCTTGTTTTCCTTTAGTACGGAAATACAATTCATGCTGATATAAACGTTCGATGTTTGTCCCAAGATCAGCCGCTTTCACCATTGCTTTAGCTGTCGCTTCATTCAGATCTAATTCTTGATAACGTGGTGTATACATGCCACCATCAATCGCGATACCGGTTCCAGGTCGATATTCTAAGCAGTTAACCTCATAGTGGTAATCGCTAAGCTGGCATTCTTGATAACCAAACTCACTCAATAACTGCTGTTTTGCAATATCAATTTGTTCTGGCGTTTTATTAAATGTATCAATAAATGCAACAACAGTTTCGTTTTTTCCTTCATCGTTAGTAATGACTTTCTTCGCAACTTCTAATTTTGGTTTATCATCAGGTTTATTATTAGTAATGAAATCCCAAATAACGATGCCATCTTTAATCGTATATGGTGGTTTTATCTCGCCACTAACTTCATCTTTTGCTGACTCATAACGTTCAATAACCCAAAAACCATGCTCTCGTTGTGCACGCACACGATCAGGATAACCATAACTAGGGCCACTAGTAACCACTGAATGACCATTTAATGCTAAACCCGCACCATCTAATAAACGCGCAAAATCGTCTTTAGGTTGAGAAGTAATACTTTCCATAATAAGTATATTGCCACCACGCTCAACATAACTAAGTAAACCAGAGACATCTTGCTCTGTTAGTTTAGGTTTGTTGATATCAGCAACGGTCGGAATAGTATAATCACTTGTAATAGCATTAAATTCATATCCATTAATAATCACTAATGGCATTGTTTCCGGATCAATCGAACTAAAATCAGTCACTTGTTCAATATTTAACTTAAAACGTTTATCTGCTTTAAATTCTGCGGAGCGGCCAACCTGCTGCCCTGCTTGACGGAAATAAACATGTGATATATTGGTTCCAACAGTAATAGAATCAGCAGAATTACTATAACGCTCGCCTAATAAATAACGGAACGTATTAGTAAAGAAATTACCCATATCAGGGCTATCCTTTGAATCAGCATCGCGCTGGCTACACACACCATTCTTATCAACACTACCGTTCCAACTGTAGCTATCAGGGCAGACCAAAATGCTGTTATAACGGTTATGTCCCACCATCATAACTTTACCGGTTCCTAACTCACCGATACTGATAAAAGGTAAGTTAAACGTTGCAGTCTCTGCACCAACATTTTCTGGTTCAACCGTTGATGGTGCTTCGGTGATATACGCTAGGCTCTTTTCATCCCATGCTTTTTTATCACCGAACTTAATCCAATAGTTATTATCATTACGCGCCATTAAAATAGGAAAAGCGCGATTAGATATATTGATCGAACTTTGACCTCGAGCACCACCAGAACTGCCATAAAACCATGTTGAATCAGTAAACACGTGGAATTTATTAACGGGTTTCCAGCCAGCTGTAATCGCGTCAGCCCCTGCCCCCCAAAGCTTATTAATATCTGCTTGAATATTTGGCTCTGTTACTGTTGCTGTACGTGGAAATGACAATGGTGAAAATAACAGGTTTGATTTACACGTTTCACCACAAATTGCACTATCAATCTGTTGTGCTAAGCCTGATTCAAATTGCTTATCAAATTCACCAGCAACAAGCACCTCTTTACCTGTACCATTATCCAATTGTACGGACTCAGACAACTCTATATTTAACGCTTCATTAATCACATTAGGGTATTGAGCAAATATGTTATGAACACGCTCGGAAATCTGAATATGATCAGTAGCGTCAGAATAACGTTGTAACAAACGTGCAATATTACGACCAGCATGCCCTTCGGCTAGCTCTGTCACTGTAAATCGGGTTTTATTAGCTTTAAATTCACCGAGCTCAAAGGTATCAATACCAAAGGCAACACTTTCGCCCCAGCTAAAGCTAAATTTACCGTCAGCATCAGTTTGTCCACGTCCTGATGGACTATAATAATCAACACCGACAACAGGCTGACTATCTAAATCACGTAAAAAGCCTTCCGTTAAAATTACTTTAGTTGGCTGGTAACTTAAATTTTGCTCAGCATTAGCACTTACAAAATGACTGTTTAAATCATTACTCGTTCCTGGTGTAACAACCGGTTGTGATTCAGGTTCATGAGTTGATGGTTTACTGTCAGTTTCTGTACTTTCATCAAGTTTATCGCTAATCAACGCATTAAATTCAGCGGTTGGTAGCAATATATCATCAGTATTATAGAAGTTATTAAACCGTAATTGATCAATATCTGATAACTTAAAATCAATCACTTTACCACTAACAACCGCCATTTTATTCAATAATGCTTGTGTATTAGCAACTGCATTTTGACGTTGGATATCATCATCAAAAGCAACAAAGCGATCTGATTGAACGAGCGTCAGTAATTTGATTTTTTCTTTAGCGTTGGACTTAGTTGTTTGTAATTGAACATCACTAAAAGTCGCTAATTCGATGCTATCAAATGAACATACGATAACTTTATCATCCTCGATGATAAAATCCGTCGCGGGTAAGCCATTACAAAGCACACTCGCACCAAAATTCATATCACCATTAAGCGAGAAAATACCGAAGGCAGGAGGAATATCAGGATCGACAGGCGGTAAAATTTCTGGTTTATCCGGATCAACCGGTGGAATAATTTCAGGTATTTCAGGATCAACAACTGGTGGTGGTGGAATAGGATCACTTGAATCACTACCACCATTGCACCCCATCAAAAGAGCTGATGATATAGCCAACGCAATCAACTTTTTATTTGCCACAATATACGTCCAATAAGTTATTTTTATTATAAATATTAGCCGTATATATATATTGAGTTATCGCTATAAGCAATAGTCATAATAAGGTAAATAAGCAAATCTAAAAAGAAATCCTTAATATTATAACTCACTTAAAATCAACGCATTACACCCTTACTCTTTGTAACAAACAGATACACTCTTTATATTGAAATAATGGGGTTTCTTATTGTCACGTCGTTAGATTAAGGATATGGCATTACGGTTTTATCATCAGTATTAACGGATAAATAATAATTTTTATCTGACTCTTCATAGCGATTAAAGCTAAATAAGAAACACTGCTGGCAATCGAAAATAGGTTGTGAATAATTGAGTGCTAAATTACTACCACCATTACGGTAATATTGGCTATCTAATGCTAACCCTACCGCGACTAATGCTTGTTGGTGATTATTAAATTCAGGCGCTTTACTTAGATCGGTAAGGTAATGGCCTGCATTATATTTCAGACGGTACATCTTATTATCATCAGCAACTAAAATATCACGCCATCCATTATGTGATTCATCTGCAACCAGGATGGGCTGATAAATGTTTTGCCATTGTGCTAATTTTTTTTGAACATGACTAAATAAAAAACCTTGGCAGCCTTTTTCAGTACAATACTCTTCCGTTTGCATAAGAATAAAGACTTCATCACGCCCATTGTTATTTAAATCAGCATATCCATAAAGATAAGGAAATAAGTCACCTTCAGTCACGGGTAATGATTGATCTGGCTCTAATATGTATTTATGTACGATTTCCGAAGCAAATTCCGCACGCTCTTTATCATTATCTAAATGCAATGAATCTTTAGTCTGTGTTAATAAATGATCATTATGGATTCTATCTACAACTAATATTGCACCGACAAACACTATCGCAAACAATAAATACAACGCCCCATATTTAATCATGCCGACACCTTTTATTCGCTTATCCTCCTATAGTGTACTAACTGTGATACTTTTTGCAGGCTCTGTTGTAATAAAAACCACTTAAAAGTGAGGCAAAAGAATAATTATGCGCCTATCCATTCAGGTTCTTTTTTCTTCCACCTTTTGGCTCATGAAGAACACGTCGATGCCAAATTGAATAATGCCGTAAAGCCGCAGGCCCATGAGCAATAAAGACTGAAAGTAATAATACTGTAATATAGATATTAGGTTGTTGCTGAGGAACCAATATAATTGAAGCCAGTAAAGCTAACTTAACAAAAGTTAATACGCCTTTAAGTTGAATTAACCACAACTTTGAACGATAAATCTCTTGTGACATCATCAAAAGACCACTGAACATGGCCAGTAACCACCAATTAAGCCATAGCGCTTTATCAAGATCGAAAATAAACCCGCCACTCGATATAGCAACACCTAAGATATGTAGTGCACGAATAGACGTTTTACTTAAACGCTGAATCCAAAAACGGGTTTCAGAAAGAGAATATTGGTTGTCGTTGTGCGATGAAGCTTTAGTCATTATGGCATCACTAGTAAGTAAAAAAACACTACTAGCATAACGTATTTATTTAAAAGGCTAAACCTTAGGATTTAAACGCTATAAATTCACAAATCACACCATCTCTAACTCGATAACAATCCATTCCTGCCGCATATGCAGCTTGGCAACCTAATTCAGTATCTTCAAATACCACACATTGTGCTGTTGGTACATCAAGTAAACGTGCCGCTTCAATAAAGGTATCAGGTAATGGTTTATGACGCTGGACATCATTTGCAGTGACCACTGCATCTAACAAGGGAAAAATACCTAAGGTTGTTAATATATCTAAAGCGTGGTGACGATAACATCCTGTCCCCACAGCAATACGTTTATTTACGTTTTTTTGTTGCTGCAACACAGCAAATGTAGCTGGAATAATATCGCCCTTATGCTTGATCTCATCAAAATGGCGTAATTTACTCATCACAAGTAACTGGGGATCGGCATCAATCTCGTGTTTGTTTAATAATGCTATCGCTGTATTTATCGTGGGTGAGCCTCCCATTGAATAAAACCAATCGTGCTCAAATGGCAACCCAAAATCATGACATGTGTGTTGCCATGCTTTTATATGTGCGGGCATTGAATCAACCAATGTGCCATCCATGTCAAAAATAATCCCTTGGTATAACGATAAATCCATTAAACACTCCTGATTTTGATTCTATTTATGCATATTTTAGATAATAGCCGTTACCACTAAAAAGGCGTGGTATTACTACATACTGAAGCTAGTGCTAATGCACTTGATTGATAGCCATTATTACTAAAAATATTATCATTAATAACAAGACTCTTGCTATTTAACCATTGTTGCTCACTAGAACCATTACCATAAGGTATTCTATAGACTGAAAATTGACGATCATTAGTGCTAAAAATTAAATTAACAGGTACATGTGCTGTATTATGTGTACGGTTAGAATAATAGCTAAAAGTTCCCTGACAATCTTTTACAATATAAGAGCCATTAATACTGCGTACTGCAATATAAGGTTGTCGAGTACCTTCATAGTAACGTTGTTGCCATAAACCCGTAGTATGCATCATCATTATTCGAGCTACATTATTTATAGAATCGGCATAATCAACAGTTGCAAGTTGAGTGGCAATAACATTTTTAACTTGAGCAGCAATAGGAACAGGAACCAAATCTGGAGCCTGAGATAGTGGCTGCTGATGTTGTCTTTGATAATGAAAAAATCCTCCTGTCACGACAATAATGACAAAAAGAATAAATAACATAACAAAACAATATTTTTTATTCGACTTTTTAGAGATGGAATTTTTATTCTCCCCTTCATCTAATTGGCGACGTAAAAAAACCAGTTGCTTATTAAGACTATTATTCGCCGCTTGTAATAATAACAATGTTTGCCGTGCACTGTTTTCACCCGCAGTAAAAGCATGCTCAACATTTTGCTTATGTTGTTCAAGTAAATCTTGTAGTTTTTCTTTTTCTTTAACCAGTTCTGCTATTTTACTTTTAAAATCATTACCTTGATCATTCTTCTCTGCCTGTTTAAGGATGGCATCTGAGCATTTTTTATTACCCTCACCTTTAATTACTTGTTGATAGGCCATGCTCAACATCTGCATTAATGCTTGAGAGCCTCCTTTATCAGGATGTAGCCTATTTGATAATTGACGATATTTTTTCTTTATCTCTGTTGTCGAACAGCTATCATCAGTACCAAGTAATTCATGAAATGTTGTCATTAATCAAATCATCAAAAGAAGTATAATATAATTATAAACAACTCCTCTATTACCTGTAAATGATGATCCACCCGCTATGATTCTTTATAATTATTTGATCGAAACTTTCCCGGAGAACAACCGATGTGTTTTTTAAATACTCGAGAAAAATACGAAACATCTTTAAAGCCTGCAGAAGTTGCCACTGATGCGATTTTTTCATGATCAGAACTTAATAATCCACAGGCTAAATCTAATCTTTTTTGAATAATATACTGTTTTAATGTAACACCCATTGTTGTATGAAATAATCGAGAAAAATAAGTAGCTGAAAAATCACACGCTTTCGCTAATTCTTCCTCTCGCAGTGGCGCACTAATATCATTATCAATAATAGATAATGCAGGTAATATAGATCGTTCACGTTGTGATATATCATCATCAATAACAATTTCTTCTTTATGAGTATGTAGCCGACTTAAACAACTATCAATTTTTTGTCTATTAGCACTAGCAACTAAAATATCTTCCGCACCAGCTCGTAATGCAACAATCGCTAACTCAGAATCTAAATCATGATAAACAATCACAATTTTAACAATAGGATAATGTTGTTTGATAATTCGTAATAATTTAAAACCATTAGATTGTGAATTTTCAATTTCAATGAAAATCAATTCATATCCAGTCATCGTTAATAACAATTCATAAGGTGATATTTCTAAAACATTATGATATTTAACAAGATTATTTTTAACACTGGTATATTTTTCTTTATGGCAGCAATTAACCCAGATCATATTACCCCCGAACACCACAACTAAGACACTTGGTTATCCAACTTTACGTCTTTAATATAAAGCGTATTTATACCTTTAAATAAGAAAATAATTACATGCTATTAATAAAATAATTTAATCTTATTAATTCTGCTGTTCCAAATATTAGATTTCAACACTATTACTTCAATATACCAATAGAAAATAAAACGATAATCAAAAAGAATATTCAACAGGGTATAGCGTTACCTGACTCATGTCAGCGATTTGAATAAGTCATTGTTTTGTGATGCATATCTAATAACAATAACAAACGGTTATCGGGATATTATAGATACGGTCAATAATAGCAGCAGTTCTTATATTTTGATTAAACGTAAATGACTTCTTTTTTAGCCTCAATTCGTTCTTTTTCTGTATACCCGTTGTTAGCCTTTAGCTTAGTATCTCAAATAAATATTGCTCATGCTGCTGAACATGATCGCCCTTATGTCGTGGCCGCTTATTATCCTGATTGGAAAGTCTATACACCTAATAACCCATACTCTGCTAGCATGGTTCCAGCGGAGAAATTAACTCATCTTATTTACGCATTTCTAGCAGCCTGTGGGCCCGTCGACTCTTCACCTGATAACATCAAAAAAATAATTAAAACCCAATGTAAAGATAAACCTATTGGCACAGCCATTATTTTAGATGAATATGCCGCACTACAAATAAAACTTGCGGGTAAAACGGCCAAGAATGTCAGTTATAAAGGTAATTTTGGCCAATTAAAACTACTGTCAGAAAAACACCCTCACTTAAATATCCTTCCAAGTTTTGGTGGCTGGACCCTTTCAGAACCCTTTCATACAATTGCCGTTAATTCTATTTATCGCCAGACATTTGTAAACTCTGCCATAGATTTAATCACGAAATACGATTTTTTTGATGGTATCCAAATTGACTGGGAATATCCTGGTGGGTACGGGTTATCAGGAAAAGGCAAGGATACAGTATCGCAAGAGCGAGAAGCCTATAGCCTTTTAATTGCGGAATTACGGCATAAATTAGATAGCTTAGGAAGTAAGAATAACCGTCATTACCAACTTTCAGCGGCAATCAACGCCGACAAAAAAACCTTACCCGGTATCAACTGGACCCATGTTGCTAATCATTTAGATCAACTCTATTTAATGAGTTTTGATTTCTTAGGCAATTGGAGTAACGTCGTTGGCCATCACAGCAATCTATACAGTACCTCCAATACACCAAATAATAATTCTGTGGATAATCTAGTAAAAACACTGATAGAAAAACAGGTTGATCCACATAAGATTATTATTGGTAGTGCTTTTTATGGCAGAGGATGGCAAGGTGTTGATGTTATATTCCCCGACAAACTTGAAAATTTACAGAGCTTAGGTGGATTAGGTAAAGGTTCTGACATTAAAGATCCTGGGTATTTTACTTACAGTGATATCAGCAAATATTTTATTAACAATCCTAAATTAGGCTATCGTTATTACTATGACCAGCATGCAGAAGCTGCTGTACTCTATAATCAAAAAAATAAAGAATATATTAGTTTTGAAGATAAACGTTCTCTCAAAGCTAAAGCGGATTATGCAAAGCAACATAAACTTGGCGGGGTGTTTGGTTGGGAAATTACCTCTGACGCTAATAATGAACTGATCACCATACTCGATAATAATTTAAATCCTTAGTTATCAAGTATAACTTACTATTAATATCAATTGCGCTAGCATAACTGATGGCTCTTTAGCTGGTTTATTTTTATACGGAATATTCCTTTTATTGTCCTCTGACGCTTATTTTATTTCGCTAGCGCTTTTTTTTTTACTTTTTTGCTGACAATCACATTTTTATCCCCTAACATTGCGGGCGAAATGAGTTCCGATGAAGATAGCAGGAGAGCGGCCATTGACGAATACCATGATGGTATAACACGTCGGCCCGCCGAAGAAGTAAGCGAAAAACAACATGATCCCATCAGGTTGTCACTCGTAAATCTTTCAGGCACCAGGTTGCAGTAATGCAATAGGTATGGACTGTTATTGGAGGAGCCTCTGGAGAGACTCGTTAAATCGAGCGCCGAAGGAGCAAACCGTTGCAATATAACGGTGAAACTCTCAGGCAAAAGGACAGAGGAGATAAGAGCAGCAACCAGAAGCCATTCTGTAACTAACATTTACCTGTTGTTCTGTATCTCTTCCTTTGTACGTTGAAGGAGGAATAATGAATCCACTACATGACACAATTTTTAATTTTCTACGCACGTTAGATAGCTTTGTTTGGGGACCGCCCCTATTAATTTTATTAGTAGGCACAGGTTTATACCTCACAATTCGACTTGGTTTTATCCAGATTCGATACCTACCACTGGCATTACAATATGTTTTTGGTGGTAAAAAAGATCCAGATAGCCGTGGCGAAGGTGACGTTTCAAGCTTTGCTGCTTTGTGCACTGCTTTATCTGCAACAATTGGTACAGGTAATATTGTTGGTGTTGCAACCGCAATTAAACTCGGTGGTCCCGGTGCACTATTTTGGATGTGGCTTGCTGCTTTATTTGGCATGGCAACAAAATATGCGGAATGTCTATTAGCCGTTAAATACAGAGAAGTTGACGCTAATGGTCAAATTCTTGGTGGCCCAATGTACTACCTTGAAAAAGGGGTTGGCAGTAAATGGCTTGCTAAACTGTTTGCAATTTTTGCTGTGGGTGTTGCTTGTTTTGGTATTGGTACCTTTCCACAAGCAAACGCTATAGTAGAAGCTGCACATATTTCATTTAGCGCACCTAAAGAAATTACGGTTGTTATATTAACGCTCTTAGTTGCAACAGTAACATTAGGCGGTATTCAATCAATTTCTAAAGTAGCAAGTACGGTTGTACCACTGATGGCTGGCTTTTATATTATGGCTTGCTTAATCGTTTTAGGTACTAACTTCCATGCACTACCCGCTGCCATTGAAACGGTTATTCAATCAGCCTTTACGGGTCATGCGGCTACGGGTGGTTTTGTTGGTGCCGGAATGATGCTTGCGATTCAATCAGGTATTGCCCGAGGTGTATTCTCAAATGAATCAGGACTAGGCAGTGCGCCTATTGCTGCCGCTGCGGCGCAGACAAATTCATGTGTACGCCAAGGCTTAGTCTCAATGACAGGTACGTTCTTTGATACGATCATTATCTGTACAATGACAGGCTTGACCCTTGTAGTAACAGGTGCATGGACTGGTGATTTCGCTGGTGCAACCATGACAACACATGCCTTTGCTGCTGGTTTGAATTCTGATTACTATGGTCCGTTAATGGTCTCTGTTGGCCTAATGTTCTTTGCCTTTACTACTATTTTAGGTTGGAACTACTACGGTGAGCGCTGTATTACGTATTTATTTGGCGTAAAAGCAATCATGCCATACAAGTTAGTTTTCTTAGTCCTCATCGCAAGTGGCGCTTTCATGCAACTTGATATGATTTGGGTTATTGCTGATATTGTTAATGGTTTAATGGCTATTCCAAACCTGATTGGTTTAGTGGTATTACGCCATGTTGTTATTGCTGAAACTCAGCAATACTTCGCAAGCCTAAAGTCACAGCGCGAAAATAACGATCCAATCTCAGTAAGCTAATTAATCTTAGCTCACAATAAAAAGCCTCAGTCCATCACTGCAAACGTGATACTGAGGCTTTTTTGTTTCTTGTTAATATTAGTACTTATTAAACGGATTCTCGCTTGCCATGAGCGATTCATATTTTATCTTACCCTCTTATCAACCTTTCTTACTTATCCTTCTGTATCGCATTCTCTGACTATTCAGTAGCAACACTAAAGTGACATAGTTAATTTGCCCAAATAAATACAGGTGAATGATCTCTTTTCAGTTTGATTTAAATTTATGGCATTTCACTGGCTTAGATCAAAATAAAGAGTACAAATAACGCTGCGATTGATTCAACGATACACCCTGCTCTTCCTGCTCTTCCTGCTCTTCCTGCTCTTCCTGCTCTTCCTGCTCTTCCTGCTCTTCCTGCTCTTCCTGCTCTTCCTGCTCTTCCTGCTCTTCCTGCTCTTCCTGCTCTTCCTGCTCTTCCTGCTCTCGCATTATTAACAAAAAAAAACGGATGCCAATGACTTTATCAGTCGGCATCCGTTTAATTTTATACTTTTAACTTATGAGATTAGCTTATGATTATGCTGCGGTTACTGCCGCTGGTGTATCTTCACCACGCATAACACGTGTTAGCTTAGGCGCAATAATCATAGTGAACAGAGCAATACCCGCAGTAGAGTAACCAATAATACCAAACACATGGCTATATAACATTAGTGTTTGATGCGGTTCAATAACGTTTGCAGGCGCTGCAGTTAGCGTCGCAACCCAACCAGCAACAACCGCAGCAGTTGCTGATGTTAGGAACCACATACCCATTGCAAAGCCCATCATACGTTGTGGTACAAGTTGAGCTACCATTGCTAAACCAAGACCAGATACGAATAACTCACCGATAGATTGGAATCCATAAGAAACAATAAGCCAGTTTGAATCAACAATACCATCGCTATTGGCAAAATGCGCACCAAGTACTAACACTAAGAATGACAAGCTACATAGCACCATGCCCAATGCAAATTTAAATGGCATAGAGAAACGATCGCCATATTTATTGTAAATCATCGCAAGTACTGGGCTGGCAATCATGATCCATAATGGATTAAGTGCTTGAAACTGTTCAGGCGCAACACTGATACCAAATAAGTCATGAGAAATATTATGGATAGCAAAAAAGTTCAGTGATGTCGGCATTTGGAAATAAAGAACAAAGAACACTACACCTTGTAGCATTAATATAAAGGCAACGAACATTTTTGCACGTTCAATACCTGATGTTGAGAATAGCTCTTTAAAGTACAAACCAACAATTGTACAACCAACAACAATTAAAATAGCATGTGCATAAAATAGGTGCTGTAATAATACTGAGCTAACAAAACTTAATACAATAGTACCGATAACAACGCCAAGGTAATATGTTTTGTTAACAGGCTTCATATCCGGCTTAGAACCGATAGTTTTAACAATATGACCACTAATAAAGAAGTTAATAAGAGTAATAACCAGGCCTGCAGCACTCACACCAAAAGCAAAGTCATAACCAAATCTCTCTGCGATCCATGGTGATAATAGCATTGAGAAAAACGAACCTAGGTTGATAGCCATATAGTACATTGTAAATGCACCATCTAGGCGGGGATCGTCTTTACCATAAACTTTTGCTAGTAAACTTGAAGGGTTTGCCTTAAATAAGCCATTACCCATGGTAATAAAGCCCATTGCTATATAGATAAGATCTGAACCACCGTAACCACTGGTTGCAGATAAACCTAATAAAGCATAACCAACAACAAGCACCATCGCGCCTAATCTGATGGTTCTTTTTGTTCCGAGAACTTTATCCCCTACCCAGCCACCGATAGCAACAGAGCCATAAACTAATGCAGAAAAGGCACCAAATAAAGTAAAAGAAGCAGTTTCTGACATGCCAAGAATTTTAACCATATAAACAGTTAAAATTGCTTGCATACCGTAGAAACCAAAACGTTCCCAGAATTCAATTGAAAATATCAAATAGAACGGTTTTGGTTGTTTAAATACGTTCCCGTCAGACATATGCTGTTTCCTTGAAAGGTTTCAGGTAAAACTAATCTAAACACGTATATTTCTTAGTGTTATTTCGCCCCAATGTGAAATAACAAGAATAATGACGCTATACCGTTTTATTAGTAATGAATATAAAATAAAAAGCAGCTACAGATTATAGTTATGCATTTTCTTACATTAAGACTGAAATAAAACAATAAATAAAGACACCGAAAATGGAATATTAAATACCACCAATATGTTATTTTTATTAATTTCTTTGTAAACATACAATTACAGCATTAAAACATCGTTCGAATATTAATTTAATATATTATCATTTATTTAAATACAATTATTACAAATAACAATGATTATCATTTCTATTTAAGGTAATAGAAATAGACTCTTTTATAATCTTTTTTATCTCTTCCTATACTATTATTTAAAAATGAGAATATAGGTCATATTGTTAGATTAATGGCGTTACTTATTTTTACTCTTATTAAGTTTTACTCAATATAAATATTCAATATGAAGAATAAGGTAAGTATTATGCGAACTACATTATCACGGCGTCGTTTTATGCAATTTACTGCAAGTGGTATTATTGGATTAACCATGGGGAATAAATTTCTTATACGCCCAGCATATGCGGCGGATCTTCCTCATCTAGAAGAAAGTAACCCACAAGCTGTCGCACTAAAATATGTAAATAAATCGACGGTCAAGAACCAGCAATGCAAAAACTGCTTATTAATTCGCAATGGTATCAATAATAATCACTGGCAACCTTGTGCTCTATTCCCAGGTAAAGCAGTCAATATCAATGGTTGGTGTTCAGCTTATGCACCCAAACCCGCATAAGTATTATTTCCCGTTATCATTTAAAAATGCCTGCGTCATAGCGCAGGCATTTTTATATTATTACCGTTATTCGTTTAGCGGTAACAACGCTCACCCCAACGCGCTAATCCCGCCGTTACAGAACCAAAGTAGCTCCCGCTTACGATAGGAATATTCGGTAACTGTTGCTCTATGCATTGGCGTAAAATAGGTGAACGTGCAGTACCACCGGTCATGAAGATAGCATCAGGCTTAATTTGACTTTGAGCCATCGCTTCAATGACAAGCTCTCGCATTTTCTCTTTCGGTGTTTCAATTGCTTCTGCTAACTGCTGTGCTGAAATATCCACATGAAATAAATCTTGCATCAATGCCATATTCACCGTGTGGTGAGCTTGGCTCGATAGTGCAATTTTCGCCTCTTCTGCATGGCGAATAATCTGATAACCAAGTGTCTCATGATACACATGAATCAATCGTGACAATAATTGTGGATCAGCTGCATCGTGACGCAACTTTTCTAGCGCACGTAAATTAGCATCACCGTAAAATTCAGTCTGTGCTGCAACATTATTAATCGCAATCGGGTTCCAAAACTGATTAAACGGCATATCAATACCACGTACCGTTTTGCTGCCTAAACCAAATTGAGGCATAAGTTGTTTAAACGCTAAATGGATATCAAGATCATTACCACCAATACGTTGACCACTATGCGCCAATAAACTTGAACTACGATCGGTTAAATGACGAAAACTAGGTCCCATCTGAATTAATGAGCAGTCAGTTGTACCACCACCGATATCAACCACCAGCACAGTTTTATCTGCGGTTAAGGTTGATTCATACTCAAGCCCGGCAGCAACAGGTTCAAATTGAAAGCACACATTTTTAAAGCCAGCTCGTTTTGCAGCCTGAGATAAAATCCCTTCTGCTTGTTGGTTAGCATTTTCGCCACCAATCCCTTGAAAGTTTACCGGACGTCCAATAACGGTACTGCTGATATCTTGTTGTAAACTTTGCTCGGCCGTACGTTTAATGTTGACCATCATTGCGCAAACAAGATCTTCAAAAAAACTAATTTGACCATCACGTAAGCCATTGGCACCCAAAAATGATTTTGGTGATTTTACATAATAGACTTCTTCGGGATCATCAAGATAAAGATCAAGTGCAGCCTGTCCAAACTGTACATCGCCAGCAACAACCTCAATATCTTCTTCTCGATTAAAAGCCATTGCGCGACGTAAAACTTGTTCACCAACACTGTTTGATGGTGAAACCCCCATAAAGCGATACAGATATTCAGACACAGCTTCTCGTGTCGGTGCACATAAGGTCGACGGAATATATTGATTATTGTTCTCTAACGGTAAAAGTTTAGGCTTACTATCTTCCATCACTGCAACCGAACAATTCGCGGTTCCATAATCAAATCCAATGTACATCGATTAACACTCACATGCGGCAAAAAAGCCGCTAATAATAGCTGATTATAAGGCGCAACACACGGAGATATTCACGCTTAATATTAGATAACCTCTCGGCACCTATAAACGTTTAACATTCGTACACAAATCAATTAAGTGGCACATTTTTTATGAGTTTTTATCATTTTATCGATGCATTTATCATAAATTATCGACATAATGGAATAATTCTTATTTATAAAAGTACCGAAACATGAAACGTATTTATCAAGCTTTTTTTGTTCTACTCTTTACTGTTTTTGCATTATCTGGCTGTTCTGATTCAAAAACACCACAAGAAGGTGATCAGTACTCAGTGATCCCAACACCTATGCCTGAAATGAAGGGCATCACCGAAATTTTTTCTCTTTCTTGCGGTCATTGCCGTAAAATGGAAAGCATTCTTCCAGAAATCAAAAAATTAACGAATAGCAATATTAAGCAAGTTCACGTTATTTTTAATGAAAGCGCTCAAAAAGCCGCCTTCATCTTCTATGCCGCAATGGTACAAACAGATAACAACCCAAGCCACGCATTAGTTGAGCAATTATTTGCGTTTGTGCAAGACTCACCAAAAGACATGACAGCAGATCAACGTAAAGCTGCTATTGATAAGATCTTCCATGATAACAAACTAAAAAGCCCTTATGAGTTAACAGAAGCTCAACAAAAAGAAGTCTTTAAGATGTTCCAACAGTCAGAAGATATTGTCCGTAATGCAGCGCTAGAGTCAGTACCTGCCTTCCTAATCAATGGCAAATATCTTGTAAATACCAGCGCTCATAAGAACCTACAAGATTTAGCAAACACCATTGATTATCTAAAGAACAAACAATAATCATTTAAATATTGTGTTATAAATACCTGCCATTGGCAGGTATTTTTTTATTCAAAAACAGAAGAATAACGAATAAAAACAGTGTGAAGTCATAAACCACTTACCCTAAGATTAATAATCTCGCCATCAATATTTTTTAAATATCACTCCATCATTCTATTTGCAGTTAATTCTTCATACCCCACCCCATTTTCATAAAAAAGCTATAACATTCACCCTTAATTTGTCGTACAAATATAGGTGCTTATTATAATAGGTATAAATGGATTTTTAACATTAACAAGGAGGTGCTTGTTATGAGTGATATTGCTTTATCTATCAGTATATTATCACTGGTAGCCGTACTCGGTTTATGGATGGGAAACTGGCGCATTAAAGGCGTTGGTCTAGGTATTGGTGGCGTATTATTTGGCGGAATTATTGTCGGACATTATACCGAAACAATGGGCATCACTTTAAATGCACATACTTTACATTTTATTCAAGAATTCGGTTTGATTTTATTTGTCTACACTATTGGTATTCAAGTTGGACCTGGCTTTTTTGCATCTTTACGTAGTTCTGGTTTAAAACTCAATGGTTTTGCAGCACTGGTCGTATTATTAGGTTGTGTCGTCGCAATCATGCTTTATATTGTTTTTGATGTACCACTCCCCATTTTATTGGGTATCTATTCTGGCGCTGTCACAAATACGCCAGCATTAGGTGCAGGACAACAAATTCTATCAGAGCTTGGTGTTTCTACTGATTTATTAGATATAACCGGTATGGGCTATGCCGTCGCTTATCCTTTTGGTATTTGTGGCATCCTTATCACAATGTGGCTATTACGATTAATATTTAAAGTTAATATTGATAAAGAAGCAATGGTTTACAACTCTAACAGTGGTGACAAAAAAGAAGGCTTACAAACGCTCAACGTTGCCGTTCGCAATCCTAATTTAAATGGCCTTACCTTTGTTCAAATTCCAGCGATCACCGAAGGCGCTATTATTTGTTCACGCTTAAAACGAGGTAATCAACTGTCGATACCTAAAGAATCAACCACGATTGAACTCAACGATGTATTACATTTAGTGGGTACAAAAGTGGCTCTTGAGAAAGCACGATTAGTGATTGGTGATATTGTTGATATCTCCCTTTCAACAAAAGGTACTGATTTACAAGTTGAACGTTTAGTGGTCACGAATGAAATTGTATTAGGCAAAAAAATTCGTGAATTGGAATTAAAAGAAAAATATGATGTGGTGATTTCTCGGCTTAACCGAGCCGGTGTTGAATTGGTGCCTAATAGCCAAACATCACTCCAATTTGGTGATATTCTTAACCTTGTTGGTAGTAAAGATGCTATTGCTGCCGTAAGCGGCATGGTGGGTAATGCCGAACAAAAACTCCAACACGTACAAATGCTACCTATCTTTATTGGTATCGGCTTAGGTATCTTATTAGGTTCAATTCCTTTGTATCTGCCAGGGTTTCCTGCCGCACTCAAGCTTGGTCTTGCCGGTGGTCCTTTAATTGTTGCCTTAATACTGGCTCGTATTGGTAGCATTGGTAAACTTTATTGGTTTATGCCACCTAGCGCTAACTTAGCATTACGTGAAATAGGGATTGTCTTATTCTTGGCGGTAGTGGGATTAAAATCAGGCAGTGGTTTCATTGACACTTTGGTCAATGGAGATGGTTTTAGTTGGATGGCTTATGGTGCCTTAATCACTTTCATTCCTTTAATCATTACAGGCTGTATTGCGCGTATATTTGGTGAACTTAACTACCTTTCTATGTGTGGCATGTTAGCCGGATCAATGACAGATCCACCAGCACTAGCATTTGCAAATGGACTGCATCCTAGTAATGGTGCTGCGGCACTTTCTTATGCTACCGTTTATCCACTCGTTATGTGTTTACGTATTTTATCACCGCAAATACTGGCTATCCTACTCTGGATTGGATAACAAAAAAACAGCCATTATCGTTAGTATTCAGACGATAATGGCTGTTACTTATTCCAGAAAAAATTACATCATTAGATAACTTCAGTTAATCAATAAACACCAGACATGGCCTTCCATTATGATCTATTTTATCAATACTGGTTTTAAACACCGCTTGTAAACTCTCAACAGTCATAACCTGCTCAACACTACCAAACGCAACACATCGTCCCTGATCTAGCAACATCACATTATCCGCTTCACGTAAGGTTCGATTGAGATCATGATTCACCATAACAACCGTAATACCCTGCTGTGACATTTTTCGAACTAATTGATACATCGCCGCTTCTTGACCAATATCTAAAGCGGCAGCAGGTTCATCAAGCAATAACAGCGTTGCTTGGGGGTTAATCGTTGGCCAAACTTGTAAACATGCAGCGGCAAGTCGTACTCGTTGCCATTCACCACCAGATAATTGTTGAATATTGCGTGATAACTTATCTTGAATATCTAGACGCTGACATATTTCATCTAATGCCAGTTGCAATTGCGTCATGTCAACATTCTGCAAAGCAGAAACCGCCAAAGATAAATATTGAAATACAGGAATAGAAAAACTGGGTTTATCTTGTTGTGATAAATAACTACGAACATGTGCTAACGATGGCAAATCATAATCCGCCAAATCAATATTCAGTAATTTAATACGACCACTATAATCAAATAATCCTGATAAAATAGAGAGTACTGTACTCTTACCGCTACCATTAGGCCCTATAACATGCGTGATTTGCCCAGAATAAAGAGTTAATGACAACGGTAACAACCGTGGCACAAAAGCGATATTTTGAGCAGTTAAAACGACAGTCATTGATGTCGAGCTCGCGTCATTATCCAATTTTGTTGCCATAATTTAATCCAACTGCGAACGCATCAGCATCCAAATAAACACGGGTGCGCCTAGTGACGTTGTCACCACTCCAATAGGTAGATCTGCGTCAGCTAATAATACTCGTGATAAGGTGTCAGCTAATACTAATAATATGCCGCCACAAATAGCAGAAAGAGGCAGTAAATACCGATTTTCAGTACCAAACTGTAACCGTAATAAGTGCGGGACAACTAAACCAACAAACCCAATCACCCCAGCAAGTGCCACCGAACAGCCCACCAATAACGAGATCATCAAAATCAATAACCATCGAATACGTCTAACATCGACGCCTAATTGCCGCGCAGTCACATCACCCAGCATCATCACATCCAATGATTTACCTTGCATACAAAGCACGATCAATACTGGCACAATCACAAATAAGAGTGACAATTGCTCCCAACTCACACCACCAACACTGCCCATCAACCAATACATCAATTGGCGCATACTTAAATCATCACTGAAATAAAACGCCCATGTCACCACTGCCCCTGATAAAATACCAAGCGCAACGCCAATTAATAATAAGCGCGCCATTGAGATTTTTTGGCGACGTGAAAAGCCAACGAGAATAAGAGTAAACAATAACGCGCCAGCCATCGCTGCCATCATGGTAATAAAAGGCGTTGGTGTAATAGCGGTCACAAAAAGTAATAGCACTACGGCCAGACTGGCACCACCCGAAATACCTAACACACCAGGTTCTGCTAATGGATTACCTAATAATACTTGTAATACCGCCCCTGAACTTGCCAATGCCGCACCAACAATTAAGGCGGCTAATACGCGTGGTATTCGTAATTGTAATAATAATTGTTGCTCAAGTGCGCCATTCGGAGCCCACGGTAAAATCCAGACTTCACCAACAGCAACAGCAAACACACAAATAACCACTAACAGCAGCGACGACACAATCAAACAGGTACGCCATCGTCGTTGCTGTCGGGATAATAATTCATTTAACAACATCAATATTTATTACGCTCAAAGAATAAGGCTAAATACCATACATAGCCGATATTATAATGCAAACAAATAGAGGAAAAAGAGAAGCATTAAAGGTAGTTATCAATATGATGTGTTAGCTATAGCACAAACTCGCACTTGCTCATCAAAGATCAAATTCGCTTTCTTAACCATCAATGCAGCTCGCTGTCCAAGGATCACATGTCGGTTAGGAAAAACAACCGCCTCACCACCAGTAGCTGCGCTATAAGTTTGATCGCCTTCAATTGCAAAATCATCGCCTTCTGCAAAAAAAGTAAAATTAGCGACATCATCGTTAAAGGTAAAAAAGAAATCATCGTGACGCTTAATAATAGTGCGACTGACTTGATACACCGCAACTTCACTGGTCCAAATAATAGGTAAAGCCGCACCAGTAATTAATTGCAGCATCGCATCTTTAAATGGTGCTAATAACGTAAAATCATTATGCCCAATCTTACCCACTCGTCCAAGTTCTACTGTAAGTGCTTGTGCACCATGATATTCAGCACTGTACCAAGCAAAAGTCGGTGACGGTGTATTAGACAACAATACCGCATCAAGTTTTGCATGGTGAATAAAACTAAACAATTTATTACTGCGCGTCTGTTTATCCGTATAAGGGCTAATAGCAAAGGTGTCGTGTTGTGAGGGGCGAATAGCACAATGCAAGTCAAGATGCCATCGTTCTGGCCTTATGGCAATAGAAGCACCATAGAAGCTGTTGATGGCTAATTGCAGCGCATTAGCAATGCAGCATTCATTATTTCGTTCAGGATTTCTTACTTGGAACAAACGATTCATATTTTCAGTCATGAAACGTTGCTGATAATTAACAGCCTCAGGATGAGCAATAATTAATAATAATCGGTGCATGGGTTGAATATGGCCAAGTAAGATACTAGAGGCAACTTGCTGAATAAGTTCTATTGGTGATGTCTCATCACCGTGGATACCAGAAGACAACACAATATCTTTTGCATCACTCGATAGCTCCCTTGGCGTGATCTGTAATACACCACGGTACAACAATTGACAATGCAACCCAGAATCTAATGTCCATTCTTCCGCTATAAATGGTTGCGAGAAATCACACGTCGCATCAAGGAATCGCCCTCGTTTGATCTGCTCAATTAATGTCATTTCACTACCTCCATGTTCATTATGTTAAACAATCCTTCGTCTTATCTTTGCTCTCTCTTTCATCCTTATAATAACCACCACTACTATTCTAATTATTCAATGTCCCTTTCTCTCAATATAGCCCTCCCATCAACACAATCGCAAAAATAAGATAATAAAAAACCCAAGCAAAAATACATTTACTTGGGTTTCGGTTCGGATCAGCAAACTTGTGAAAGATTTATTTATTAACTTCTAAACTTTCGACACGTGCCTTCAGCTTCTGACCAGGACGGAATGTAACGACACGGCGTGCTGAGATAGGAATATCTTCCCCTGTTTTAGGGTTTCTTCCAGGTCTCTCATTTTTGTCACGCAAATCAAAATTACCAAAACCAGATAATTTAACTTGCTCACCATTTTCTAGAGCCTTCCTAACTTCTTCAAAGAAGACTTCCACCGTATCCTTGGCGTCCCGTTTGCTTAATCCAACATTTTCAAACAGGTTCTCAGCCAAATCGGCTTTTGTGAGCGCCATAGATAACTCCCTCAAGACTATGTTGAATAGATAGTGTCCATACCTACAATATAAAAAGTATGCCACTGTGAATAAGGTATATGTTAATTAGAGATGTAATTTTAAACATTCAAAACTACGGGACTATATTATCCCTCTCACTATTAACTAGACTCAGTCTAAGCCAACTCGCTGATTTTCGCCAACTTTTTTACGTTAACTTCATGTCAAATAACACCATTTTAGTTGCTAAATTTTACTATAACAATGCATCTAGTTGATCTTGTTTTTATACTCAACAGTGCTAAATCACTAAAAAACTAAAGATATATAGTTAAAAACTCTAATTCATAACGCTCAAATAGAAAATATAACTATTTATCAAACTGTTATTATTTTTTAGATCTAGATCAAAAAAAAGCAGCCCCTAAAGGCTGCTTTTCGAAAACAAAGACTTAAATTTAATTATGATGTTTTTTTAATCACGAAGTGATGCATCAAATTTTTCAGCCAATGCATTAACAATACTTTCTACTGCTGCTGCAATATCAGCTTCTTCTAATGTACGTTCAGTTGATTGCAACGTTAACGCAATTGCAAGACTCTTCTGACCGTCATCAACACCTTTGCCAGTGTAAACGTCAAACAGATTAACTGCTCTTAATAACTCGCCACCGTTATCACGACATGCTGCAATAATATCATTTGCAGCTACATCATTATTAACAACAACAGCAATATCACGACGGTTAGCAGGGAACTTAGACAGTGCTACTGCTTCTGGTAAGTCACGCTTATTAATAGCATCCCACTCAACTTCAAACGCAATAGTACGGCCATTAAGACCAAACTTACGCTCAAGCTCAGGATGAACAGTACCAATAAAGCCAACTTCACGCTCAGTTTCAAGACCGGCATCAACAACAATTGCTGCTGTTTGGCCAGGGTGAAGTGCTGGGTGTTTAGCGGCTTTAAAGCTATAGCTATCTTTTGCTGTTAGCTCAAGAACGGCTTCTAAATCACCTTTAAGATCAAAGAAATCAACAGTGTTAGTTTCAATGTCCCAATGCTCATCACTACGTGTACCAGCAATAACACCTGCAAGCATCATATCTTGACGCATACCGTTTTCAGCATTTTGCTCAGGTACAAAACGTAAACCAGCTTCAAATAAACGCACACGTGGCTGTTGACGCTTTTGGTTGAATACTACTGTATTTAGTAGGCCAGTCCATAAGCTCAAACGCATTGCTGACATATCCGCAGAAATTGGGAATGGCAGAATCAATGGTTCAATTTCAGGCACGATAAGTTTTTGTTGCTCAGGCTCTACAAAGCTGTAAGTAATAGCTTCTTGGAAACCACGGCCAACAAGCAAATCACGTACACGTTTAAGCGGTAAATTCGCTTCTTTATGTAAGTTCATGCTAAGTGCAGCAACAGGCGATTGATTAGGGATATTGTTGTAGCCGAAAATACGACCCACTTCTTCCACTAAATCTTCTTCAATTGCCATGTCAAAACGCCATGCAGGTGCCGTTGCTTTCCAGCCAGCATCTGTTGTTTCAACATCACAGCCAAGACGCGTTAGGATTTCTACTACTTCTTCAGAAGCAATTGAATGGCCTAATAGACGATCTAATTTAGAACGACGTAGTTCAATTGTTGCAGCTTTAGGTAAATCAGCTTCTGATTCAGCTTCAACGATTGGTGCTACTTCACCACCACAAATTTCAACAAGAAGTGCAGTTGCGCGCTCCATTGCTTTCATTTGTAGTGTTGCATCAACACCACGCTCAAAGCGGTGAGAAGAATCAGTATGTAGACCGTAGCTACGAGCACGACCACGGATCGCATCAGGTGCAAAGAATGCACACTCAAGTAGTACGTCTTTAGTCTCAGCATTAACGCCAGAGAATTGACCACCGAAAATACCCGCAATCGCTAGTGCTTGCTTGTTATCAGCAATCACTAGTGTATTGTCGTTTAATTCCGCTTCGTTGCCGTCAAGAAGAGTCAGCTTTTCGCCCTGCTCTGCCATACGAACCACAATACCACCATCAATCTTAGCAAGATCAAAAGCGTGCATTGGCTGACCCATTTCAAGCAATACGTAGTTAGTGATATCTACGATTGCATCAATTGAGCGAGTACCACAGCGACGTAGTTTTTCTTGCATCCATAATGGTGTTTCAGCTTGCGCATTAACATTACGAACAATACGGCCAAGGTAACGTGGACATGCAACAGGTGCTTTAACTTCGATTGAAATCGTATCAGCCGCTGTTGGTGCGATAATATCAAACTGAGGCTCAGTCACTTCAGCGCGGTTCAATACGCCAACTTCACGAGCAAGACCAGCAATGCTTAGACAGTCAGCACGGTTAGCCGTTAGGTCTACATCGATAGTAACATCGTCAAGACCTAGGAACTCACGGAAATCAGTACCAAGAACAGCGTCTGCTGCTAATTCCATGATGCCATCTGATTCAATATCAATACCAAGTTCTGTGAAAGAACAAAGCATACCGTGAGAAGGTTGACCACGTAGTTTTGCCTTCTTGATTTTGAAATCACCAGGCAGAACAGCACCAACAGTTGCAACTGCAACCTTGATACCTTGACGACAGTTAGATGCGCCACAAACGATATCTAGCAACTCTTCAGCGCCAATATCAACTTTTGTTACGCGTAGTTTGTCAGCGTCTGGGTGTGGAGCACACTCAACAACCTGACCTACTTTAACGCCAGTGAATTCACCAGCAACTGCTTCAATACCGTCAACTTCCAAACCAGCCATTGTGATTTGGTGAGCTAGTTCTTCGCTGTTTACTGCAGGACTAACCCACTCGCGTAGCCAAGATTCAGAGAATTTCATAGTTTTCTAGCCCCTAGTGCTTACTTGAACTGTTTAAGGAAACGTAAATCGTTCTCAAAGAACGCACGTAAATCGTTAACACCGTAACGAAGCATAGTTAGACGCTCAACGCCCATACCAAATGCAAAGCCTGAATACTTCTCAGGATCGATGTTAACTGAACGTAAAACATTAGGGTGTACCATGCCACAGCCTAGTACTTCTAACCATTTACCGTTCTTACCTTTTACATCAACTTCAGCTGAAGGCTCAGTAAATGGGAAGAATGAAGGACGGAAACGCACTTCAACTTCTTCTTCAAAGAAATTGCAAAGGAAATCGTGAAGAATACCTTTAAGTTGTGCAAAGTTTACGTTCTCATCAACTAACATACCTTCCACTTGGTGGAACATTGGTGTGTGAGTTTGATCGTAGTCATTACGGTAAACACGACCTGGTGCGATGAAACGGAATGGTGGTTTACCCGCTTCCATCGTACGGATCTGAACACCAGAAGTATGCGTACGTAGCATTAGATCTGGGTTAAAGAAGAACGTATCGTGATCAGTACGTGCAGGGTGATCTTCTGCAATGTTTAGTGCATCGAAGTTGTGGAAAGCATCTTCAATTTCAGGACCCGCTTCAGTTGTAAAACCAAGCTCACCAAAGAAACTTTCAATACGTTCAATGGTACGTGTCACTGGGTGAAGACCACCATTTTCAATACGGCGACCAGGTAAAGAAACATCAACAGTCTCAGCGGCAAGCTTTGCTTCAAGCTCTGCACGCTGTAGACCATCTTTACGCTCAACAAGTAATGTTTGTACTACTTGTTTCGCTTTATTAATTTCTTGACCAGCAGTGCGACGCTCTTCTGGTGGTAATTTACCTAGGGCTTGTAGTTGAAGAGTTAAATGACCCTTCTTGCCTAAGAATTGAACTCGAACTTCGTCCAGAGCGACTGATGAATCAGCCTGCTCAATAGCTGCCGTTGCGTTGGCAATAATCTCGTCTAGATGTTGCATCGTATCCTCATCCACCCACAGGTGGCGTCCTTAAGGGAGATATAAAATCGCATAACGATACATACTAAAGAAAGCAGCGTCTAAATCCAAATTGAATCGTAATAAAACAGTAAGTTTGGACGAAAAAAAAACGTCTTTGCCCATTAAAATATGAAATTGTACTTTTTAAGCACACTGAAAATAATTTGGATTGACTATAAAACAGATTTCGCACACCTATATTCCATTTTTCTCTCTTTCTAAAACAAGCCAAAAAAAGTAAATTTCAGCTATATTTAATTTGGAATAATTAGCATGAACACCCAATCTTTTTCAGCCTTAATTAAAATGAGCACTTTTGCATCCTTACTCTGCTTTGGGCTGGTGATCCTCGGTAATTATGGCATGTTCTCAAGTATGCCAATTGAAATGAAAGATAACCTAAGTAATCAAACACACATCGATTTCATTCATATAATCTACTATGTAGGGTTTAATTTCATGTTTGTTGGTTTTCTTGCTTATTTGTTAGTTGGCCTTAAACATTCAAAACAACAAATGAAAGCTTATTTAGCTCAACACCAATAAACATCCACATTCAATACTCCCTTTTCTAAGCCATAACAAACCACGTTATTATTAAATATAAAAATATGGTTTGTTATGCGACCCAACTCACCTACATTTCAGATATTTTTTATCAATTTTGTTTTAAAATTACTCTTTTCAGTGTAAGTTATGATCAAAATCAATGTTAGGACTTCATAATGAATACTCAAGATCTTGCCGCTCTATCTAAAATCTCAACTATCGCAGCGATTCTTTGTACTGCCCTATTACTGCTTGGTAATTATGGCTTAGCATCAGCAATGCCGATTGCGCCAGAAGACGGCTTTAATTTTATTAATCTTGTGTTCTTTATGGGTTTCAATACGTTATTTGTTACTTTCCTAGCGTTCTTACTGAAAACGCTAGCAACAGCAAACAAAAAGCGTAATCAACGTTATGCGCGAGCATAACCGCTAACCACTCGATTCTATTTTAAAAGCCAGTCATTCTGCTATATAAATGACTGGCTTTTTTATGTCTTGTATTTCTGCATACGCAAAATATGAGTTTCAATATGGTTATAAAACACCAGCCCCATTAGCAATAACAGGAACCACCAGTCATGGATATTGATGTGATCGCTATCAACGCAGATTTTGATGTGGAACTCTGCAAAATAATTAAGCAAGTCGGCGCTGAGTTTGGAGCGGTAGGTGAAGGGTTTGGTCCATCAGATGCTGAAGTGTTAAATATGAGCCACTTTTATCATGATGGTGTCAGTAGTTTATATTTAGTGGCTTTGGTTGATGGCAAACTTGTCGGTGGCTGCGGTATTGCTCCTTTCAATAACAGTAAAACAACATGTGAATTAAAAAAACTGTTTCTGTTACCCGATGGGCGCAAACTTGGATTAGGCAAAAAACTTTCCCTTCAATGTTTAACATACGCACAAACAAAAGGCTTTACAGAATGTTATCTCGATACACTATCGAGCATGCAATCTGCAATACGCTTATATGAAGCTCTAGGCTTTACTCACCTTGATATGCCATTAACAGGCACTCAACATGGCGGTTGTGACGTCTGGATGTTAAAACAGCTCTAGAAAAAAGAAATATTTGTTTAGCGAATAGAGAAGAAGAAGAAAAAATAACATCATATACGAAAAAAGGAGAGCCGAGGCTCTCCTTTTAACATAAAACTAGACTGATAAATTACAGTGCAGCTTTTGCCTTTTCCACAAGAACAGTGAAAGTAGCTTTGTCAAATACAGCGATATCAGAAAGGATCTTACGATCGATTTCGATAGACGCTTTCTTAAGACCGTTGATTAGACGGCTGTAAGACATACCATTTTGACGTGCAGCAGCGTTGATACGAGCAATCCAAAGTTGACGGAAAGTACGTTTCTTCTGACGACGGTCACGGTAAGCATATTGACCAGCTTTAGTAACAGCTTGGAAAGCTACGCGGTAAACACGTGAACGTGCACCGTAGTAACCTTTAGCTTGTTTAAGAACTTTCTTGTGACGTGCACGCGCTTGTACACCACGTTTTACGCGAGGCATAGGAGACTCCTAACTAAAATTAAAAAAAATATAAAACTAAAAACGATTAAGCGAACGGAAGCATACGAGCAACTGCAGCCACTTCACACTTAGGAAGGATTGCATTTGGACGAAGCTGACGTTTGTTCTTAGTAGTACGTTTAGTCAGGATGTGACGCTTAGTAGCGTGCTTAAACTTAAAGCCACCAGCTGTTTTTTTGAAGCGCTTAGCAGCGCCACGATTTGTTTTCATCTTTGGCATGAGATGATAACTCCGCATTGTTGATAGTTAATAATCATAGTAATAGGGCGAACAAAAAGCGCTACTTAAAGCAGCGCTTTTTAGCTACTTGAATGCCGTTATTACTTCTTCTTTGGGGCAAGCATCATGGTCATTTGACGACCTTCTACACGATTAGGGAAACTTTCACAGACCGCAATCTCTTCAAGTTCTGCCTTAATACGATTAAGAAGCTCAATACCAATGCCTTGGTGGGCCATTTCACGACCACGGAAACGTAGTGTGACTTTGCCCTTGTTGCCCTCTTCTAAAAAGCGACTCAGGTTGCGTAGTTTTACCTGATAATCGCCTTCGTCTGTACCAGGTCGGAATTTAACTTCCTTGATCTGGATTTGTTTCTGATTCTTCTTTTGCTCTTTAGCAGCCTTGCTCTTCTCGAACAAGTACTTACCATAGTCCATCACACGACAGACTGGTGGCTCGGCATTAGGGCTAATTTCAACTAGATCCACACCAGCATCAAGAGCAACATTCATTGCTTCTTCAATAGAAACAACACCGACTGATTCGCCGTCAAGGCCAGTTAGACGAACTTCACGTACGCCACGAATTTCTTCATTCAGACGATGCGCGTTTTGCTTAACTGGTGCTTGGGTTCTTTTTCCGCCTTTAATACCTTATTCCTCCACAACATTGAGCTTACGATTGCTGATTTCTTCTTGCATAAATGCAATTAATTCATCAATCTTAAATTTACCCAAATCTTTACCCTTGCGAGTACGAACTGCTACTACGCCTGCTTCGACTTCTTTGTCACCACAAACGAGCATAAAAGGCACTCGCTTCAAAGTATGTTCGCGGATTTTAAAGCCAATCTTCTCATTTCTCAAGTCCGCATTGACTCTAATTCCACTTTTTTTCAATTTTTCTACAATTTCTTGCACATATTCTGCTTGAGAGTCAGTAATATTCATCACTACAGCTTGTTGAGGCGCCAACCATGTTGGGAAGAAGCCTGCGTAATCTTCGATAAGAATACCGATGAAGCGCTCTAATGAACCAAGAATTGCACGGTGAATCATAACCGGTGTATGGCGTTCGTTGTCTTCACCTACATATGTAGCGCCTAAACGCTCAGGTAATGCGAAGTCAAGCTGAACAGTACCACACTGCCATGCGCGATCAAGGCAATCGTGAAGTGTAAACTCGATCTTAGGACCGTAGAATGCACCCTCACCTTCTTGAATTTCAAATGGAATATCCATTGATTCAAGCGCGGTAACTAAATCGGCTTCAGCTTTGTCCCACATTGCATCAGAACCTACACGCTTTTCTGGGCGAGTCGATAATTTAACAACAATGTTATCAAAACCAAATGTCTTGTAAGTATCATACACCATTTCGATGCAAGATGTAACTTCTTGTTGTACTTGTGCTTCTGTACAAAAAATATGCGCATCATCTTGGGTGAAACCACGAACACGCATAATACCGTGAAGTGAACCAGAAGGCTCATTACGGTGACAAGAACCAAACTCAGCCATACGTAACGGTAAATCACGGTATGACTTAAGGCCTTGGTTAAAGATCTGTACGTGACCAGGACAGTTCATTGGCTTAATTGCGTATTCACGGTTCTCAGAACTTGTAGTGAACATTGCCTCTGCATACTTATCCCAGTGACCAGAACGCTCCCAAAGCACACGGTCCATCATTAATGGACCTTTTACTTCTTGGTAATCATATTCGTTCAATTTTTCACGAACAAATACTTCTAGCTCACGGAAGATAGTCCAACCGTTATGGTGCCAGAATACCATACCTGGTGCTTCTTGCTGCATGTGGAACAGATCAAGTTGCTTACCAATCTTACGGTGATCACGCTTTGCCGCTTCTTCCAAACGCGTTAGGTGCGCTTTCAGGGCTTTCTTATCGTGGAATGCAGTACCGTAGATACGTTGAAGCATCTTATTGTCGCTATTACCACGCCAGTAAGCACCAGCAACACTTAATAGTTTGAAGTTTTGACAGAAACCCATGTGTGGTACGTGTGGACCACGACACATGTCAATGTATTCTTCATGATGGTAAAGACCTGGACGATCGTCACGAGCAACGTTTTCATCTAGGATTTCACTCTTGTACGTTTCGCCACGTGCATCAAACGCATCACGCGCTTCTTGCCAGCTTACGTTTTTCTTCACTACTTGATATTTAGTTTTTGCTAATTCAAGCATACGCTTTTCAATAACATCAAGATCTTCTTGTGTTAAAGATTGCTCTAGATCGATATCGTAGTAAAAACCATTGTCAATCGTCGGACCGATCGCCATTTTTGCTTCAGGGTACAATTGTTTAATTGCATGGCCTAGCAAGTGTGCACATGAGTGACGAACGATTTCAAGACCATCAACATCATCTTTTACTGTAATGATTTCTAGGCTCGCATCGTTTTCGATAAGATCACATGCGTCAACACGAACACCATCAACACGTCCTGCAATGGTTGCTTTCGCAAGACCAGGACCGATTGAAAGTGCAACGTCCATAGTTGATACAGCGTCATCGAATTGACGTTGACTACCGTCTGGAAGAGTAATAACTGGCATTTAAATATCCTTAAACAGTGGTGCCACACACCAAGTAGCACATGTTGAGTTAATAAAGCTTTTAAGAGAAGCTTTCTATTAATAAAAATGTTTTTACTTTGATGCCGCAATACAGAGCTACATGCTAAGGTAAAAACAGGGGGACACTATACAAACGGTAACAAGATATTGCAAAGGATCACCCTACTTTTTTATATTTTCTATTTTACTAAGGCGTAATTCACAACATATAACTTTTCGATACCAGGATAAATATCATTAATCACTGCTTTTAACTCAGGTAACGTCATATTTTCTTGTTGTGCATGAAAATCATTAAGATCATTAAATGCGATTGGCTCAACGGTTAAAATATTTAAGCGGCAAAACCAACGCCCCTCTTCATATGTCGATACATCAACCGTCGTACCTGGAACATAATAGCTTTCCGCTTCATCACGAATAGTGATTGTTTTTTTTCCTGACAAGATGTCACTTTCAAAACGTGAGAAAAATGTTATTTCCGTCGGGATTATAGTCGAGCTCATTATGGTGTCCTTTATTACCTAATAAATTTCGGCATAGAGTAACCACTTATGTTCAAAAGTAAACGAGCAATAGCAAAGCGAAAGAAAATAAACATTAAATTAACAGCAACAATACTAAACCTTTAATATTAAAAATAATATATCCTTTAATTTCATCAACCTATCCTTTATTAAATTGTTAATTCATTAAAATAGCATCGACTTCACAGATATATCTAAATAAAATGGACTAAGATGTTGATAGACAAGTTTTATCTAGTCCAATTTAACGCGTGGAGGATGCTATGTGGCAGGCTATTTCTCACCAGTTGTCAGAAGTACTTGGTCGACCGTTCAAAATTAATGAACGTGAGGCTATTCAAGGCGGCGATGTTAACCAATGCTATTGTATTGGTGATGACGAGCAACGTTTTTTTGTTAAACTCAATGATAAAGAACAACTTGCTGTCTTTAAAACAGAAGCCGAAAGTTTACGTATCCTCAACGAAGCTAATTGTGTTCAAGTGCCACAATATTTTCACCTCGGTACATGCCGAGACAAATCCTTTCTTATTCTAAATTACCTTCCAACCAAAACCATTGATGACGACGCGGGTTATAAACTAGGCCAACAACTGGCTCAATTGCACTTATGGGGTGAGCAAGTTGAATTTGGATTTGATTTTGATAACTATATTGGTTTAACACCCCAGCCTAATAAATGGCGTCGTCGCTGGGATAAATTTTTTGCTGAACAACGTATTGAATGGCAATTACAACTATGTGAAGAAAAAGGCCTCCACTTTGGTGATATTGACACAATAACAGCCAATGTCGCTCAACGTCTAAGTAATCATCAGCCAAAACCATCATTACTCCACGGTGACCTATGGCATGGCAATACGGCATTAACCGTCTCTGGCCCGATCATCTTTGATCCTGCGACTTACTGGGGAGATCGTGAATGTGATGTTGCAATGACAGAGTTATTTGGCGGTTTTCCTGCTAGTTTCTATGAAGGCTATCAATCTGTTTATCCATTAGACGAAGGGTATCAAGATCGTAAAGATCTTTATAATCTTTATCATATTCTTAACCACTGTAATCTGTTCGGAGGAGAATATATGGGGCAAGCGCAACATATTATTGCCAACCTTATGTTATGGGACGAATAGCCACAGTGATTTAATTGATAGCACACCAGCACTGTTGCCACTCAGTGTTGGTGTACCATACAGAAGCAATTCACAACCTGAATAACTCGCCGCGAAGCTAATTCACCACAAGGTTCTATAATAATAAACAACAACACCACTAATCCAACACGATCTCTGATTACTTATAATAAGGATCTGTTATGAACAAATACTCAACACAAAACGTTAACTGTCCCCACTGTGGCCATACAATCAGTATTCCTCTTGATGCCAGTGCTGGTAGTCAAAATTTTTATGATGATTGTTCTATTTGCTGTAATCCTATTCACTTAACAATGGAAGTTGATGAACTGCATAAGACGATTAATCTGTTTGTTGATGCTGATGATGAACAAATATTTTAAAATACTTATTTTGTTGCCATTACACGTTCAACCGTATCCACAATTGCTTGTGTCTGCGGATCAATTTCAATATTAATCACATCATTTACAGTACGATTTTTAAGATTTGTTCGGTGTAATGTTTCAGGGATAAGATTGACATTAAAGCAATTATTTTCAACTTCACCTATTGTTAAACTGATACCATCAATACCAATATACCCTTTAGCAAATATGTATTTCATTAATTGCGTTGGGGCAGAAAACCATACTTGATGATTATTTTCAGAGATATTTACGCGACTGACTGTGGCTGTTGCCGAAATATGGCCAGACATCGCATGACCACCAATTTCATCACCAAACTTTGCGGCACGTTCAATATTGACATAATCCCCTTCCGTGAGCAGACCTAAATTAGTCACATTTAAAGTTTCTTGCATTAAATCAAACGAGACTAATTGTTGTTCAATATGAGTAACAGTCAAACAACAACCATTGTGTGCAACAGATGCACCTAAGGTTAATCCTTGCATTAAATTTTCTGGTAACCGAATAACATGGGTCTGGAAATTCATTTTTTTATGAATTTTCACTACCGGCGCAATGCCTTGTATAATTCCAGTAAACATATCCATCCTTATGTCTAATTAACTTAATTGACCTATTATTAAGATCTTGGATCACCCAAAGATATTCCATCTTAGAGTTTTCATGCGTTTAATTATGCAACAATTTCGTCGCTATTTTTGTCATTTTCTATTTTTTTACATTAAAGTGACACTCTACAATACGATAAGCGTATTACTTGTATGACAATAATACCGCACCAGTAAATAATACGTATTAAAGGTACACTATGACCGCTAACGCCTCATCTACAGTTTCACCGTCTTTACAACAACCACAACCTATTTTACGAATACTGCTTATCGGGTTGTTAGTGGTGTTATCTGGGTATTATATTTGGGTACTTTATAAAGCAATAACACCCAATGTCAGCCTTGCTTATAAGGCTTATTATATAAAAAATCAGACATTATATTGGCAACCAAAGCAACCAAATTTAGCATTAGCCTTACCGACGACATTAGAAACAACAAGTAATATTCCTAATTTATCTCGTGCAGGTTGGAACATTGATGCCAATAATAATATGCGTGAGCTTACTCAACAAGGCGGCTTATATTTCACATTACCCACAGCGCCTACGGCTAATGTTACGATTACATTTACCTTAGCAAAAGCACCGTTGCAGTTAAAACCGATAGCATTCACTTTTAACCATTATCAAGGTTCATTGTTACCGCAAGATCAAGGCAAAACCTTAACAGCGCAATTACCAAAGCAGCAATTTTTATCTTCGCCACAACAATTACAATCTTTGATATTAACTGTCCCAACACCATTACAAGTAACATCAATTAACTTAACACCAATTGATACCAACACATTATCGCTGCCACATAACACTGGCTCTATTAATCAAAACATTGGGAACTTAAAATGAATCAGAAACCAAACCCGCTTGATTATCGTTTATCGCTTATTGTGCCAGTTTACAATGAAGAAGTGGCTATCGAACCCTTCTTACATGCTATTAATGACAAGCTAAGTAGTATTCGATCACACATAGATATTGTGTTTATTAATGACGGCAGTAAAGACAATACTCAGCATGTTATTGATAAAATGATAGAACAAGATTCAAGTATCTCATTAATTAATTTTGCCCGTAACTTTGGTAAAGAAGCAGCCATGACGGCGGGCTTAGATTATGTTCAAGGTGATGCTGCCGTTATTATGGATGTTGATTTACAAGATCCACCTGAAGTGATCCTTGAGTTTGTCGAATTATGGCTTACTGGTGACTATGACACTGTCTATGGTGTACGGGTTGATCGCTCACAAGACACTTATACCAAGCGATTAACTGCTGGCGGCTTCTACCGTTTCTTCAACTTCTTATCGGCTGAAACAACACTACCTGAAAATGCGGGTGACTTTAGACTGATTAATCGCTGTGTAATTGAAACTGTTAAACAATTGCCAGAACGTAATCGTTTTATGAAAGGCTTACTTGCATGGTCATCTTTACGCGCTACAGGCGTTAATTTCCAACGTCCTGAACGTCTTGTTGGTGATACAAAATTTAATTATTGGAAATTATGGAATTTTGCCATGGATGGCATTACCAGTTTTACCGCATGGCCGTTACGTGTCTGGGGCTTTGTTGGTTTTGGTATCTCCTTTTTATCTTTCATCTTTTTAATGTATATCGTTATTAGCGCGTTATGTTTTGGTGTTCATACTCCAGGTTATGCTTCTACTATCTCTGTGGTGCTATTTTTAGGTGGAATCCAATTAATCTCATTAGGGGTTATCGGTGGATATGTCAGTCGTATCTATACTGAACTTAAGCATCGCCCAATTTATTTAGTTGAAGATGTGTACGGTAACTATAGAAAAAAAACTGCACCGTCAAAATCTAAACCATCCCTTTAACCTCGTTGAACAAGTCTAGCAACCATTATGAATGAATCATTTCTAAAACATTTTTGGCAGCTTAATCGTTTTGCCATTGTTGGATTATTAGCCACTGCCGTACATTTGTCAGTGGTACGGTTATACTTTTTCCAAATAGCACATCCATCTGAATATATCGCTAATATCTTCGGGTTTAGTATCGCTTTTTTAGTGTCCTATTTTGGTCATCGGCATTTTACCTTTGCTCAAAAAGGCTCTTTCTTTAAATTTTTAGCGGTGTCTTTATTTGGTTTTTTAATCAATAACATTATTTTGGTGACACTGTTACAAACAGCCCATATAAAAGGTTGGATTGCCGTCACTATTTCAACCTTATGTGTACCAATTATTACTTTTATTTTATCGAAATTCTGGGTCTTTAAATGAATCCCCTATCACTTACAGATATCCGTCTTACTCGTAAAGACTGGTTAAATCTGATCTTTGCTGTCATCGTTAGTCGTGTTGTGATCTACGCTCTTGGTCTTTGGGGCGTAAATATGTTCATGGCAGGACATTATGCAGAACAACCATTATTACAAACCATATGTCGTTTTGACTGTGTATGGTTTTACCGCATTATTGATAATGGTTATGATCTTGTTCCACAATGGTTAGGTCAAAAAAATGCCGCCAATTGGGCATTTATGCCATTACAGCCCTTGCTCGGGTGGGTATTCTCGCACTTAACCACCTTTGAAGATCCCATTAATAATTATCGCTTTGGGTTAGCATTTGCGTCTAACCTTGCGTTTTTATTTAGTATTCCAATGGTGTTAATGGTACTAAAACAACTAAAAATCAGTGCAGTAACACGCTCAGCAATGGTATGGATTGTTTGTTTCTCGCCTTACACTGTATATTCCTCTGCAGGTTATACAGAACCATTGTTTATTGCATTAGTAGCCGGAGTGTTCTTATTTAGCTATCGCCAACAATGGTTTTGGGTCGCTATTTTAGGCATGCTAGCCGCTGTTACGCGTAACTTGGGCGTATTTTTAGTTTTCCCTGTATTAATTATTGCGATTCAACACTACGGTATTCAAAGTTTCTTACGCTTTAAAACACCCGCACTAAAAGTATTAGCCGCTATTTGGGTGATCCCGATTGGCTTTTTTGGCTTTATGACTTATATGTATTTTCATGTTGGGGATGCTCTGGCATTTGGACATATTCAAATAGCGTGGGGGCGTCAGCTAACTAATCCATTCCATTGGATAATATTTGGTTTTGAAACAGGTGGGCCTAAATTATACCTCACCATTATGGCACTGCTGGCTTTTGCGCTTAATATTTACTTAGTTGTTCGTAAATATTATGCCGAAGCATTATTTATGTTTATTTGTTTAATATTGCCACTGTCTTCAAGCCTTAACGCAATGCCACGTTATGCTTTTGGGCTTTATCCAACTTTCCTTGGGTTAGCTTTGTTAATTGAACGTTACCCAAGCATAAAAACACCCATGTTATGTATTTTTAGTGCTGCAAGTACCTTTATTGCAATGGGGTTCTTTGGGCATCATTTCTTTACCGTTTAACACATTTCTTTACCAATTAACAAGTAACGTAACAGCTTCGATCTTTAATGTTCGAGGCTGTTTATTTTTATGTGCATTAAATGATAAATAATGTTTGGCTTTGTGGGTTTTGTTTATATAATCCAGCCCCATTTAGGATGCATTATATAGTGACTAACAACTATTGATTATTCCCCTCTTATTTCCTCATTTTTGGAGCCTTGCTGAGTGCAAAACTACAGAAAAGAAACAACGCAACTACTCAAACTTGCTATACCCGTTTTAATTGCCTCAGTTGCCCAAACATCAATGGGTTTTGTTGATACAGTAATGGCGGGTGGCGTAAGTGCAACAGATATGGCAGCGGTTGCAGTTGCAGCAAGCATTTGGTTACCCTCAATTCTATTTGGCGTTGGCTTGCTGATGGCGATAGTCCCTATTGTCGCTCAGCTCAGTGGTTCAGGAAAAAAAGACAAAATACCTTTTGAAATTCAAACTGCCTTTATTTTAGCGGTGCTAATCTCAATTCCAACTATGTTGATTCTTTACAATGCGGGCATATTAATCCACTACATGAATGTGGAACCCGTACTGGCAGAAAAGACAGTTGGTTACTTACATGCGGTATTATTTGCAGTACCTGCTTTTCTCTTTTTCCAAACACTGAAAAGCTTCTCTGAGGGCTTGTCGTTTACTATTCCAGGTATGGTGATTGGCTTTTTAGGATTATTACTCAATATTCCTCTCAACTGGATTTTTGTTTACGGTAAATTTGGCATGCCAGCGATGGGTGGTGTCGGTTGTGGTATCGCAACGGCTATCGTGTACTGGTTTATGTTCTTTGCCATGCTCGCATTCGTATTAATTAATAAACGACTTAATAGCCTTAATGTCTTTGGTACGATCTATCCGCCTAAATTTGCTGCTATTAGCCGTTTGTTTAAGTTAGGTTTTCCTGTTGCTGCCTCATTATTTTTTGAAGTCTCTTTATTTGCAGTCATTGCATTATTGATATCACCTCTAGGACCAATGAAAGTTGCATCACACCAGATTGCAATGAATTTTTCATCCTTAGTGTATATGTTACCAATGAGTATCGCTGCTGCGGTCAGTATTCGTGTTGGTCATAAAATGGGACAAAAAGACATTATTGGCGCTAAAATCGCAAGCCATTGTGGATTACTCGTTGGCATATCATTAGCATTTTGTACTGCAATTCTCACGGTGATTTTCCGTGAACAAATTGCATTACTGTATACAGATAACCCTGAAGTTATTATTTTTGCAAGCCAACTACTTCTATTAGCTGCTATTTACCAATGTAGTGATGCCGTACAGGTTGTTGCTGCCGGTGCACTACGTGGTTATAAAGATATGCGAGCCATCTTCTTCTGTACCTTTATCGCTTATTGGTTACTCGGATTACCGATTGGTTATATTCTAGGTATGACAGATTGGGTCGTTAACCCAATGGGACCGGAAGGGTTCTGGATTGGCTTTATTATTGGCTTAACATCTGCTGCGATAATGCTTGGTCTGCGTATGCGTTGGGTTCACAAACTTGATATGCAAAAACAAATTGAGATGTCATTACGCTAACCGTCAATGATATCTTATTAGAAAAGCGATCTTAGGATCGCTTTTTTTTTGTCTAAACTAACAAAGGCTGCATATGCTTAAACAACTATTAGTCATTGTAGAGTATGATGAAAAAATTATTGTTGCTCGCCATTATTGGTCTATTTTCCGTTATAGGTTGTAAAAAAAACACAACCGATACCTTACTCAACACCTACCAACAACGCCTTACAAATATATTAGACGTTGAGGCTGACACTATTCCTCCGCTAGATATACCCAGTTATCCTCGAACCCATGTCCTCAAACAACCTATTGCAGATATAACAATTGGACTATTAAATGCTTATGAATTACGCCAATGTGGTTTATTTCAATTAATTGCGGAGCGTAATTCAATATTAGGAAAAGTGCAGGATAAAACACGTCGACTACATTACGAGTTATTGTTGTTAAAACAAATTGAACATTGCCTAAATATTCTCAATAGTGCTGATCCATTACAGCTTCAACTTGAAAATATATATCATCAAAAACAACAACAATTACCGCAAGCCATATGGAATATGATATTTACGGGCCAAGAGTGGCGGCAACAATTTACTCTAGGGCATCAATTACTATCGTCTCAACAATTTGGCGGTTATATCGAAAATTTAGCGGCATTTGAGTATGTAGATACATTAACTACAACAATGTTATCGAGTCAGACCACTAAACATTCACTAACAACGAACAATATTGATCAACTACTCCACCATCAACAACAAATTCATAATACCCAATATATTGGCCAGCTGTTTTATTCTATTGCTCGCATTACAACAATAATGAACACCATTACAACGCAACTTATTACTCATGATCAAACTGTTATGTGTGGTAAAAATATCAATCAACAACAAGCGCAATATTTACGTAATGTTTTCTATAAATATTATATCAATGATATTCAGCCATATATCAGTAAATTACATTCTCAATACCAGCAATTACGCCCACATTTGAATAATATTTACGCCATGCTAGTTCAACAACAAATCACCCCACCAACAGCAATGGCAGTATATGCACGCTATTATTTTCAAGGAGAACTGCTCTATCAATTTCAACAAGCAACCCATGATCATGTTCGCTATTGGCAACGATTATTTAAGCGCTGCCAATTTAAGGTTGGACATCAATAAGTTGCTACTAACCTCAATTATCATTTTTGCTACTATGCGTTCATTTAGAGAATAGGTAAACTACACTACATTGTAGAGGTCAGGGAGATAAAAATGAAAAAACATAAAAATGAAGCAAAACTATTAAAAAAAGCCTTAGAACTGGGTTTCGCCTTTGCAAAAAAACAAGGATTTAATGATTTAGATCGCGGAGTTGGTTCGACCGATCGCGTGGAATGTATTTATCGCTTATTAGTGCAATGTAAACAAATTACGCCATTAGCCGTTGATAAAGAAGATGGCGTCAATATGAAGCATAAATTGGTATTGTGGATTATTCGTCTATTACCGGAAAATCACGAACTGCTTCAATAACTCTTTTCACATAGCCACCAGTAAAATACTGGTGGTGTTCCTCACAAATAACATGCGCAATATCACATTCGTCTAATTAACCATCACCAAATTTAACCAAACTGGCTATTGTGCAAGCAAACGCACTGAATTTACTAAAAAAGTCTATTTAAACACTTGCCTAGAGGAAAGTGACTCGCTACTATGCTTGTCATTCGCTGATTACGATTTAATAGTAATGAAGCTGAATTTGCTCGCTTAGCTCAGTTGGTTAGAGTACTTGCATGACATGCAAGGTGTCACTGGTTCGAGTCCAGTAGCGAGCACCAATTTTAAAATAAATGGCTTAACAGCGATTTATAGCCGTACAATTTGCTCGCTTAGCTCAGTTGGTTAGAGTACTTGCATGACATGCAAGGTGTCACTGGTTCGAGTCCAGTAGCGAGCACCATTTTAAAATAAATGGCTTAATAGCGATTTATAGCAGTACAATTTGCTCGCTTAGCTCAGTTGGTTAGAGTACTTGCATGACATGCAAGGTGTCACTGGTTCGAGTCCAGTAGCGAGCACCATTTTAAAATAAATGGCTTAACAGCGATTTATAGCAGTACAATTTGCTCGCTTAGCTCAGTTGGTTAGAGTACTTGCATGACATGCAAGGTGTCACTGGTTCGAGTCCAGTAGCGAGCACCATCTTTTAGATACAACCAAGCCTACTTTTTAGTAGGCTTTTTTGTATCTGGATCATAACAATGTTAATCAATACCGCAGTATGGCGACAACCGGTTGGTAATTAGGTAATATTTATATCAATTATAATAATTGACGATATAACAATGAAAATTACTGTTGATGGTGGCTCGTTTAAAGTATCTATTGATACTGAATTTAAAGGTTTATTGGCTGAAGCAACGGCTGTTTTTGATGAAACGTTAGTTCAAGCTAAATCAAACGACAAAGCTATCTTACGTTTTCTACAAATCATTCTTGAGCATCGTGACAGTGATGATGCTATTGGCTATGCCGTTTTAGGCTTACTGGGTTGGTATAACACTGCAATTAACCCAGTCACAGATAATGATATTGAATTAAACTTGCCTAAAATCGTACCACACCTACTTAATCCTGCTGGCGATATCAATGCCACCAGCGATAATGACACGACGACATTCAAGCACTAATGCAAAATGTCAGCGTCTGTATAAAATAAATAAAAAAGCCACTCGTTTGAGTGGCTTATCACTATCTCATATTCATTTAAAATATGCTTAACTTAACGTAATGCGCTGATAGTTTTTAAGAGACTCACTTTCAGAGCTCTTAAATGTTTTACCTTCACTTTGAATAAAGTACACCGGTAAGTCCTGCTCATTGGCAACAACTTTCCCTTCTACAGGCCCCAAACATAACATGGAGGTTGCCCACGCATCCCCAACAACAGGATCATGACCAAATACTGATGCTGATACCAAATTATGCGTTACAGGTGCACCTGTACGAGTATCTAAAATATGAGAATAATCTTTTTCACCATCCTTAAAGTTATGGTGATAGGTGCCCGATGTATTTAATGAAACACCATCGTCAGCATTAATATTAACAATAGTATAAGGACGAATACCGTCTTTTAATGCAATCGGCTGTTCAATCGCAACTCGCCACTTTTGCCCTTCCAGTTTGCGGCCTTTAATTTTCATATCGCCGCCAAACTCAACCAAATAATTATTAACACCATCTGCTTCTAAAATTTTACTTAGCTGACTAATGGCATAGCCTTCACCCATTGAGGATAAATCCACTTGTACTTGAGGAATGGTTTTTCTGATCCGTAAATTCACAGGATCTATTTCAATCTTATCAATCCCTATGTCTTTTTTAATCGATGCTATTTGCTGTGGTGTAGGGACATGCAAAGTATCCCCTTGAAAGCCCCATAATTTATATAATGGCTGAATTGTTGGGTCATAACATCCATGGCTATCTTTATTTAATTTTTTGGCTAACGACAACATATATATGAAATCTTTAGACGCGGGTTGCCATTGAGTCGATGTACTGTGGTTAAACTCAGAAATATACGAGTCATTCCGATAGGTAGAATATTCTTTATCAATCGCTGCCAACTTTTTATTAAATTGCTCTGTCACTTTCGCAACGGGTACATCCTGTTTTGACCAATATGTCACATGGTAAGTAGTACCTTCAGCAAAACCAGAGATCTTTTGTAACTTTGGCGCTTGGCTACAACCAGACAATACAACAATAGCTGATAACGACAACGCAGCAACATAGCTTCGCTTTAATAATAACTGTGGCGAACGGGTGAACATAAAAAGGCCTTACCTATCTAAACAATGCCCGCAGTCTAACAATAGCAACCAAGCAATACCAGAAAGATACACCTAGAGAATAACAAGCTATATTATTATCCTTTTAGCACAAGCATGAATCATTCATTCTTTTACCCTATCTTCAATTTGTCTTCAAACCATCTTATTTCCACAGTAAAACTGCCATATTTTTGTCATCAAACCCTGTTGTAATTACGGAAAATTACTTGCATAACAAGGATTAAACGTGACTACATTAATTAAATCTCTTACCACTATCGTTATTTCAGCAGCGCTCGTATCACCAGTACAGGCAACCGAAATTAAGAATATTATTCTAATGATTGGTGACGGTATGGGTCCTCAACAGGTAGGTTTATTAGAAAGCTATGCCGACCTTGCTCCGCATTCTATTTATAACGGTCAGAAGACAGCTTTGTATAAATTAGCTCAGCAAGGTGTTATCGGCGCGTCACTCACCCACCCTAATGATGCCATTGTTGTCGATTCAGCATGTTCAGCAACCATGTTAGCCACCGGCGTTATGACAGGATCAGAGGTTATCGGTATCGATGCTGATGGTAATAGTGTTGAGACGGTATTAGAAAAAGCAAAGCGCATGGGTAAAGCAACGGGATTAGTTTCAGACACCCGTATCACTCACGCAACCCCAGCTGCTTTTGCTGCCCACCAGCCCCATCGTTCATTGGAAAATGAAATCGCTTCAGACTTATTATCTGCAAACGTTGATGTGATGCTATCGGGGGGATTACGGAATTGGTTACCACAATCAGCAGACGCTGCAGGTGCAATATCAAAACAGTTACCTTCGCTATCGGCTACTGATCTTTCTCTAAAGTCAAAACGTAAAGATGACCGTAATTTACTCTTAGAAGCTCAGCAACAAGGCTACGCTTTAGCTTTTAACAAAGAGATGTTACTACAATCAAAAACAGAGAAATTATTAGGTTTATTTGCAAGTTCAGGAATGAATGACGGTATTCAAAACAGTGCGACAGTAAATGATCCTCAACGTACGCAACCGACATTAAAAGAAATGACAGATAAGGCGCTAGATATTCTATCAAAAGACAAAGATGGCTTTTTCTTAATGGTTGAAGGTGGTCAAATTGATTGGGCTGGACACAGTAATGATGCAGGTACTATGCTGCATGAAATGATTAAATTTGATCAAGCGGTTGAATCTGTTTATCAATGGGCACAAGGCCGTGATGACACCTTAATTATTGTTACCGCAGATCATGAAACAGGCTCATTTGGCTTTAGTTACTCTGGTTACCAATTACCAAAGCCACAAAAACGCAGTGGTGAAGCATTTAAACAACAAGATTATGCTCCTAACTTTAATTTTGGTGCATTTACCGTACTCGATGATCTTTATAAACAAAAAATGAGTTATGCCAATATGTTAGCAACATTAAATACACTCAACAAAGATCAACAAACACCGCAAAACTTAGCTTCGATTATTAATAACAATAGCGAGTTTCCAATAACAGAAGCTCAAGCTACAGCAATATTGACTGATAAAATCAACCCTTATCACAAAGATGATCACAGTTATTTATCCGCAACAGATATTCCTGCTATTCACGATTTTGATGCTTTCTACCCTTATAACGATCGCGCCAATCTGATTGCTCGTGCTCAAGCAACCCAACAAAATATTGTCTGGGGAACAGGTACTCACACCCATACTCCCGTTAATGTCTTTGCATGGGGACCTGCCGCAACCATTTTACCTGTGTCTAAAATCATGCATCACTCACAATTAGGTGAGTTCATTAAAAACCAAGTTAAGTAACTTTTCTTATTTAACCCCCTCAATGACTTTGATTATACTCATTGTCATTGAGGGCTTATTGGCAATATAACCGGTATTCGTTCAATAAATAGAATCACTAATCTAACGTTTTCTTAAACCTAATTGACGCAATAATTAACCCAATAATGGTAAATATGACTAACCATAACGTATCTCGCCACAGATCAACCAAATCAGCCCCTCGCAACACAATACCGCGAATAATACGAATAAAGTGTGTCGTTGGTAATACCTCCGCAATCCATTGAGCAACAACAGGCATACCTTCATACGGAAACATAAATCCTGACAGCAAAATAGACGGCAATAATATAAATATTGTCATTTGCATGGCTTGTAACTGCGTTGTTGCCTTTGTTGATATCACTAAGCCGAGCGTTAAACTTGCCAGAATAAATAACACGGTTCCTAGAAAAATTTGTACTAACGAGCCATTGATTGGTACATCAAAAATGACATACCCTAATCCTAAAATAATGATTGATTGAATAATACCGATAAAAATATACGGTGTTATCTTAGCGAGCATTAATTCTAATGGTTGAATTGGCGTGGTAATCAATAACTCTAAATTGCCTTGCTCACGCTCTCTTACAATCGTTACAGAAGTAAATAGAATCATTGTCATGGTTAATATAATTCCAAGTAATCCAGGAATAATATTAATTGCAGACCGACGCTCAGGATTAAAATATAACGTTACTTCAAAATTATTTGGCTGTACTTTTCGTTGTGGAATAACTTCTGTTAATGGCATTTTTTGTAATTGCATAATGGTAGAACTAATCAATGCATCCGATCCATCAACAAGCCATTGCCCAATCACTTGCTGCTGGCCTATTCGACGTTGAAAATCAGACGGAAGCACTAATACCGCTTTTACTGTGCCATCCATAATCGCTTGTTGGCCTTGTTGCGGTGTCGCGTAACTTGCGATCACATCAACGACCTGCGTAGCTTTAATCGATTCCACCAACATCCGTCCAGTCGCTGAGTGGCTTTGATCGACTATCGCAGTAGGAACATTTCTAACATTAGTATTGATGGCATAACCAAACAATAACAATTGAATGAGCGGGATCATCACGATCATACCAAAGGTGATACGATCCCGACTTAGCTGCCGTAACTCTTTACTAACAATTGCATTGATCCGTAACAGACTCCACCATAAGCGAGTGATCATTGTCGTCTCTCCCCTGTGCAGGTTACAAAAACATCCTCAAGGCTTGGTCGACTGATAGTCATAACAGCTTGTGCTAATGTCGGTATTTGTAGTTGTAGCCAAGCGATGGGATCGTTAATATCTTTTGACACTAATACCCGTAATCGAATCCCTAATTGTGCAGCTGATCTCACCTGAGGAAGTTGTATCATTTGTGCTTTAAGTTGCCGTAGTTGCTGCGCTTCTATTTCAACAACTGTTACCGCCATCGCATCCATTAGCGCGTAAGGTGATCCATTAGCACGTACCACACCAGCATCCATAATAGCTAAACCATGGCAACGTTCAGCTTCATCCATATAATGGGTTGTGACTAAAATGGTGGTACCTTGATCAGAAAGATCAAATAGTTGCTCCCAAAATTCACGGCGATTTTCAGGATCAACCGCCGAGGTAGGTTCATCTAGCAGTAGTAAATCTGGCTGGTGGATTGTTGCGGCGGCTAAAGAAAGTCGTTGTCGTTGACCACCACTTAACTCTCCTGCTCGGCGTTTTGCCCGTTGATCAAGTCCATATGTCATTAACTGTTGTTGAATTCGTCGCTTACGCTCCACTTTAGGTATACCAAAAATCTGCCCCATAAATTCAAGATTTTCTTGAACAGTTAAATCTTGGTATAGCGAAAATTTTTGTGTCATATAGCCAATGCGTAAACGTAATTGTTCTGCTTGACGTGGAATATCTAGCCCCAGTACATTTACAGAGCCTGTCGTTGGTGTTAATAGCCCAGTTAACATTCTTAATGTAGTAGATTTACCACAGCCATTAGGGCCTAAAAAACCATAAATAGTCCCTTTGGGTACCGTTAGATTAAGTTTATCAACGGCAACAAAATCACCAAAATTACGGCTTAGATTGGTTGCAACAATAGCCTGTTCACTCATGAGGCATCTCCACTTGCACTGGAACGCCCGCAGGTAATTCACGACCACTATCAGGAAAAACAACCTCAGCCAAATACACTAATCGCGCTTTATCGCTGCCATTTAAGGTGTAATAAGGCGTAAAAGAAGGGATTGTCGCTACCCAACGTACAATGCCTTGATAAGAGCTCTTAATGCCATCAACATGAATGGTTAATTTTTTTCCCGCCGTTATATTGACTCGATAAGGCTCTGGAACATAAATACGTGCATAAGGGACAGTTTCGGTAGTGATAATTGCAACCGTCGCATTTTTAGCGACACGATCACCCACATGATAAGGTAAATGTTCTAAAATCCCATTACGGGTTGCGACAATAGTATAATCTTGAAGAATTTGTTGCTGAAGCTCGACTTCTGCCGCCGCCATTACCAATGCCGCTTGTGCCTGTTTTATATCTTCAATACGCTCGCCATGCAGCAATTTATCTAATTCATTAATCGCTGCTTGTAATTCAGCGTGCGCAATATCCCGTTGCGTCTGTGCACTATCTCGTTCCGCCGTAGACACCATTTTCTTTAAAAATAGCCGCTTAATACGTAAATTATCAGTATTTTTATCTCTAAAATTAGCTTGGTATTGTTCTACTTGTGCTTGAGCTGCTGCAATATCTTCTGGGCGAGAGCCATTTGTTAAACGCTGTAAGTAAGCCAGTGCTTGCTGTTGTTGTGCTTGCGCTTTAGTGAGCCTCGTTTGCTGTTGTTGAGATTGTAATGTAACGACAACCTCTCCTTTTTTAACAACATGACCCTCCATAACAGGTTGTGTTGTAATAATTTCATTTGCCGTTGCCGTCAGTGCAACTTGATCACGCTCAGTAGAACCTAAAGCCAATGCATCTCGATGATCATTACAGCCAGAAATAACGAGCAAAAATGGAATAAAAATACAGTAGCTCGATAATAAACCTTTCATGGTCCACTCCATTGAAGTCAAATAATGTCCATTAAAATTACGTTATAGTGATTCTTTTAGCGGTAATAACAATCCACCTGTAATAACTTTTAAATTATGCTCAAGTAAATTTACGAAAAAAGCTTCATTTGTCTCAACACCTTGAATATTCAATATCGAAGGGGGTGCGATAAAAGGAAAAACCATTAAACTAATAAAAGAAATTTTGCATAGATGCGGATCTAAATCAGAGCGAATAATATTTTGTTGCGCTAACTGTTCAAAAATTCGATGTTGTAATGGCTGTGTTATTTCAGTAAATATTTTTTCCATCGATTGACGTTGACTGTTTGTATTGGGTAAATACATTAATTGAAAAATCAATCGTGGAAAGCTGGGGTTAACCGTCATTACGCGATAATACGTTCGCATCAACTCACATAAACTGTTGGTATTTTTTTCAACCAATAATTGCTGTATCAATACTTGAATAGGTGCAAGAGTTTCCCGTACCATCGTTTCAAACAGTCCCTCTTTAGAATTAAAATAATAACGAATCATCGCTACATTTATTCCTGATTTTTGAGCGATCATACGTGTTGATACTTTGTCGTAAGTCATCACTGAAAATAATTCACGTGCATTATTAATTAATAACTGGCGAGTATTAAGATCAATAATTGGACGTCCACTACGTCGCTTATCTATTACACTGCTCATCCACACCTCGATAATTAATCATTTGTTTAATTATACGATCTATATTGTTCGCTTTATAAACAAATAATTACTCAAAGAGGTACAAATTGATTAATAATTAATTTTAAGAGTACCTAACAGCCATGATCTCGCTATTTTAACGATAAACACACACCAGTTTAATTCATAAAAATAAACCATAAAGCCGTTATCATTCACTATACTGAATGCTTATTACCATTTTTGATAATAAACATACCATTTTTGCCTATATACCCATGTGGGCTATAGGCTCTAGAATGCTGCTCTTTTTCTTTTTGAACACCGCATTGCTTGCTGTTTTATAACACATTTTGCGGACTTAACCTGAGGGCCTTTAATGGGCGATATCGCAAAATCTGTTGCAAAGTTAAGCGTTTTCTCGATAATCATGATTACGATAACCTCGGTCGATAGTATCCGTAATTTACCGGGAGCAGCACTCTTAGGCAGCCATGCTATTTCTTTTTTCGTCCTTGCTGGTTTATGCTTTTTTGTACCAACAGCATTAGTTTGTGCCGAAATGAGTACCACTTACCCGAAACAAGGCGGCGTTTACCTTTGGGGTAAAGAGACATTGGGACATAACTTTGGTTTTGTCACTGTGTGGTATCAATATGCTGAAAATATTGTTTATTATCCACCACTGATCTCATTTATCGTTGCGACAGGTACCTACCCATTTTTTCCACACCTAGCAGAAAATAATATTTTTATGTTAGTGATGATTAACGTTATCTTTTGGACGCTGACCTTAGTCAATATTTTTGGTCTACGTCTGTCATCACTGATTACGAATGTCTTTGGTATGATTGGTCTGATTTTTCCGATCTTACTTATCATTGCATTAGGCGGATATTGGACATATACCAACCCAGAAGCATCGCACATTTCATTGCGCCATGTTTCAGATTGGTTACCTGACTTTTCACAAAGTGGTATTGGCGCGAGTTTTACTGCTGTTGTTTTATCCCTAACAGGCATTGAAATTACGACTGCTTATGCCAATGAAGTGAAAAACCCACAAAAAGCCTATCCTAAAGCATTACTCATTTCGACGGTGATGATTTTATTATCACTTACGGCTTGTTCACTATCCATTGCTGCTGTTGTTTCTCATAATAATTCAAGTTTAAGTGAAGGCATCATTCTCGCATTTAAAACCTTCTTTGAAGACATGAATTTACCATTCTTATTGCCTGTGATTGCACTTGCGATAGTATTTGGTAGCCTTGCCAGTTTAAATAATTGGATTATTGCACCAACAAAGAGTTTACACGTAGCAGCTAAAGATAAGTTTATGCCAATACGGTTATCAAAAGAAAACCGTAATAAAGCTCCCGTTCCACTATTACTGTTACAAGGGGCTATCGTTAGCTTATTGTCATTAGTCTTTGTATTAGTACCTAACGTCAACCAAGGCATGTGGTTATTGAACATTCTTATGACGCAACTTTACATGGTAATGTACATTTGTATCTTTATCAGTTTCTTAGCATCACGTCGTAAGCATCAACATATTGATCGTCCATTCCGCGTTCCTGGTGGCAAAATCGGTATGGTTATAGCGTCAACGCTTGGATTAATCAGCTGTTTCATTACTATTTTTGTTTCTTTTGATGTACCAGCAAGCATTGATAAAAATACCGCAGCTATTGCCTTAATTTCTGGCTTTATTATCTTTAGCCTACCCGCTATCGCCGCCATTATGTACCGTAAAAAACAATTACAATACACTTAAATAGCAGCGTTATATCAAGCTTAGAAAAAAGCCGCAGCATTAAAAATGCTGCGGCTTTTCTTTAATTATCAAATTATACAGACATAATATTAATGATCGTTTTATCGGTATTCTTCATGCCTTCCGTCACCATACGCCCGATATTACGAATAGTCGTCTCAACATCATTAGCAACAATACCTTGTCCATGTGCCTCATGGTTATCAATTGCCATTAATGAACTTAAAGCTGCAGAGCTGGTTGAACTTTTTACTTTCATTGCACACGTCGACTTTGCGCCATCACAAAACATGCCCACGGTATCACTCAGTGTATTTTGAATCGCAAAACAAATCTTTTCAAATGAACCACCTTGAAGGTAAGTCATCGCCATTGAAGCCGCTGAACTAGTGACAGCACAACCACAAAATGGCGATAATGGTGGATAAAAAGATTTCATATAAATCGCACCTAAGTGACTCATAATAAGTGCACGAGCAAGCTGTTCATCTGTTGATTTACAATGCTCAGCAAAAACAATTACCGGCATAGAAGCACAAATACCTTGATTACCACTGCCATAATTACTCATAGCTGGTAATGTCGCCCCTCCCATTCTAGCATCAGAGGCAGCAGCGGAACGCATAACGGCACGATGTGCTAAATCATCACTTAATACACCATTATCGATGTTCTTTTGATAAGTACGCCCAACCTGTAGACCGTATTTATTTTTTAAACCTTCATCAGATAAAGCAACCGTTAATTCACGTGCTTTTAGAATAAACTCAATATCTGCAAAATTAGCTTCAGTGGCAAACTTATAAATACCAGCAATAGAAATATCAATGTCATCACACACAGATGCCGTTGATTTTTGTTGTTGCTCACAGTCATTTAGAATTGTTGTATCATATACAACCTCGCCATTTAACGTTTTCTTAATAACTTGAGTGTGTCCACCACTAATTTCAACCGTTGCAATATTATGCCCAGCTTTTGCTTCTGCATAACAATAGATAAACTCTTCAACCTCTTTACGACCTACGTGTACTTTGCCAGCATCAATCAATTGCTGAGCTTTTTCTACATCATTTGACGTAATATTAACTAAAACTTCAAGGCCACCATCAGGGTTACCGCCGATAGCACCTACAGCAGAAGCAATGGACAAACCAATTTTACCCGTACCAGGTACAAACACACCCATTGAGTTCTTAAATAAGTTGTCTGAAACCTTTACCGTTAATTCTTCAACATCTTGCCCCAGTAATTGTGCAACCACTGCTGACGCATATGCTGCAGAAATAGGTTCAGTACAGCCAAATGCCGGCTTAACTACAGTATTAATGATTTTTGTATATTGCTTCCACTGTGCATTCATATTGGTGACCCTTAGTACTTCTAATTATTTTAGCTATTATTGTTGATATATTATTTACGGTATGCGATTGCCTCTATCTCTACCAATGCCCCCATTGGTAAATCTTTCACCGCGAAACAACTACGTGCAGGACATTCAGTTTTAAAGAACTGAGCATAAACTTCATTAAACGCGGCAAAGTCACTAATATTAGCTAAGTAACAGGTTGTTTTAACAACCGTATCCATATCACCACCACCAGCCTCAATAACTGAACGTAAGTTAACTAGAGACTGATATGATTGTTCCGCAACACCACCATCAACAATGCCACCTTTCTCTTTACATACAGGTAACTGACCTGAAGTAAAGATTAAATCACCAAATGCATTACCGTGAGAATAAGGACCAATTGCATCAGGAGCTGTTTTTGACGTAATTACTTTTGACATGTGTTTTATCTCTCATTACTTAAAATTCAAATTTATTTTAACAATCGAAATATAGAGCATGCAATTTTTTTTGCAAATTTAACTGGAATCATAAATTTCATATTTGAATATAAAATTACAACCTCTTATTAAATATAAGTTTAATTAGCCAAATGTTGCTATTAAACTAATTAAAGTTACAACACATGGCATCTCAACTTGTTTCATTAGTTTGCAAAACTAAAAATAATCAAATATATTTGCATTGGAAAAATAATATAAAAGTCGCACAGATTATTTTTTGCAATTATTTTTGACTTATGACAATTATTAAAAGTAGGCCAGTAATGAAGAAACAATTAATACAAGCAGGGCTAAAAGCGATCTTCCCTCTCTGTGTGGGAGCCTTTCCTTTTTCCTTCATTGTTGGGGCTATCAGCATTAACGCTGGTATGTCAGTACTACAAAGTACTCTATGGTCATTGACTGTTTTTGCTGGATCGGCACAAATGGTTGCACTTGGTTTAATCCAATCATCAACAGAAATTATTGTTATTTTCATTACTACTTTTGTGATTAATTTACGTCATATCCTTTATAGCGCGTCACTATCTGAATACGTCAAAGAATACAGCATGCCAACACGAATACTGATGTCATACGGATTAACAGATGAGGTTTATGCCGCGACGATTGGCGAGATGAAACAAGAAAAACCAGGGCGACAATGGTTTTATCTAGCGGCAATGTTTGGTTTTTGGGTCAACTGGGTTATTGCTGATTTCTGTGGTGCCATGATTGGATCATCATTCCCCCACATTGCAGATTACGGCTTAGATTTTGCGATGGTTGCAGCATTTATCGCAATTGTAATACCACAAGTTAAAAGTCGAGAATGTATTGTGGCGGCCGTGGTAGCAACAATAACAGGGATCTTACTCTCAGGTTTACCTTATTCATTAGGTCTTGTTATTGCGGCAATTATTGGTGTTTATGCTGGCTACAAAATGGATATTTCAACAGAAAGGACGGATCACAAAATAAAAGCAGAAACAAAGAAAATACTGTTAAAAGAATTAGAAGAAGAGCAACAACGCCCTCTTTTATCAACGACTACCGTTAACCAAAAATAAGGACCATAACCATGCATACTCATCCACATTTTGCTTTAAACAATGATTATGTTCTTTATTTAACACTTGCAATGATTGCTGCAACTTTTATCATTCGTTTTGCAGTCATTGGTATGGCGGGACGTTTTACAATGTCTGAACGTTTTAAGAAAACATTACGTTTCGTTCCGGTTACTGTTTTACCCGCGATTATTGCTGTTGAAATTTTAGGAAAAGGTTCAAATTTTGCTTTCAATCTAGAAAACCCAAAAGTATTAGCTGCGATTGTTTGTACCATTATCAGTCTACGTTTTGGTCTTATTTGGGTAGTTATTGGTGGTCTAGTTTCATTAATTTTATTCCAAACATACCTTGATCCTATTGTACAATTTCTTCATCACCTCACATGTTGTTAATTTATAAAAATACCCCCTGATTAAACCGAGCATCATTTGCTCGGTTTTTTATTTTAATGTATCAATAATTATCGGTATTTTTTTAATGATGCAAATATTGCTGCGGTAATAATAAATAAAATACCGAACAATGTTGTCACTGTTGGCTTTTCAGCAAATAAAACCCATACAAACATAATGGCATAAACAGGCTCTAAAGTGATGATCATTGAAACTGTTTTTGCTTTTAACCCTTGTAATGAAAAAACCAATAATGTTTGTGCAATTGCCGTCGAAAACACTCCTAAAATAACCATCAAGAACATATCGATAGGCTGTAATGTGAACATTCCTGTCATACCAAAAGGTAATGATAATAAAAGACAGCCAAGACACTGAGCAAATGCTGATTGTAATGGATGAATTTTAAGGCTGATACTTCGATTAAAGATAATAAATAAGGCATTCGTAATCGCCGCTAAAATACCCCACACTAAACCAAGATTATTTATATCAAACGAGAAATGAGGAGTAATAATAATTAAACCAATTGCAATAAGAATACATATCAATATATCAATTGGACCAATCTTTTTCCCCATAAACACAGATTCAATTAATATGATAAATAAAGGGAAACAGGCAAACCCTAACGTTCCAACTGCTACGCCCCCTTTTTTTACACCCATAAAAAAACAAAACCAATGTATTGCAAGTAACGAACCATTTAAGATAAGTTTAAAAATGGCACTTTTTGTTGCAGTTGGAAAAAAAGATTGATGATCTAATTTCAATAAAATAATAAGAGTTAGTACTGCTAACAAACTGCGACCAAAAACAATGGTCATAACACTGACATTAAGTTGCTCACCAATCACTGCTGATAGCCCAAAAAGAATCGCGGTGATTTGTATAGATAAGTAATATTTCATAAGTTTAATCTTAAAATAGGGCAATGATTTTTGTATTTAACAAATACGAAGTAAGAAATAGTCACGTTTGGCTAATTTATCTCTTACTCATTATCAACAATTGGCATCGGTAATACTGCCGTACTACTGTCCATTGGACGCAGGTAGTTTTGCCATAATGTCAGTGTTCGTTGTTGAGTTATTGCTAATTGACAAGATAACGCCATCACTCCACGAATGGTTCCCTGTTGCCACTGTGTGTATACAGCATTACATTCTGTCTTGCGATATAGTAACCATTGTTTTTGTGCAATATTAATAGCATCAACCAATGCTTTATCTGCACTATTTTGATGAATACTTTGTGCTAAATAAACTTGTAACTGCTGCTTAGCAAGCGCTAATTTATCTTCAGCGCATTGATTAATTTCAAGTGTCGAATACGCCTCATCACAATTAAGTGTTGCGGTTTGTGTTGATGCCATCACTGAACCAGAGATCACTAGCACACATATTGCCCATAATATTTTCATGTTTGTCTTCTCTCTATTTTTCTAATTTTTATTTGTCTATTTTTAAGCTATCTCTTTATATTAATAAGGCTGATAACACTAAATCATGACACATTTGCAAAATTAATAAATTATTTAACTGAAATGTGGATTTTATATTTCCACATGCGAGTTATAATGATGGAGGAAGTGGCCTCATAGGCGATTCACCCTATTTGGCGGACTTATTTATCGATTCTCATCATAAATTCGCCTATTTTATTGCTAGGAGTTTTAATGAGTATCGCAATCCTTATTTTCTTGGTTATTCTAAATGGCTGGTTTGCCATGTCAGAAATAGCCCTTGTTACTTCACGTAAAAATCGTCTACAAGTACTTGCAGACGAAGGTAATACTGCAGCAATTACAGCATTAAAATTAGCCAATAAACCAACCACTTTTCTATCAACCATTCAAATTGGCATTACCATTATTGGTATTCTAAACGGTGTTATCGGTGAAGCAGCGCTTGCTGGGCCTATTTCGTCATGGCTAACCTCTTTTGGTGTTCAAGCCCATACAGCATCAGTTTCCGCAACTATCATTGCTGTTATTATCATCACTTATTTCTCTATTGTTATTGGTGAACTAATACCGAAGCGTTATGCTCAAGTCAATGCAGAGCCATTAGCACTACGTGTTGCACGTCCCATTGCTTTTTTATCCAGCTTATCGCGTCCCTTTATTATCTTATTGGCGGGATCTACTGAGTTATTTTTACGTATATTTAGTAAAAGCACCACCAACAGTACTCATTTAACAGAAGAAGATATCAAAGCCATTATAACTGAAGGCTCTCAAACCGGTATTATTCACCAGCAAGAACATACTATGGTGCGTAATGTGTTCCATTTTGATGATCGTAAAATTTCATCAATGATGACACCTAGAAATGCGATTAGTTACCTTGATCTTGACCATACCGTAGAAAGTTATCAGCAAAAATTACTGGCGAGTCCTTTCTCATGTTTACCCGTTTGCAGCCACACAATCGATGATATTAAAGGCACGATCACAGCTAAACAATTACTACAATTTGAACTCGATAATAGTAAAGACACACCTAAAAATATTATTGATTATGTGACTCAACCACTCTTTATACCTGAAACATGGACAGGTACAGATCTGCTAGATATGTTCCAAGATTCTGGTGCTGAAATTGCGTTTGTCGTCGATGAATACGGCGATATTCAAGGAATAGTCACACCACGAGATATACTTGAAGCACTGACAGGCAAATTTAACTCGCAAGATCCTACTGACGTGTGGTCGAAAAAAATAGCTGATAATAATTGGCATCTTGATGGATTAATTCCAATCACAGTTGTAAAAGACTTATTAGATTTAAAAAAATTACCCGATGAAGATCAAAATGGCTATCAAACATTAAATGGCATGTTAATGTGGATTAAAGGTGGATTACCTAAAAATGGTGACATCATTAATTGGCAACGATGGCGTTTTGAAATCCTAGTCATTGAACACAACCGCATTGAAAAAGTGAATGTATCTCTACGTCCATCAACAAAACAACCTCACAAATAAAAGTTATCAATGAGTATCTGCTTGCACAGCAGATACTCAGTACAATAGTCTTACTTTACTCGAGACCACGCATCACGCCAGTGTTGTGTTTTACCAGGAGCATACCCTGCCAACTCACACCATGGTGTTGCAGGCCAATCACGGCAACGGTACACATTACCATTTGGCATACGTACTCTATCGCCCGCACTGTATTTAAAGCCTTCACGATAACGCGTCACTTTAAAACTATTGGGCTTAGTATAATCATTATCATTGTAGTCATTATCGTCATAATTATTATCATTGCCATTAAGACGAATTAACTTCCATGGGCCAGATTCATTATTACGCTGAGGACGATCACCTTGCGTCCACCATTTAGCGACCCACAGTCGTCCAACATAACGTACGCTATCACCTTTGTTATATACAGACTCTTTATTCCATGTCTGCAATCCTGATTGCCCACTCGGTAAGATCGTTGGACGATCATTTGCAAGTGCTACCGATGAAACAGTAGTCAGTGATAATGTGCTTAATACACACATAACAAGCAATGCGCTTTTTTTCATAATAATAGTGATCCCTACTTACAATAAAAATATGGTGAAATAACCACCACTCGTATTTTATAAATTATAACTGATACCAATAGATAATCAGCAAACAATATTGTAAGTAAGCGTATCTAAACGATTAGTAACCACCCGTTTTACTGTATTCCTCTTCAGCAAATTTCTTTCCGTCCGCAGCGGCTGCTTGGCAAGCTTGAGGATCAACGTCACCACGGTTAACTACATAATGAGTTAATTGCTGTGCTTTTTGAGTACGATTAAAAAACTCATGATAACCAATATTTCTGCATAATTCCCAAGATGACACGCCAGCTGCATTATCAACGGTATAACTATTTGATGGTGTTCCTGCACATCCTGCTACTGTAATTGCTATAGCTGCTGCTATTATTATCTTTTTCATACTTATCCCCTTACGCCATCCATCTACGACAATATTATCTCTATGATGCTAATAGCTATTTTTTATATGCTGTTATCTTAGTCTACAGAGCAACACTATAACAACTGAATCTATTATCATCTCTCTTGCGCCAATAAAATCTGACAATAAAAACACGCTATAAGGTATATTTTAAGATTGGATATAATTGCTCATATTGGAATAAAAATTTCACTTTTACGCTAGTAATTAAGCGTAAATTAGCATAAGTTGCGAAGCAATATTAATACCGTGATCAGGATACTTTCCATGAACAATTTTCAGAGCTATTCTCAGCTCCTTCCTTGCTTTGATTGTCGTAAAAATACTGCTGAAGCTGATTTAGGTTGGTTAACACCAACAATGCACGATAGCATTCAACAACAAATTACAGCAATTATCACGGGTAATGCCGCATTTGGTGATGATCTTACAGTGGTTATAACTTGTAGCCCAGAAGAGGCACGTGACTACCTATTGTTAAATGCATTTGGTTACACTGAAGATGAGTTAACATCCAGCGGCATTGATGCTGATGATCTTAAAGATATTGAACAAGAAATCGCGGCGAGTACCACAGCATTGGGCCAAGTGACTTTAGAGCATGAAATCGCTCTACAAGCTTGTAGTGCTTGTGAGTAACTATCGGTTATAGCGCCAAACAATAAAGCTGTTAGGCTTACTAGCAGCTTTTTTTATATCGTAATCATTATCACAAAGAATGACACGGATAATCATCTACAATCTATTCACCGCACGTTTGAGCATTAGAGACATCATTAAAAAATTAGCTGAAATATCAAGCCAAACAATAACACTACGACATGCTAATAGTAGATTCCCTATCTCGTTCGTAACCTCACTGTAGGGAATGACGCGTGGTTAGTTTGGATATTCAATGTATAAACATAGTTCTTAATGTTGTGGCGGAGCCGCTGAAGTGGCATTAGAGGATTTGAACCCGCTTTTATGTAAACGAAAAAAAGCCGCTAATAAATAGCGGCTTTTTAATGTGTGGCGGAGAGATAGGGATTTGAACCCTAGATACGCTATAAACGTATGCTGGTTTTCAAGACCAGTGCTTTCAACCGCTCAGCCATCTCTCCATGGCCGCTATAGTAATAATAACCTTATCAATTGTAAAGTCTTTATAGCGCAACTGCTTAAATATCAGGCAATTATGCGGTTATTTTTTTTCAAAACCACAATCAGTTAAAAATCGCATAAAGCCATAGTTTTCTAGCCATGCTAATTGCTGTTCAGAGCTGACTAAAAAACGACCACTAAAGTTAACACCATGACCCGACAAGGTTTCTACTTGGTTCTTAACCCGTGGAATAATCAACATCCAACGTTCAGTCAGTAAAATATTATAAGGTAGACATTCAGCGAGTCCATTCACTAACTTAGTGGTATTTAACTGTAGAGATTCCATTGCAACCAAATAATCAGCATAGAGTTGTTTTGGATTCAGATCTGTATAGACAAACACCACATGTTTAAACGGCAACAGTCCATTGACGATCTGAGATTCTAAAGGAATAGTTGTTCTCACAAGCTGCATGTGACGATGCATTTGGCTAGAACCAGCATCATGCCCTGCATTAAAGAAACCCAGCACATCACTACGAGTGATACCTTTAGCCCACGCCGTAAAATCAGCTAAAGTTAGCACCGATGTTTGTGGTATATAATCTTTGGCACAAACCAATAAGTGAGGAACTACGATTGGAAAACGATTTAATAAACACACATAATCCTTATCCATATCCGTTATATAATCACAATGGGTATATGGTGCAACAAAAGGATCTTGTGCCGAAACAGCAGGAGAATGTTTAATTTTCATATTATCAGTAAGTAAATTAACAATATAGTTAACTCCTTGTTGCTGATAAATAATATCGTCGCTCGTTAAAGGTAATAAATCACCACTACCAAGCGCTACTTTCGTTTTTTCCTCACAAGCATTCCAAAGCATTATTCTTATTCCTACTTTTAAATTACGCGTCGCTTTCTTGAAAACAATCGTCACAATTTTGCAGTTCTATTTCATGATTAAAAACAACGACACCTTCAGCTGTCATGTGCTCTGATATTTGATCATCAATATCAGCAATCACAGTTGATTTAACCTTGCCGTGATTAATTTCAGGCTCAGAATAGTTATAATAATTTAAAAGTAGGTAATCTTTCGCTTCATCTGCTGTACAAATAACCTGTACGGTAAAATAGGGTTTGTAATCACTACTACGTTGCTTCAGCATTACATCAATTTGATCAACAATATCAGCCTTCATGCTTGGCGTTAACCAACCAAGATCAGTTTTAGCCTGATGTACGTGACAGTTAAAACAAGACAGTTCATAAGTGTAAAACTGGAAGTTAGTCATATTCGTTTTCCTTAAATTCCATTCTACTTATAAAATTATGCTTATTTACTTGTTTTTACTAGCATTAAAAATGCAATGTTGAGTTGTAATTACCGATACCCATCTATTATTAATCTTCAGTACCCACGAGTAATAACTCAAACCGTTCATTGCCTCGTAAATTTTCAAAATCATCTTCATCAGCGGCCAATTCCCGTAATGATGTACTATCTTTAATCGCACGTTCAAGATCTGATATGGCTTGTTCTTCCACGCCTAAACAGGCATAGGCACAAGCTCGTTGATATAAAGCATGGGCATTTGTATCATCTACTTCCAAGACTCGATTACATAAACTTAATGCCCAATGAAACTCTCTCATTTCCATTGTGGCGTCAGCTTTATAAGTCAATGCCTCTAAATCACCAGGACGAACTTTTAATATTTCGTCATATATTTCTAATTTTTGCTCCGGTGTTTGAGAGCTTTGCGCTCGCAGCCATAAATTATGTACTTCGTTAATTTTTTCTATTTCACGGTTATTTTCACTAATAATGCGTGTCTTACGCTTTAAATCCCGCTCTAACGCTTTAAATTTTTGCTCGTAACTTTCAGAAATATCTTTTAATTGTACTTCTGCCATACGCTTAGTATTTTCTTTTATTTCACGCATTGATTGCCAGCCGATAAGCGCGATGAGAGAAGCAACACCTGCAATAATATAGAAAAAGTAAGTGACAGTAACATTTGCGTAATTCATTGATTTATCAGCAACAGATAGTTCTCTATCCGTTATATCTCGCGTAATTCGTCGTTCAAGATCTTGCTGATCCATTCGAAGAGACTTCAATTCATCAAGCACATACCGTTCAATCATTGGCTTTTCATAAATACTCTGTTCGGAATAAGGTTTTGCTTCATCTCCATTAGCTGCATGAACAATCGACACAGGAAGCATAAAACAAAACATTACAATTCCTAGCAGCATTTTAAACATAAGTGGCAACCTTTCACTAATAAACAAGCATGACAATAAAATGATAAATAAACATAACATCTTTCATTTTTCACATTGTCATATTTAGATTTAAAATCAATAAAACACGAAAAAACATCATATTTTAAAAAAAATTAGCAGCAAAATCTCGTTTTAGCAAAAAAGTATCAAGGATTGATGATTAATTACTATCAAATGAAAAATACGTTCTAGGCTTATTAATACTAACAATTAACCTTTAGATATGGATATACAGGAGAGTATATGAAGAATAAAACGGATAAATCATTATGGTTAATTCCAGTGAGCATTAGCTTATTAGTCGCACTTTTAGGCTCTATTATACTAATTCCTATGATGTAACGTCATCATTAGAGACTTTTCTGTTTCTTTTTTTATTATCGACTATATACAGACTCAATAATGACATCCGCTCTCTTTCAATACATAAAAAAAGGGATGCTATCTAAGCATCCCTTTTTATATATCATTAACTATTTCGTACTAACCTATTTAAGGTTGGTGTAATAGTTAAGACCTTCTGATAGATTGTTAAAGCCATCAATAGTAGGAACAATCTGACGAATAACACGGTTCCAACGTGCGATTGGTGCTGCTGTTACATATACAATATCGTATGGCTGCAATTCAAACTCAGTACCAATAACCAAGGCTGTTGCATCTTTAATATTTAATTGGTAAATATCTGCAATAGTCTTATCTTTCGCATTGGTCTTAGCTGCGTTACGAGTTGAACGAATAACGAAGATACCAGTAGCATCAGCTTCAAGCTCATTAATACCACCAACATTACTTAATGCTTCTGTTAAGCTCATACCTGCACGGTCAATCTTCAGTAACTTAGGCTGATTAACTTCGCCCATCACAAAGACTTTTTGATCATCATTACGTGGTACATGGATGATATCGCCATTTTTCAATAAGCGGTTTTCAAGTAAATCACCACGTTGCATTAACGCGTATAGTGAAATTTTCTGGTCTTTACCATCACGTGTTAATGTCACATTACGCCAATCAGCATCAGCAGCTAAACCACCTGACTTATCGATCGCATCAAGTAATGTAAGAGGTACATTGCTAATAGGTTGTTGCCCTGGTGTTTTAACTTCACCAGTAACATATGCTTTTTGAGATCGGAAAGATGCCACGTTCACATCTACTTGAGGACTTTCAATATAAGCTGATAAGCGATTAGAAATGATCTTACGCACTTCAGAAACTGTTTTACCTTCTACATATACTTTACCAATATATGGATAGAAGATAGTTCCATCAGCATGCACCCAGTTACCCGCTTCACTTGCACTACGATATGCACCAGCAGGAATAGTTAATTCAGGGTGATCCCAAATAGTAACGTTTAAAATATCGCCAGGACCAATATGGTATTCATAATTTGCTAACTCAGCTTCCAAACGTGGATTTTGCTCAGCTTTTACCTTTGGAAGGCGATACTGGTTTACAGTATTAGCCGTCAGAGGATAAACATTTACACGATCAGATAAATCAGTGCTATCACCATCAGCAACAGCCACAACATGCTTACCATCAAGCGATAAGTTTGAACCCGGAACAGTACACCCAGCTAACGTCGATGAGATTAATGCCGCTATTAGAATTTTCTTTGTTAAATCCATTATAAATTCACATATGTTGTTAAAATAAACTATCGTAATCCACTTCTATGTGAATAATTATTCAGCAATAGCAGTATGACTACAATAACTATAGATCAATTATTGATTACGATGATTAATACCTAAAGTTTTATTCTTATCAAATTGTAATATGATTTCAATTTCGAAAAAACCTGGGGATCCAGCTACATTACTGAATAGATATCCCCATTAAGCTTATGCTAGGTAAATTAGTGTTCGTTATAAATCATATAAAAATGAGCAAATAACCAAACCCATATTCTATCTTTTTTATACCGACACTCATACCTTAATGGATCAACATTTAAATATCAAAATAGCAATCCGTAATAACTTTGTATTATTAAAATTCAAACTCATGCATTATAAAACATTTACTATGTAAACATGTCACCTCATAACAACAATTAAACTAATTTACTGTAATTATAAGTTAAACAAATACACTCTCTTAATGTGTACCAGCAATGTTGTAAAATACTTTTTAAATCTGAGCCTAATAATATTATATTAGTTAAAAAACAGCCATTAAATTAAAATATTAAATTAAAATAAAATAAAAAGCACATTTATCACAATCAAAAAAACAAATAGAAACATATAGTTAACGCAACATTCAATATAAAAAAGGAAAAACACACCCCAATAACACTTAATCCCTATCATCCCAATTTTTCTGATTTTCAGATTAAATCAGGCTTAATGCATTACAAAATCAAATCCAACCATAACTACCAATAACTACCAATGATATAATGGTTATTGTTATATCTGTTATAAAAACACAACGCCTATATTTTATACACCCGTCGATGACCCATATATTCTAAAATACACCTTAAATTTAAATATATACGATAAAAACAAAGTCATTTATAGCTTGCTATAACAGAATAGTAATTATGTATATAAATAATTCCAAATTACCATTGCCTATCAATTTGAAATTTTTGTTTACAAATTACGACCTTGTTACATAAGCCAATAACAACTTAGTTTTATACTTCCTATTTATTCTACTTATTATTTTTTGAGTGTTTTCGATATGCTTTAACTTTTATATTATACAAAAACACTCATCATAATTAGGTGCTAACATCTAACTCAGCCAACACATCAACCATCATTTATTTGAATGTCTTTGTCAGTATTAAACGTGAATTCAAATAATCAATACAACATATTTTTGTAGGTAATAGCTTGACGAAGTAAACCGATAACTTGGCAAGAAACAGGCACAGATATGCTCTTGCCGGCGTTTTATGACGGCTTATTGTCTTTATTAAAGCAACTTTAATCATTGCTGTTGTTCAATACTTATTCAAATTATAAGAAGTTATTCAACTTAATTTCTGGTATGTAGGAAGCCAAGAAATGAGTAAGTAATAAACATAAAAAGCCCTCAGTTAAAATACTTTCAGCGAGAAAATGTTTTAACTGGGGGCTTTTTGTTGAGCGATAGTTAAATCAATGAATAATTACTTTACGTACTCACCACGACGTAACGCATCAATACGTTTTTCTAACGGCGGATGGGTCATAAATAGTTCAGATAATGACTTCTTACCATTAATACCAAATGCCATCATTGAACCTTCTAAATGTGGCTCTTGGCTCACTTTTAAACGCTCAAGTGCTGCAATCATTTTGTCACGACCCACTAACTTTGCAGAACCCGCATCAGCATAAAACTCACGATGACGGCTATACCACATTGTCAGAATACTCGCGAGGAAACCAAACAACACTTCCATAATTGAAGATACGATAAAGTAGGTCATATAACTACCACCACCCTCACCATCTTCACTATTACTATTAACACCACTAATAGCACCAGCAACAAGACGAGAAACAAAGATGACAAAGGTATTTACCACACCTTGCATTAAGGTCATCGTTACCATATCACCATTAGCAACGTGACTGATTTCGTGGGCTAATACAGCTTCAGCCTCATCACGTGTCATGCTATGCAGTAAACCTGTTGATACAGCAACTAACGAATCATCACGTTTTGCTCCAGTTGCAAAAGCGTTAATATCTGGCGCATCATAAATAGCCACGGTAGGCATACCAATACCCGCTTGTTCTGCTTGACGAGCGACAGTATTGATTAGCCAATGTTCAGTCTCATTACGCGGGTGTTCAATTACAACACCACCTACTGAGCGTAAAGCCATCGACTTTGACATCATTAAAGAAATTAATGAACCACCGAAACCAAACAAAGCCGCCATTACTAACAATCCAGAAAGGCTGCCTGGTTGCATTCCTGTTACCGCATAAACAATGTTAAGTACAATACTGAACACCAACATTACGGCAAGGTTTGTTGCTAGAAACAACGCAATACGTTTCATATCTATCATCTACTCCATTTGAAAGGATATTATTTGTTTGGATTTATACCTTATAAGACTCTGTTTTCTCATCGTCTTGGTACATTCAAGCAACTATTACCTACTATATTCGAATAATATGGCTGTAAATTAAAGTGTTAAATTGTTACTAATTCTTATTAAATTCGAATTTATCTTATATAGCGACAAAATAAGTATAAAATATAGCTAGTAACCATTAAAAACTAACAATTAAATTACACTTAATCTTTTTAGATCCACATAATTATTAAAATAAAGGTTGATTAGACTTTGGTCGTATTGCTTTCATAGCATAAGTCGATTATTGTTGATGTATTGTTATGAAACAGCACACACAAAGAAAAATGAAACAGGGAGGGTTCATGGTTAATAATGAAAGTTATCAAGTTGCTATAGATATTTTACGTTGCCATCTTGGAATGTCCATGGATGAAGCACGTAAAGAACTAGGCCTTGATCAAGCGGCGAATCCAACGCCAACAACAGAAACACCAGAAATACTGATTGGGCTTAATTCACCTAATTAGTTTATCTCTATCAATTAAAACAAAAGGCACATAACGTGCCTTTTGTTGTTTTTATTATCGCTATTTTTAGCTCAATGTTGCCAAATCAATATATACACCTAGATTTACCGCTTGATTATCAGGTAAGTAAGGAATTTCAGCTATTTTCTTACCTGGTAACTGTTGCTCTAACCACATTATCATCGCTGTATAATTATCCGTTTTAGGTTCGGTACAATTTGCAATCCATCCTACGATTGTTAGTCCATCAGCTTGAATTGCTTCTGCTGTTAATAACGCATGGTTTAAGCAACCAAGTTTGATACCTACCACTATAATCACAGGTAACTGCTCTTGCTTTACCCACGACGACAAATAATCGGTGTTATTTACAGGTACTCGCCACCCTCCCGCTCCTTCAATCAGCACACAATCAGATTTAGTTTTAAGGTGTACTAAACCTTGCGATAATATTTTAAACTCAATGATTTTGCGTTCTTCTGCTGCTGCAATATGAGGAGATACAGGGCGATAAAAACGGTAAGGATTAACTTCATCATAAGTCACGCTAACCGATGATGCTTGTTGCAGTAATAAAGCATCACTATTTCGTAATCCTTGTGGTGTTCTATCACAACCAGAAGCAATGGGTTTATACCCTACCATCGCGATACCTGCCTGCTCCGCAGCATTCAAAATGGCACAACTGCAAACAGTTTTACCAACATCGGTATCTGTTCCTGTCACAAAATACGCTTTATGCATTTTTTAATACTCCAAAACACACCTGATAGGTTGCAGGCAATAATCCGTTATCTAATCGAAAATAATCGTAGGCATGCTCTAACTCAATGAACGTTTGTCGCCCAATTAACCCCGCTTGACGCTGTTGCTGTAAATGGGTAGCACCAATACCTTTTAAATCTCGCATCAATTTCATTGCGGAGGAGTAATATACTGTTACTGAGTTACATTCTAATGTTTCAATCATTAAGCCCGATTGTGCAATTTCAGCTTCAATGCGCTGTTGTGTCTTAAACCTATTAACATGTGGCTTATCATCAATCTGTGACCATGCGTGTTTAAGCTCATTTAATGAACCTTCAATTAATGTGGTAAAGAAAATAGCACCATCTGATTTAACAACTCGTTGTAACTCTCGTAACGGCACACTTAAATCATCACACCATTGTAATGCTAAATTACTAAATGCGTAATCATAGCTATCATTTGCCATCACAATATTTTCAGCATCGGTATATAAATACTGGCAATGAACGCCACATCGTTGCTGCGCCTGTAATAACATTTCAGCAGAGATATCTGCCGCCGTTACTTCAAATCCTTGGTGGTGTAACTCATGACTGAAATATCCAGTTCCACACCCAACATCAATCACTGATAGTTTAGCGGGTTGCACCTGCTGCTTTGGCATTAATGCAATTAATTGATGCCCAACTTGGCGTTGAAATGCAGCTGATTTATCGTAATGCGGGGCGGCACGTCCAAAAGCATTCGCTATCGACAACTTCTTTGATTGTTCAATTAAAAATGCAGCATTAGTTTGTTTATCATCCAGCATCGATAACCTCATTCATAGCCAGAGCCAACTGATGAATATCACTTTCATTATGATTGGCTGTCAGTGTTATTCGTAAACGCGCACTGTGTGGTGCAACGGTTGGTGGACGAATAGCCCCCACTTTAATACCCCGCTGTTGTAATTGAGCAGCGATCGCCATTGTTTGGCAACTATCACCAATAATCATTGGTTTAATAGGTGTGATCGTCGGTATAAGACTCCAACTATTATCAAGATAATGATTTAAAGACTCAGACAATGTCTGTAACTTTTCTCGACGCCAAGATTGTGTCTGAATTAAGGTGCAAGCTTGACTTAATGCAGTCGCTTGAGCTGGAGGCATAGCTGTTGAATAGATATAATGACGAGCAAATTGCACTAGATATTCCGCGGTGTCTTGATTACACAATACCGCAGCACCTTGTATACCAAAGGCTTTACCAAAAGTAATAATCAATATATCAGCTTTTATACCTGCTTGATGACAACTCCCTTGTCCTTCATCTCCTAGTACACCACAGCCATGTGCATCATCAACCATCAACCAACTATGGTGTTGAGTTGTTATTTCTCGTAATGATGTTAGCGGCGCACAATCGCCATCCATACTAAAAACACCTTCTGTCACCACCAATGATGCAGTTTCTACTTCCCGTTTTATCGTTGAGAGCTGTTGTTGTAACACTGCCATATCGTTATGAGCAAAACGCTTCATCTTTGCAGGTGATAACATGCCCGCTTCAATTAAAGAAGCGTGATTAAGCTTATCTTGAAACAATTGATCCTGGGATTGTAATAGCGTAAAAAGCACCGCTTGGTTAGCACTAAAACCACTATTAAATAATAACGCGCGTTGATACCCCAACCATTCAGTTAATTGTTGTTCTAAATCCACATGTGGCGGTTGAAAACCTGTCACTAAAGGTGAAGCCGTACTACCTGCACCATATTTCGCCAACCCTTGTTGCCAAGCAGTGATAATTTTAGGCTCTTGTGCTAACCCAAGATAATCATTACTAGCAAAATTTAATATTTTTGAATTAACATCATGGCACTGTAATTGCCGATAAAGCCCTTGTTGCTGACGTGTGATAAGTGCTTGTTTATGGCGTTGATTAAAGAGAGGCATCATAGAATATGTCATCTTTTGTTGGACGTGCCACAACCCGCTCTACGACTTGTTCTAATAATTCTTGAGCTTGAATATCATCAGGTTTTGCTACTTGATGTTGGCTGTTAATCCCCAATTTAGCAAAGAGTTGCATATCTTTATCTTCACCTGGGTTTGGTGTGGTTAACAGCTTACAACCATAGAACACAGAATTTGCACCCGCCATAAAACACAAGGCCTGCATTTGCTCATTCATATCTTCTCGTCCCGCAGAAAGCCTTACCGCTGATTGTGGCATGATGATTCGAGCAACTGCAATAATACGAATAAAATCAAATGGATCGACATTCTCTGCATTTTCCAATGGCGTCCCTTTTACTTTAACCAGCATATTAATAGGCACACTTTCAGGATGAACGGGCAAGTTGGCTAATTCCACTAGCAAACCGACACGATCTCGCGTGCTTTCTCCCATTCCGATTATGCCACCAGAACAAATTTTCATTCCTGCATCACGCACATGTGCCAAGGTATCTAATCGGTCTTGATAAGTCCGTGTGGTAATAATATTGCCATAATACTCAGGAGACGTATCAAGATTATGGTTGTAATAATCCAACCCTGCCGCCGCTAATGTCTGAGCCTGATCGGTCGTGATCATACCCAGTGTCATGCATGTTTCTAGTCCCAGTTTTTTAACGCCTTGCACCATATCAAGCAAATATGGCATATCGCGATCTTTAGGGTTTTTCCATGCAGCTCCCATACAAAAACGTGTTGCTCCTGATTGCTTGGCTTTCAGTGCAGCATCCAACACACGATCAACTTCTAATAAACGCTCTTTTTCTATATCAGTACGATAATGTGCGCTTTGGGGACAATATTTACAGTCTTCAGGGCAAGCACCTGTTTTAATAGAAAGTAATGTACTGACTTGCACTTGATTCGGTTGATGAAATTGACGATGAACCTGTTGTGCTTCGAAAACTAAATCCATAAATGGTTTCTGAAATAAAGCTTGTACTTCCTCAACAGTCCAATTGCTACGAACGTCCACAATACATCCCTCTTTTCTATTTTTATTATTCAAAAACACTCTATTGTTGATAAGTATAAAAACGATGTAGAGCCGCTTTTATACTGACATCACTCGTGTAAAATTTAACCAAATAGAGATTTGCTCATCTTTAGTTGTTGGCTAGTCTACTAATAGTACGTAGACTGTCAACCTTGAATAATAATTTAGGTTTACTAGTGTGCACAAAGAACTCGCAATCGATATTGAATTCGATCAACGTCATATTTGGCATCCTTACACATCAACTATCAATCCGCTTCCATGTTACCCTGTAACTAATGCTAATGGGGTGTATATTACCCTTGAAGATGGCACTCAATTAATTGATGGTATGGCTTCATGGTGGTCTGCAATTCATGGCTATAGTCACCCACACCTGACTGCAGTGGCTAAAAATCAACTGGATAAAATGTCACATGTTATGTTTGGCGGTATCACTCACCAACCAGCGGTTGATCTCTGTAAAAAATTAGTATCAATGACACCACAAGGCTTAGATACTGTTTTTTTGGCCGATTCTGGTTCGGTTGCCGTAGAAGTTGCACTGAAAATGGCATTGCAATATTGGCATGCTAAAGGCCAATCTCGCGCTAAGTTTTTAACCCTTAGACATGGTTATCATGGCGATACTTTTGCTGCTATGTCAGTAACCGACCCTGATAACTCGATGCACAGTCTTTATAAAGACTTTGTTCCTGAACATATTTTTGCAGATTCTCCCCAATGTGGATTCAGGGATGAATGGGATGAAGATGATATTAATGATTTCTCTGAAAAATTAACTCAACATCACCAACAGATTGCTGCCGTTATTTTAGAGCCAATAGTTCAAGGTGCAGGAGGAATGCGTTTATATCATCCAACCTATTTATGTCGAGTACGTGAATTATGTGATAATTATGGCGTATTATTAATTGCAGATGAAATTGCCGTCGGTTTTGGTCGTACGGGAAAACTGTTTGCCTGTGACCATGCCAATATTAGCCCTGATATTATGTGTGTAGGTAAAGCACTCACTGGCGGATATATGACATTATCAGCGACCATCACTCATAAAAAAATTGCAGATACAATATGCAGTGGTGATGCGGGGTGTTTTATGCATGGTCCAACATTTATGGGCAACCCTCTCGCCTGTGCCGTTGCTAATGCTAGCCTTGAAATACTAGAACAAAACCAATGGCAACAACAAGTTGCATCAATTGAAGAACAACTAGCAGCTGAATTACCCCCAATAGCAGCACTTGATAAAGTAAAACAAGTACGTTGGTTAGGTGCCATTGGTGTGATTGAATTACATCAACCCGTCAATATGGTTGAAATACAACAGGCTTTTGTTAATGCTGGCGTATGGATACGTCCTTTTGGAAAACTTGTCTATATTATGCCGCCTTATATTATTACATCAACACAACTCTCATGTTTAACTCAGGCAATATACAAAGTATTAAATACATAATGCTATGTAGCTAAATAACCTTTTATTTTACCTTAGTATCATAAAGCAGACATTGTTCTATTTTAGTCTGCTTATACTGATTAAAGGTGCCCGACCAACATAATAATAACCATATATCGAGCGACGATTTCCTCATTAATCACTATGTATGTCTTAAGGTTATTATTATGCAACTACCACTTTTCCCCGTTGATATTTACTTACTACCTAACGGTATTTGCAAATTACAGATTTACGAACAACGTTATATTCGCTTAGTAAAGCTCGCCACAGCTAACCATCATGGTTTTGGCCTCTGTATGAAAATTGATGATAATCTTTGTCATTTTGGCACTCGAGTCATTATTACTGATTTTGATCCACTACCCAATGGCTTTATGAGTATCACAATTCAAGGTGCCGAAATGTTTTTGATTAATAATCATTGGCAAGATAACGATCGTCTTCATATCGGTGATACTTCACCCGTGCCTAACTGGCATAGTAAAAACATCACCTTCATTGATCAAAACATTTCAGATAACTTAAAACAACTGTTCCAGCAGCACCCAGATCATGCCAGTTATTACCCTGATCCAAAATTTGATGATATTACTTGGGTGTGTCAACGATGGCTTGAGATTTTGCCATTAGAAGTTAATCAGAAACAATGGTTCATGAGCCGTAACGATTGTAGTGCTGCATTATCTTTCTTACATACAGTGATTAATACTAATTCAAACTTAGAATAGACCCTATTCTTAATAATCACCCCATAACTACACACTCAGTTATGAGTGAATATTTATTATGTTTAATAGTAAATGTCACAATCAATCAAAATAGTATTAATATATTATTATTTAATTCAATTAATATATTTAAAAATAACCAAATAGTATTTATTATATTTCAATCAAGCACATTAAATGCATTATTAGTCGTAGATGTTCAATTATTTATGGTTAAATAATCACTGTACTGATAATCATTATCCTTAATGACAAGGAATAGTTTTATTAATTAAAATAATCACTTAAAACATTAGCTTATGTATGCAAACATATTGTTTCCAATATTGTTCTAATCACACTATCGGCTTATTTATATACTCTCCATAACAGATTGATTTTTTATAAGTATTTTTAATTTTATTGCTAACCGAATTTATATTCACATCACATTTAATTAATAAGTATGATAAATACAGAAAAAAAATAGATAGAAAGTTTCTTTTTCATGCCTACAATAATCTCCCCACTGAGGTAATCAGTACAAAAAATACTATTCACATAGTAATAATAATTAGAAATAAAATTCGTCTATTTGAATACGGAATAAGACGACTCAGCCAGGGAAAAAAACATGCTTAATCTAGCAATATCTGTCATTCCAATTTTATTATTAATTTGGATGATGACAAAAAAAAATGCGCTACCTTCACATGTTGCACTACCTTTAACAGCATTACTTATTGGTATCTTACAATTAATTTATTTTGGCACTAGCGGCCGATTATTAGCCGCAAACATTATTTCAGGCTCTTTATCAGCACTTACACCTATCTCTATTATTGCTGGTGCGATTTTATTAAATCGGACCCTCTCAATTTCAGGCTGTGAAGATGTCATTAAACAATGGTTAGAAGGCATTAGTAAAAACCAAGTCGGTCAGTTAATGATCATTGGTTGGGCATTTGCTTTTATGATTGAAGGTGCTTCAGGATTTGGCACCCCCGCTGCCATTGCGGCTCCAATTCTTGTTGGACTCGGCTTTAACCCTTTACGGGTCGCCATGTTAGCGTTAGTCATGAACTCCGTTCCCGTTTCTTTTGGCGCAGTAGGAACACCAACATGGTTCGGGTTAGGTAACTTAGGGCTGTCTGATGCAGAACTGCTACACGTAGGTAGCTTATCTGCCATTATGCATACAGCCGCGGCGATAGTTATTCCAGTTATTGCCTTAACCTTTATTGTTAGTTGGCAACAAATTCGTCGCAATATTATTTTTATTCAGCTAAGTATTTGGTCATGTACATTGCCGTATGTATGGCTTGCACAATGGAACTATGAGTTTCCAGCACTTATTGGTGGTGCTATTGGCTTAACATTATCAATACTATTTGCACGCTATAACATCGGCTTAGAAAAGAAAGTACCAATAGATACAGAAAAAACAACGGTTACTTTGCCATTTGGGCGCGTGTTTAAAGCCATGGCTCCTACCCTGTTACTGATCGTTATTTTAATTGTAACCCGCATTAAACAATTAGGGTTAAAAGGCATGCTGAATGACGCAACCCCAATGTGGAATTTCCACTTAGGTTTTGCCGACTTACACATAAGCCAAGCGTTAATTATTCACATTAGTCAAATTTTAGGTACTGACACCGCATGGGCATACAAAACGCTATATGTGCCAGCGTTAATTCCTTTTTTCTTGGTTGTTTTCGTGTCGATTCCTTTTTTAAAGATGAATAGACACCAAGTAACAACAGTATTTAGCGACACAGCATCACGAATCAAAACACCGTTTATCGCCCTAGTTGGTGCATTGATTATGGTGAAATTCATGATGATTGGCGGTGAGCACTCACCCATTATGACAACAGGTAACGCATTTGCACATTTACTGGGTAAAAATTGGCAATATTGTGCCGCTTATTTAGGGGCATTAGGCGCATTTTTCTCAGGCTCTGCAACCGTTTCCAACCTAACTTTTGGTGCAATTCAACAAAGTATTGCTCACACAGTCGGCCTGCCAGAAACAATCATTCTGGCATTACAATCGGTCGGTGGCGCAATGGGTAATATGGTGTGTATCAATAATATTATTGCAGTGTCAGCCATACTTGGTATTGCAAATAAAGAAGGTTACATCATTAAACGAACTGTTATGCCAATGATCTTATATGGCGTAATTGTTGCGATAGTGAGTACGTTTCTTTAACCACTAAATAAAAAATAGGTTGGCATACTGTGTAAGTAGATGCCAACCGCTAGTTTAACATCAACATTTCAGGCGCCTTTACGCCATTGGAGCAATAAAATGAAGGTAAACTTTTTTGTCACTTGTCTTGGCGATACTGTAAAAGCAGAAGTTGCTAAAAAGACGGTACAACTGCTTGAGCAGTTAGAGTGTGAAGTGATTTTTCCTGAACGCCAAGGGTGTTGTGGTCAACCCGCATTAAACAGTGGTTATATCGAAAAAAGCAAGCCTGCAATGAAAAGCATGATCGAAGCTTTTGAAATCAATGATTATCCGATTGTGACGCCTGCTGGTTCGTGTGCCGCTTCTGTGAAGAAATACCCACATTATTTAGAAGATGAGCCTGAATGGGCTGCCCGCGCACAAAAAGTGGCTGACCGCTTATTTGAATTAACTCAATTTGTCGTTCGTCAATTAGGTGTAGAAAACGTCGGTGCACGTCTTAAAGGTAAAGGCGTTTACCATCCATCTTGTAGTCTTATTCGTAAATTAGGCGTACGCGAAGAGCCACTTATTTTACTTAATAATGTTGAAGGCCTTGAGCTGTTACCTATCGATAACCAAGAAACTTGTTGTGGTTTCGGTGGTACTTTCTCCGTCAAGATGTCTGAAATTTCAGGCGAAATGGTGACTGAAAAAGTACAGCATATTAGCGCAGTTAAACCTGACTTCTTAATTGGTGCCGATATTAGTTGTTTATTAAATATTGGTGGTCGTATTAGCCGTGAAGGTCAACCTATTAAAGTAATGCACATTGTTGATGTGCTGATGAGTCGTTAAGAGGTCATTATTATGTCAATGAAAACTAGCAACGTTAAATTTAAAGATCGTATTCATCTAAAAATGAAAGACGAATCTATGCGTGCCGCCGTTGCCAACGCACAAGAACGTATGTTTAAAAGCCGTGCAGTTGCTGCTGAAAAACTCGGTAACTGGGAAGAATGGCGTGAAATGGGCATGGATATTCGTAACCATGTACTTGAAAATCTTGATTACTACTTGCAACAGCTGAGTGAAAATGTAGAAAAAAATGGTGGTCATGTTTTCTTTGCTGCAACCGCTGAAGATGCAACTAACTACATCGAAACGATTGTAAAGAAAAAGAACGCCAAAAAAATCGTAAAATCTAAATCAATGGTGACTGAAGAAATCGGCATGAACCAGATGATTCAGCGCAATAATTGCGAAATCATCGAAACCGATTTAGGTGAATATATACTACAAGTCGATGATTGTGATGCTCCATCTCACATTGTTGTACCTGCATTACATAAAAACCGCACCCAAATTCGCGAAGTGTTCAAAGAAAAGCTCGGTTATGACGGCACCTCAGATCCTGAAGCCATGACCCGCTTTGTCCGTGAGCATATTCGTCATGATTTTCTTGAAGCCGAAATCGGTATTACTGGGTGCAACTTTGCGATTGCAGAATCAGGTACCGTTACTTTAGTAACAAACGAAGGTAACGCACGTCTAGCCACCAGCTTGCCAAAAACACATATCGCTGTCATGGGTATGGAGCGTATTGTTCCAACCTTTGAAGAGTTTGATATTGTTGCTAGCCTATTATGTCGCAGTGCAGTTGGTCTACCATTAACAGGTTACGTAACCGCGTTAACGGGTCCACGTGAAGGTGATAACTGTGATGGTCCAGAAGAATTCCACCTTGTTATTGTCGATAATGGTCGTTCAAAAATTCTAGGCTCAGAATTCCGCCCAATTCTACGCTGTATCCGTTGTGCTGCGTGTGTTAACACTTGCCCTGCTTACCGTCATATTGGTGGTCAATCTTACGGTTCAATCTATTCAGGTCCAATTGGTGCAGTATTATCACCACTACTTGGTGGCTATGAAGATTTTAAAGACCTACCTAATGCCTGTAGTTTATGTCGTGCTTGTCATGATGTGTGCCCAGTAAAAATTCCACTGTCTGATTTGTTACTAAAACACCGCCAGATCATGGGTGAAGAAAAAATCACCGCGTCATCAGAACGTGCAGCAATCACTGGTTTTAACTTTGTTAATTCACACCCTTTCATCTGGGATAAAACAGTTAAAATCGGCGCAATTATGGCTGGAAAACTGATTAAAGATGGCAAGCTTCCCTTTAAAGTGGGTTTGCTTAATGCATGGACACAAACGCGTGATTTACCCGCACCAACAGGTCAATCATTCCGTAGCTGGTTCAAAAACAGAGATGACAAATAAGGGGCTTCCGCATGTCAGAGCAACGTATTTTTAACCGCGATAGTTTCCTTGATAATATCGCAAAACAACTTGGCCGTGAGCGTATTACTGCACCCGTAGCACGCCCAAACCTTAAATATAACTGTCACAAAGATGTATTTGCAGACAAGAGCCCAGATGAATTAAAAGCTATTTTAGTTGATTACACTGAAACAACATTAGCCTCTCAGGCATTGGTTACAACAAAAGATAAGCTAACAGAAACATTACGTAATGTATGTTTTCACTATTGCACTGATGATGGTGAAGGCCTTAATCCTATCGGAGAAACTATCTTTACTGCGGATAATCGTCTGTTAGATATAGTAAATCCGAAAGATTTAGCTGAAAAGCAACATGGTGTCTACATCTGGGATCATAGTGCAGGTTACGATGCAAACATTGCTGTTGCAGAGCGCGCTAAAGTCGGCGTAGTATTCGCAGAACAGGCATTAGCTGAATCAGGCACGATGGTACTTTATAGCCAAGCAGCACAAGGTCGAGCCGTTAGTTTGCTCCCTGAAGCCTCTGTTTTCATTGTACCTAAAAGCAATATCGTTCCTCGTTTAACACAAGCGACAGAACTATTACATCAAAAAGCACAAAATGGTGAACGTATTCCATCATGTGTGAATTTTATTTCAGGTCCTAGTTCGACAGCAGATATCGAACTGATCAAGGTTGTTGGTGTGCATGGGCCCGTCTTTGCCACCTACATCATTATTGATGATATGTAATTTTACCTATCACCAATAGTGATAAACAAACTAGCAGGATGCTAGTGGTTAAGCACTTAAACGGGAATACGAAAAAACGCAGTTATCGGACTGCGTTTTTTTTTGCGTATAATTCAGCTCTAAACAGACTATTGGAATATTGACATGCCTGCTATTGATGATCTCGTTCTTTTTACTCAAGTGATTGAGTATGGTTCATTCAGTAAAGTTGCTGAACTAAATAACATCACCAAATCTGTCGTGAGTAAACGTATCAGTAAGCTTGAAACCAACTTGGGGCTACAACTTATTTATCGTACAACCCGTAAGTTAACACTGACCGAGCCTGGCGAAGTGCTTTATCATCGCGCCAAGAGCATCAGCAATATTGCACAAACCGCATTTGACTCAGTAACAGGTTATAGTGAAGCGCTATCAGGCAAAATTCGCATGTCAGTCCCCACCATTTCAGGTGAATTAGTACTGGCTAATGCTGTCTCTACCTTTTGTCAAAAACACCCAGGCTTAATGGTTGATATGTCACTTAACAATCATTTTGTTGATCTGGTTGCGGATAATTATGATCTGGTGATCCGTACCGGTTATCTGGAAGATTCAAGCCTTATTGCTCGTCATATTTTTAATTCACGTTGGGTTATCTGTGCTTCACCCGCTTATTTGGAGCAACATGGTATACCTGAAACACCTAAGGCATTAAATAGCCATAATTGTTTAGGTTATAACCCTCAAAGCTCAGGTCCTTTTGACTGGCAATTTATTCGTCAAAATAAAATCTATACCCATAAAGTGAGTGGTAACTTTTCATCAGATAATGCCGCATCATTGAAAAAAGTCGCACTCGCTGGCAACGGAATTGCTTATTTACCTACTTGTTTAGTTTATAACGAATTACAACAAGGCCAATTAGTTGAAGTATTAGCCTCACATGCAGGAAAAGTCGTTGGTATTTATGCCGTCTATCCCTACACACGAAAGCCTGCAAAACGTATTCAGGCACTGATTGAACATATTCGCGAAAGCTATATGGAAATTAAAGAACAATTTTAGCCATCAATTAATTTCATCAATAAATGCCCATCATAAAGAGCTTGTTTCACTAATGCCGCCCCTGGCATCGTAGCTTGGGTATAGAAACGGCTTTCTTGAAGTTCAAGATCGCGATTATAAATAGGCAGTGTTTGAGAAATAACACACTCCATAATTGCGGGGTATAACACGGCTTTAGCGCGATTTAATTCACCACCAATTAAAATACGCTGAGGATTAAATAAGTTCACCATAATCGCTATTGCTTGGCCGAGGTGATGCCCCAGATCGATAATAATTTGACGAGCAAGAGAATCGCCCGCGACCGCTGCATCACAAAGCGCCTCAATAGTCAGAGTTGATGCCGTTAATACCGATGGGTGCCCTTCTTGTAAACGGGTTAAGGTTTGATCTAAAACAGCAGTTAAGCTTGCTACCGTTTCTAAACAACCATGATTACCGCAAAAACAGCGCTTACCATAAGGTTTTACCTGAATATGACCCAACTCACCAATATTACCACTACGGCCTTGCAGCACCGTATCATCTAAAATAATGCCTGCTCCTACACCATTGTGCACAGAGACTAGAATCGAGTTCGAAATACCACGTGAATTACCAAACAACTTTTCAGCTAATGCCCATGAACGAGTATCATTGCCAACAAATACAGGTAACCCTGTTGCCTGATGAATAATATCGCTTAACGGTAGGTCCTTGATGGTGTAATGCGGCATTTGTAAAACAATACCTTCAACCGCATTTACTAGCCCAGGTAGTGAGATTGCAATCGCTGAAATACGGTCAAGGGCACTAACATGATTGGCAAAAAATGTATTAATTTCTGTTAATAATTTAGTGACAACATCATCTTGCTCAACTTGATTAATATTTTGTCGCTCTTCCACTAAAATATCACCACTCAATGAGTGTAAAGCGATCGTTAAATAACCACGTCCTAATCGAATCGACAAAAATTGCCAACCTTCATTAGCAGGAACAAGTCCAATCGCAGGTCGTCCACGACTAGTAGATTCTTGATATTGTGTTTCTTTTATTAAATGTGCCTCAATTAATTCACGCGTGATCTTAGTAATACTAGCTGGCGCTAATTGGCTACGTTTAGATAATTCAATCCGCGAAATAGGTCCATACAGATCAATAAGTTTATATACGCTCCCGGCATTATTTCTTTTTATATGATCAATATGACCTGGCTGAGCGACATACATGTCGATACTCCTTGAGGAAAAACAGCGATAAATATCATTCGATTTTCAATTTTTTTACTTTGCGAAGTAATTGTGAAGTCTCTTGTACTCAGGACGTGACAGCCGTCACGAGGAATCCCTAAAGACTTCCGCTTTCGCTTCTGACATAATGATAAATCGGCATTTCGCCGAGTATAAATTCAATGAGTAAATTTAATCTCCTCCGTGCTTTTGCTAAACGTCATTCACAGGTGGCAGCTAGATTACGATATCCAAAAGTAGCGATAAGAGAAGTATGAGGTTCTGCGTGTACAAAATTAATGAAGTCTTCGAAACGATTCAAGGTGAAGGTGTATTCACTGGTGTTCCTGCTATTTTTGTCCGTTTACAAGTCTGCCCTGTTGGTTGTTCATGGTGTGACACCAAACAGACATGGACAGCTGAAACTGAAGATTTAGTCAGCGTTGAACGTATCATGATTAAAACAGAAGACTCTCCACTTTGGACCCAACTCGATGCGAATGGCATCGTTAATCTATTAGTTGATCAAGGCTATACCGCCAAACATGTGGTGATCACCGGTGGAGAACCATGTATTTATGATCTACGTCCACTAACAACTGCTTTAGAAAAAGCGGGCTTTAACTGTCAAATTGAAACCAGTGGTACTTCAGAGATATTAACCAGTGACCGAACGTGGGTAACGGTATCACCTAAAATCAATATGAAAGCAAAATTGCCTGTATTATCTTCGGCGTTAGCACGTGCAAATGAGATCAAACATCCCGTAGGCACTCATAAAGACATAGAACAATTAGAGACTTTATTGGCGCCAGTCACGCTGCGTACTGATGTCACCATAGCACTCCAACCCATCAGTCAAAAACCACGAGCAACAGAACTATGCATTTCAACATGCATCGCGCGTAATTGGCGTTTATCGATCCAAACCCATAAATATTTAGCAATTGCTTAACCCGCAGCACTTTCATCTCATGCTATAGCATCAAAGAATAACAACGCAATGATAAGACAGTATTTGCTTATCATTGCTAAAATGATCATTTCTTGACCAACCTTCTGTGTAAAATCCCACTTTCCCACATCAATTTATCAATCTAATGAGATCAATGCTTGATGCTTGACGTAAGAAAGGTAATATTACTTATACAACGATATCTTTAAGCACGTAATACTTTAATTCCAAAGTGAAGTGCCTAAACGGAGAATAACTTAAACATGACTTACGCGCCTGTAACAGACGTATTAAGCGGCAAACTAGCTATAGACAGTGAAGTCACTGTTCGCGGTTGGGTTCGCTCACGTCGTGATTCCAAAGCTGGAATTTCTTTCCTTGCCATTTATGACGGCTCTTGTTTCGACCCGATTCAGGCCGTGGTCTCTAATGAGTTAAATAATTACCAGGAAGAAGTTCTTAAATTAACAACTGGTTGCTCTGTTGAAGTCACAGGTACAATTGTTGCCTCTCCTGCTAAAGGTCAAGATTTCGAATTAGCAGCAACAGCAGTTAAAGTTGTTGGCTGGGTAGAAGATGCTGAAACATACCCAATGGCAAAAACACGTCACTCTATTGAGTACTTACGTGAAGTTGCACACCTACGCCCACGCACTAACGTAATTGGTGCTGTTGCTCGTGTTCGTAACTGCCTGTCTCAAGCTATTCACCGTTTCTACCACGAGCAAGGCTTCATTTGGATGTCTGCACCACTTATCACAGCGTCTGACTGTGAAGGTGCTGGTGAAATGTTCCGTGTGTCTACGCTAGATATGGCAAACCTGCCAATGACAGACAAAGGCGAAGTGGATTTTGACAAAGACTTCTTTGGCAAAGAAACATTCCTGACTGTATCTGGTCAATTAAATGCTGAAACTTATGCTTGTGCTCTAAGCAAAGTATACACATTTGGTCCAACTTTCCGTGCTGAAAACTCAAACACTAGTCGTCACCTAGCTGAATTCTGGATGGTTGAGCCTGAAGTAGCTTTTGCTGATCTAAATGATGTAGCAAAACTAGCTGAAGATATGCTGAAATATGTATTTAAATCAGTACTTGAAGAGCGTCGTGACGATCTTGAATTCTTTGCTTCTCGCATTGATAAAGACGTTATCACTCGTCTAGAGCAATTTGTAACGTCTGATTTTGCACAAGTAGACTACACTGATGCAATCAAGATTCTTCAAGATTCTGGTCGTCAGTTTGAGAACGATGTTGAGTGGGGCATTGATATGTCTTCTGAGCACGAGCGTTTCCTTGCTGAGCAACACTTCAAAGCACCAGTAATTGTGAAGAACTATCCAAAAGACATCAAAGCGTTCTACATGCGTATGAACGAAGATGGCAAAACTGTTGCAGCAATGGATGTACTTGCACCTGGTATTGGTGAGATTATCGGTGGTTCACAACGTGAAGAGCGTTTAGAACAACTTGATGCACGTATGATTGAAATGGGTCTAAATCCTGAAAGCATGGGCTGGTACCGTGATTTACGTCGTTATGGTTCAGTACCACACTCAGGTTTTGGTCTAGGCTTTGAACGCCTAGTATCTTACGTAACGGGCATGAGCAATATCCGTGATGTAATTCCATTCCCACGTACACCACGTTCTGCAAACTTCTAAATACCCAGTGTAATTAGTCGTAAAAAAAACCATCTTCGGATGGTTTTTTTGTTTACAATCAAGACAAACCCCAGATCAAATATATAACATTTACGCTTAATTCTTAATTATAATTTATAAAGATTGTATTCATTCCACAAATAGATTAAATTCACATGGATCATTCACATAAAGAATACATGTAACGAAGTCTCTCCCATGAAAAAATATAATAAGGATACTAAAAAGCGTCCTGTTCTCGTATTGAAAACTTTTGCCTTACTTTTTTTCGTATTCTCTAGTTTCTTTCTTATTTACAATATTTATCATCTTGAAAAATTTAAGCTCCGTTATATTGCTCGAATTCAAAATGTATATTCATATACCCGTCGTTTTGGTTCCTATTACAATAATACCCCAGAGATATACAAACCTGAAAATCATTATAAAATGAATCATGTTTCGCTAATTGTTAATACTGCAAGTAAAGTTAAGACTCTCTCTAGTGGTATAGAAAAATTACGTTCACAATTAAATAGGCTTACCAATAATAATATATGGACTATTGCCGTATTTGAAAACCCTGCGGATTACGCTCATTTTGATCCAATTAGACCAGAGTACTTAACTCAATTTGATAAATATGGCGAAAATTCAGTAATGTACCGTATTGTTCAACGGGAAGGTCTAGCTAATACTTATCAATCGTTTTACGGATGTAATATTAAACTAACAGAAAGTTATGTTGAAACAGGTTCAAATATTAAAATAAGAACCCTTTACTACCCTATTTATAATAATAAACATCTTGATGCGTTAGTCGCAATAGACATAAAAAATAATATTCTTTCTAAATTCTTACAACGTTATAATAAAAGTTATTTAACTTTACTCAATTCTAATAAAAATGGTAACATTTATAAAATAAAAGAATTATTACCTTGCTCACAATTAAACCCTATTAATATTGGTATTAATTTATTTTCTATTTTTAAAATGGTTTTTTTTCCTGCTTTAATATTAAGTTTCCTATCTAATTATTTTCAATCCTACCTAATAAAAAAAAGACATGCTATCCAACGTGATCATATGACTAATTTTTATCGTCGAGATTATTATGAGAAGAAACTATTAAAACAACGGAAATTTAATATATTAATCATAGATATTGATAACTTCAAAAAAATCAATGATACCTATGGCCATGAAGTTGGTGATAATGTAATACGTCATGTTGCAATACGTATTAATAGTTGTATCCGTAAAAAAGATATTCCAATTCGATGGGGTGGCGAAGAATTTATCATTTCATTCCCTGAAATGAACCGTCAACAATTATATTTTAAAGCTAAAAAAATATGTCAAGCAGTCGCCTCCGATTCTATATTGAATATTGATATCACGGTATCAATTGGTGGCGTATCAGATACAAATATACACTTTAACGATGCTTATAAAGAAGCGGATAAAGCCCTCTATTACTCAAAAAACAATGGAAGAAATCAATACACTATTGCCTAAATAGATAAAATTTAAGCAATATAGGTCAATAAGCTAACTAAAAAATACCTTCAGAGAATTTAATAGTATCGATGAAAATAATTTATGACTACAATCTATATGTTTCACTTTAATCTGTAAAAGGAATATATAAAATGCAATGTCACGTTCTAATATCTATGGATAGTAATGATTATAACTGTAAATGGTTTTTTTAAAAAAACATTAATCCACTTAAAGCTTTTTACTTTATTTTTCATGATCTGTTCTAGTGCATATTTTATTTATAATATATACAATATTGAAAAACTACAAAATATGTATATCACTACATTAAATAATGTTTATTCTGTTGCTCGTCGGTTTGGTTCATTTTATAACAATACAAGTACTGTTGCCTTAAATAAAGGGACATACATTTTTAATGGTGTCTCGGTTATCGTCAACACACCAACCAATGCTAAAATATTATCAACAGGAATAAACCAATTACGTTCAAATATCAACCAACTTACTAATAATAATATATGGACAGTGGCCGTTTTTGAAACCGCATCAGATTATTCACACTTTGATCCTCTTAGACCGGCTTATTTAAAAGGTTATGATAAAATAGCCATTAATACTATCGTTAAAAATGAAGACTTGATGGATACTTATCGTTCATTTTATGGCTGTAATATAAAGTTAACCGATATATATAAAGAACCAGGAACTAATAAAATAATTCGTACTATTTATTATCCAATCTATAATAATAAAAAATTGGATTCTCTTTTGGCAATAGATATTAATAACTCTGCTTTTAAAAATACCTTAGCTAAATTTAATAGTAACAAGATAACAATTATTAGCATGGATAATAATAATATTTATCACACAAGTGAGTTATTACCATGTTCAACCGTTGATCCCATTAACTTAGGGATTAATTTTTATACTCTTTTAAAAGCCACCTTTTTACCCTCTCTTTTATTAATGTTTTTATATCATTCATTAACGCAGCTAATTGCTAATAAAAATTTCATTTTACGCTACGATCAAATGACACATTTTTATCGCCGTGACTACTATGAAAGTAAATTAATTAATCAGAAAAATTTTAATTTATTAATTATCGATATTGATCACTTCAAAAATGTAAATGACACCTATGGTCATGAAGTGGGTGATGACGTTATTCGTGCTGTCACTAAGCGTATTAATAATTGTATTCGGAAAAAAGATATCGCCATTCGTTGGGGTGGTGAAGAATTTATATTATCGTTTCCAGATATGAATAAAGAACAACTAACAATAAAAGCCAAAAATATATGTGACTCAATTTCTCGCTGTCCTATATTAGACATTAATATTACAATTTCTATTGGTGGAACCAGTACAACTAACATGCATTTTAATGACGCCTATAAAGTAGCAGATCAAGCACTTTATCACTCTAAAAATAATGGCCGTAATCAAGCTACCATTGTTTAGATAACAATTAAATTGATTCTATACAAAATAGCCCATAGTTGTTGAGCTAAAGATCATAGGCATGCAATAACAAAACATAATTATAAATTCATAAATTTGTTACACCCTCTTGTCAAACTTCTATCACTAAGGGTATAAATAGGAACATAACTCTTTAACTACCCATGGATGATCGATATGTTTGAAAAGATTACAGCAGCACCCGCAGACCCTATTCTCGGTTTAACAGACGAATTTAAAGCTGATCCTAGAACACATAAAATTAACCTCGGCGTGGGTATTTATAAAAATGAAGCAGGTAACACACCTGTTTTAGCTACTGTAAAAAAAGCAGAAGCCATTTTATTAGCACAAGAAACAACAAAATCTTATTTAGGCATTCCAGGAACGCCTGAGTATGGTTTAGCAGTGCAGCAACTACTCTTTGGTACTGATTCTACACTTATTGCAGAAAAACGAGTTCAAACGGCACAAGCCCCTGGCGGTACAGGAGCATTACGCGTTGCTGCTGAATTTATTAAACGCCAGTTAGGGGATGTTACGGTTTGGATCAGTAATCCTACATGGGCAAACCATCATGGTGTTTTTGGTGCCGCCGGCCTAGAGACGAAGACTTACGGTTACTATAACGCCCACACAAAAAATATCGATTTTGATGCGATGGTGGCAGATTTAAATCAAGCAAATGCAGGTGATGTCGTCTTATTCCACGGCTGTTGTCATAACCCAACAGGTATAGATCCAACTAATCAACAATGGCAAACACTGGCTAAGCTCTGCCTAGAAAAACAATTACTGCCAATGTTTGACTTTGCTTACCAAGGCTTTGCTCAAGGTGTTGAAGAAGATGCACAAGGACTGCGTATCTTTGCCGATCAAATGCCAGAACTCCTCGTTGCTAGTTCATTCTCTAAAAACTTTGGCCTTTACAATGAGCGTGTAGGTGCTTTTACTTTAGTTGCCAAGAACGCTGAGCAAGCAGTGACTTCATTCAGCCAAGTGAAATCTATTGCACGTGTTATTTACTCTAACCCACCCGCTCACGGTGCGGCTATTGTGACACAGATTCTAAACGATGCTGTATTACGTGCTGAATGGGAACAAGAAGTTACAGAAATGCGCGATCGTATTCAAGAAATGCGCGTATTATTTGTAGCAACACTAAAACAATGTGGTGTTGATACCGACTTTAGCTTTATTGAGCGTCAAAATGGTATGTTCTCATTTTCAGGCCTTAATAAAGACCAAGTAAAACGTCTCAAAGAAGAATTTGCTATCTATATAGTAGGCTCTGGTCGTATCAGCGTTGCCGGTATGACCAAATCAAATATGTTACCGTTATGCCAAGGTATTGCTGCCGTTCTGTAACGCATAAAAAATAAACTATACCCATAAAAAAAGAGGATGATTATCCTCTTTTTTTTACTGTTATATGATAAAAATATTATTAGCCTGATTTATTCAATGGTAATACATTACAATAAAGATCATGTTCATAATGCTTCTCTAATTGCTTACGCCAAGGCCGTTCTGATATTGGAACAAGATAAAACATTTCTCTTGTGGTATCAGTTACAAACGCCATTCCATGCCGCATCACTTCATAATGTATATCGTGAATATAACCAAGAGAAAAACTTTGTCTCCCTGTTAACATATTAATATCTTCGCGACTGAGGGATACTCCCTGTGTTTCATCTGCAAATCGTTCAAGTAGCCAACCAGAAAATTCCTTTGCACTTATCATCGTCATAAGATCAGTTTCTCCGAATTCTGCGTACTCCTTGAGAATTACTCTCCTTGTTTATAGTTATAGCAGAGTAAAAAAAAAGCGTCGGTTTTATGTCTTAAAGATAATAATAGTATAGACAATAGTTGTGATAAGGGGACAAAAGAGGAGAAAAATCATAATCAAACGAAGAAATCCCCGCTTCTTAAAGAGAAGCGGGATTAGCATATCTTAAAGTGCTTTATATAACACTTTATTCCCTGCCAATTGGATGCGCTCAACTAACCCTTCTTCTGTTAGTTTTTTTAGCGCACCAGTAGCCCAAGAAGCCGCTTTAGCCTCTTCTTGGCCTGCTTGTAAACCAATACCTTTTGGATTTAAACCATCAGTATGGCTTACAACAATATCTAGTACTTGTTGTTGCTTAGGTGTCAGCGTTGCAATTGGCTTAGAAACAGTCGTTGGCTTAGAAACAATAGTGTCAGTAACCACTGCCGTATCAATAACTAATTCAACTTCTGGCATCTTTTGAACTGCTAAGACTGTATTGCTTAAAAGAGGTTTCTGTTTATGCAGTTTACGTTGAACATTACGTTTGTGAGAAATTCTCATTACTTCTTTACTCCGTTACACTACTTTTCAATCTCCACTCTTTTCATCGAGAAAAAGTGAGCGCGTTTTATACCAAGGTTATGTAACAATTACCAGTAAACGGTTATTTATCCGCCGATAAATATGATCACTCACAAACGAACATCAAATAATTGCGAATTTGGACGCATTTTTAGTAAAAGTATGCATCAAATTCATCATTTTCATCGGAATTCTTTTTTAGACAAATACATCTATAATATATATTTGATCGCGATAATAACATCATCATCGTCGTTTGAATGGTTTAGGAGGCTGTGATGGAAACGCTTCATATTCATACGGAAAAACTGACCACAAAACATTTTATCTGGATAGCAATAATATTTACCACTCTCACCTTTGCTTTATTAAGTTATTTTAATACTCAATTACCAACAATAAGCCTCTTGATGATCGCTATATCATTTGGGTGTATTTTGCTATTTACTGCCACCTTCTTCAATCCATCGACCATGAGTTTCACATTGACCTTTATGCATTGCCAATTTCATAGCCACTATGGGGGTTGGTCAACAACATGGCATAATATTCAGCATATAGGGAACGTGACACTGTCATCAGATGGATGGCATCTTCCCTTACCTTGGATTGGCATTCGTTTAAAAAGTTATGATGATTTTATTCGAACTATCTGCCCACGCGTTGCATCTAGACTGTTACTAGAACAACGTATTTTACTGGTCATGGAACTTAAGCACAGCGCTCACCCAACCCATCAACTTGAGGATATATTATTTGATGATGATCCATTTATAACCAGTAGCGGTGAACAATTTCAAGGACTTCAAGCAATGCTTGCCAATCGAATGCGTTATAATCGAGAATTACTAGGGTTTGATTTTTTTATTGCAGATGATGTGCTTGATCGCCCTGTAAACGATTTTATTGGCCTATTACGTCGCTATAAAGCTGCAGCTTAATTTCATGATGAAACAGCAGTAGTAACCTTTTGAGCTTTAAGAAAAGGCAATAACAACAACCCAATTAATGCTGCAGCGACGGAAATAACAACAAAAAAGCCTGTCCAATGATAATGATTCATAATAATAGCCAGTGGATATCCCGCTAATGCAGCCCCCATATAGGCAAATAAGCCAACAAAACCTGTTGCAGCGCCGACTGAATCTTTATGAGAACACTCTGCGGCAGCCATACCAATTAGCATTTGCGGACCAAAAACAAAAAAGCCAATTGCAAAAAAACAACCTGCTTGCAAAATATAATTAGTGACAGGCATTAACCACAACGCAGCAACCGCCAAAAAGATGCCCATAGAAAAAAGCAGGATCATTGGACCACGGTTACCACCAAATAATTTATCTGAGCCCCAGCCTCCCACAAGAGATCCTAAAAAACCACCAATCTCAAAAAGTGATAACGCTCCATTTGCAGACAACAGACTATAATGGTGCTGTTCCGTTAAATAAATATTACCCCAGTCATTAATCGCTGTTCTAACGATATAAACCAGCACATAACTTACCGCGAGTAACCACAAATACTTATTGGTTAAGACATACTTAAATAAAACTTGTCGCTGAGTGAGGCCAATCCCTTCATTTTCTTGGGCAACTTCTAAATAATCATTACGCCATAAACCAACACTAGGTAGCCCCATCGCCGTCGGTTTATTTCGTAAACGCCAACAGAGACCAATACCAATCACAATAGCAATAATACCGGGAATAAAAAAACCGTAGCGCCAGCCATAATGCACGGTTAAAAACCCCACCAGTAATGGAATAAATGCTCCACCAACATTATGAGCAGTATTCCAACATGACCACCATAAGCCACGTTCAGAGCGTGAATACCACGTTGTTAATAACTTAGAACAAGCAGGCCAACCCCACCCTTGAAACCATGCATTGGCTATCCACAATAACGTAAACGCAACGATTGAGCTGGAAAAGCCAAAACAGATATTTATAATGCCTGTCGCAATTAACCCTATTCCCATAAAATAACGAGGGTTAGAGCGATCTGATATCATGCCTGAAATAAATTTTGAACACCCATACGTCAGATAGAATAACGTGCCCATCATACCAATATCGGCTTTATCCCAACCTAAATCAGCAATCATGGTTGGCATTGCATAAGTAAAATTTTTACGGGTTAAATAAAATCCCGCATAACCAATATACATGCTGACCATGATATGCAACCGCCAATATTTATAGCGTTGATCAACGGTTGGATCTGATAATACGGCCATGTGGTACCTGATTATATAAAGGAGTTAAAGATTGTCATTATGTTAAAGGTAAAATAATGGCTAGTGTTGTACCCGTATTTGTAATGTGTTTTTGTGAGGCGTTTTCTTGGAAACTATCACGGTGGTGACTGACTATCGAACACTGTCCTCCTAGAATTTCAACCCGCTCACGAATGCCTCGAAGACCAAAACCTTTAAAAGCATCTTCTGCTTTAAATCCAACCCCATTATCTTCAATTTGTAATCTAATTTGTTGATCAATTTGTAATTCAATAATAACTTCTGTGGCATGTGAATATTTAGCAATATTATTCAATGCTTCTTGGCAAATACGGTATAGCGTTACACTTGTCGTATCACACAATGGTGGCTGATGACGCCCCCATGCCATAGCAACCTCAATCCCTTTATCTTCTAGTTTTAAGTCACACACAACTTGCTCTACAGCTTTAGCTAAACCAAGATCATCTAATGTTTTTGGACGTAACCGTGATAATAAGCCTTTGGTTGTGTCATAAATATTAAGCGATAATTGCTCAATGGTCGACGAGCATTGCTGAGTAACCGGCGTTAACTCCACCCGTTTCAAAATGCTGGCTTGCATTCTGATCGCGGTAATATTTTGGCCTATTTCATCATGTAATTCTCTAGCTACATCTCGTCGAACAGACTCTTCTGTCTTAATTAATTGACGCGATAAAACCTGATTTCGACCTAACTCTGATGATAATTTGGTATTAAGATCTCGTTGCCGTTGAATCCCAAGACCTAACAGAATTCCCGTTAAACTTTGTGCTGAGAGTGATAATAATAAATCCGTAATTTCCATATTACTAACATCACTTCGAGCTGCAATTAACGCAATACTATTAAGCAATGTTCCAAGTAATGCACCTTGCCACCCATGACGAAAGGCAAGCACAATAATAGGTATGGCTAAGCAAAAAGGAGCAAAACGGCTAAGCTCATCAGGCAAATTTACTTGTAATAAGATATTAGCAATAAAAAGTAAGGCATATAAACACAGATCACGGTGACGTAATTCTAATGGCTTAGAAATAAGAGCGACGGTAAGTGGAATCCATGACCGATTAAACAAGAAACTCCATAATAAATAACACGTAGGCACTAGCATTAATCCACCAGTGACGCTGATTAGAAAGATCATACCCATTGGTGATAGCGGTAGTTGAACGATAGATCGAAATCCCATCACCATAACAACATTAATCACCGCAGTGGAGACAATAACTGCTGCCATAATGAATAACTGCCGCCATTGATCGCCATAATAATAACGGCGAGCAAACCACAATACGGGCCATGATAAAATACTCGCAATTAAAATGGGCCACCACGGAAGATCATTAAGCGCTTTTGCCAATAATAAAATCAGCCCCCATTCAGTGCCATAAATGACAATCCAATAGCGGCTAGCAGTATGCAGTGTTATTCCTAATCTCAATGCAAAAGGGAAAAATAGAATGGCTAATGCAGGGTCAACAAGAAAATAAAAAGCAATAACCCACAAGCAAAACCAGCTACAAATAAAAAATAATCCCCCGCCTAATGACGTCAATACATAATGACGCATTACAATATTTCTAGCGGAAAATATTTAACTAACTCAACATTATTACTCACATTAAGTTTGTCCATTGCATTCGCACGATGCACATGAACAGTTTTATGGCTTAACCCTAATTCAACCGCAACCGCTTTAACGTCTAATCCCGCAGCCAACATTTCACTAATTTGGCGCTCACGTTTGGTTAAACATGCAATAGATTGTTGGTAAGGATCTGTGGTTTCTAATTGCATTTCGATATCAGATGCTAAATAAGATTCGCCTTTTGCAACTTTTCGTACGGCTTGAACAAGTTCATCAGGGCTACAGCGCTTACTTAGATACCCTTTTGCGCCCGTTGTTAATGCTTTATTTATCACTGTTGCTGAATCATGCACGCTTAACATAATACAACCTGCACTATTGGCTACATCTTCGAGTAATGTTAAACCACTTTCATTTGGCATTGAAATATCAATAATACAGACATCAACAGCTTGCTTAGCTAAGCCATTACGCGCTTCTTGTGCCGAACTAAATTGGTTAATAACTTTCATATCTGGTTCTAACGATAATAATTGAGCAAAACCAGAACGGACAATGACATGATCATCAACTAAAGCGATTGTAATCATAACGAGACATACCCATAAGCATTAAAAAACAACAAAAGAAGTCTTAATCGACATAAAGTACCGTTTGAAATAAATTCATGCAAGCTCTAGCCCATTAAATGTTTATTTGGTTTTAAAAAACGCAAAAACCACTGCCAATAAAATCACCAGTGGTTATTAACTTAGTTTATCTGTACTGTGCAACTAACCGTCAAGTCACACAGTTAGTTTAATATAGTGGCATTTCGTCGGCTACGAACGGGTTAGTCACTCGCTCATGACCAAAAGTAGATAATGGACCATGCCCGGGAACAAACGTTACGTCATTACCTAAAGGCCACAATTTAGTTTTGATCGAAGTAATCAATGTTGGGTGATTACCTTGAGGGAAATCAGTACGACCGATACCCCCTTTAAATAATACGTCTCCGACAAATGCAACTTTCGCATCCGCACTGTAAAAAATTACATGCCCAGGCGTATGACCTGGAGTATGAAGTACTTGTAACGTTTGATTACCTACAGTTACCATGTCGCCATCATTAAGCCATTGAGTTGGCGAAAATGCTTCTGTCATTGGAAGGCCAAACATTTCGCTTTGACGAGGTAAACCTTGTAGCCAAAATTCATCATCTTGTTGCGGACCAATCACCGGAACCTCAAGGATCTGAGAAAGAGGTTCAGCGCCACCCACATGATCTAAATGCCCATGGGTAAGTAATAATTGAGTAACGTTAACACCCAATGCTGCCACTTCTTTTTGAAGTTGCTCAATATCACCACCGGGATCAATAATCGCAGCTTGATGTGTTTCATCACACCAGATAATAGAACAATTTTGTTGAAACGGTGTTACTGGTACTATTTTATATTGAAGACTCATTCATACTTCCTAAACGGAGACACTATTTAGCGAAGCATGCCACGAATATCCTTAAAAATACAGATGACACAACAATAAACTACCCTCTCCAATTACGGACGGGGCCAGTATCAATATGAACAAATTGACTATTTGGATAATAACCAACGCCACCAATGTTTAAATCTAACGCCGCCTTACGTATTTTAGCTAAAGGCACACCTTCAAGATTAAAATCAATAGCCTGAGCTTTCATATGATAGCTCTTCTTTGCAACACCACCGCGTTTTGCTAGCATCTTATTGGTTTTAGATGAGCGATAACCTGAAAATAATTGCGCATAACCTTCATGACCAAGGTAAGATTGAATTTGTGCAATAGCATCATATAAACGACGATCTATACGAGCAATTTCATTTTGACGGAAATCACGGCAAAGATGATCTAAGCGTCGAACTTCTTTTCCCACATACGTTTTACCATTAAAGTACTTCGTTTCTAATTCTTCACCTGTATGCAAATTGCGCAATAACATTGTTCGAGGTGTTGTTGCTTGAAAAGAACTTGCTTGAGCAATATTAGGAAGCATACATACACCAACAGCGATTCCACTTAATGTTAAAAATTTACGGCGACTAATATCTAAATTTGACATAACTTACACAACCAAAAAAATAATGTTATCTATTGCTAAAGCAATTCATATACCAATGTTGCAAAACATTATCTTCAGTTAATTAAGCAGTCAAATACACAAGTCACATAATATCAAATTGATAAATCTATTTTTAAATATCATTAACTTACACGAAATTATTATTGTAAGAAGAAATTAATAGCACATTATTTGTTGTCATTAGTCATATTCATAAATATCAAAACGGTAATTGACCGCGCCTTCATCATTAACCCATGCCGTTTGATAAATAATTTCAACTGGCACTTTTTTTCCTTTATTAAGACTAATTGTGCGCGTTTTTTTACTTCTAGAAAATGTGTTAAATTGAGATTCATTTTTTCCTGAATATTGTAATAATGCCAAAGCCAATGATTTTGATTCCAGCACACGTACACAACCAGAGCTCAGTGCACGGTCATGCTTATTAAATAATACCGGGTATGATGTATCATGCAGATAAATAGCTTGGTTATTGGGAATATTAAATTTATATAAACCTAACGCATTTTTTTTACCTGGTTTTTGGCGTAAACGGTATGGGAATTTATTTGGCGAAAATAAATCATAAGGAATTGAATTTATATTTATTTTTTCAGTACTACTCCAACTACGAATAACTTCATAATTATGGCGTCTCAAATAACTCCGGCTACGCTTCACCTTCGGTAATATATCTTTCTTCATAATTGAATTGGGTACATTCCAATAGGGATTAAAGACCACAGAGTTAACCACAGAGTTAAAAATCGGGGTTTGCCGCGATGGCTTACCAACAATCACCTTGCTGCTCATAACCCAACGACCATTCAGCCATAACTTCATATAATAGCTCGGAATATTCACAACAATACCCGTATAAAGGCTAGTCGACCACAACCGTAACCGTTGTGCATTTAATGCTAATAGCCGTACACGTTGAGTGGGATTTAATGCTAACCATTGTTGTGTTTGCGAGCCAATAACACCGTCACGTTTTAAGCCATGCCTCGCTTGAAAGCGTTTTATTGCCAACACCAACGTACCAGTATATAGCGATTTATGCTGTTGCTGGTAACGCTTAGCTTCACGAGGTGATATGTCACCTAATCGTTCAAGTATTATAAGTAAACTGGGTATAAAGGTAATATTTTTTCCTGGATCAACTTTGCCATTAAACCTCAATACTGGCCAACGGAATGCATGTTGAGAATCCAATTTATTGATTGATGCGACTAATTGATTATATTCTGAAAGCTGTGGTTTTAAGCGAACAATAAATTGATTAAAACGATGATTCTCATAATTATCAAGCATATTTTCAATCGCTACACGACTAGGTGGTGGTAATGTTGAAGGAGCGGTTTCACCAAACAACCACAATTTACCTTTACCATGTAACTGTTCAATAAAACTGATATAGATTAATAAGGTATCTGTTGCTATAACATCATATTGTTGCCAGTTTCTTTGTTGTTGTAATTGAATCAATAAATGGTACCTAGCGGTTAATTCTTTATTTGTTTCAGATAGACTAAGAATACGAAGTTGATCTATAAAATCATTTATTACTTGTTTGCTCTCCCAAAATTGACGAAATCCGGTTGATAAATATAATTCAACTAATATTGAAGGATATTTAAGACGTGCTTTATTTGCATTAGCATCTGCAACCCATCGTTGGGCACCATTAAGCATATTTGTCGATTTATTGATAGTCACTAATGAGGACGATGGGTTATTTATATTTAATAAGGTCTGTTCACGATTATCTCCAAGTTGTTGAGAATAGGCATATTGTACTTGTAAGTAAAAGCTGATAAATACTAATATGACAATAAAAAAAGCATTCTTAATAAATGTCATTAAATACCCCTATTCACACGTCAGCATGAAAGTAAAACTATATTTGATGATTAAATATAGAATAAAAACATATTCGCAAATCTTAGAAATACAAATATTATTCAATATTTAGAATAACAATTTCTTTTCATTGAAGATTAATCTTAGAGCCTAAAAGTGCGTGTTATGCACATCAACAGTACAATAACAATATCCAGTCAATTAACCTCACTGCGTTATCTCATATTGTATGTAATGTCCCCCTCGATACAAGGATAAGAATAGCTCTCATTTTCATAAACAGCTTGAATTTACAACCTTGAAACACTTAAATGTAAAATCAATGACACATAATTCCTTTTATCTATAAATAAATTAACTAGATACAGATAAAGACCAATGAAAACATTATAATTCTTGTATACTCTCATCATGAAAGTACCTTCTACATTAGAATGATTTTATAGCGTTATTACATACAGATTTAATTGGAGAGTTAGATGGATAGGCACGAAGAAGTATTGATTGCTCTGCGACAAATTATTCGAGCAATTGACCTACATTCTAGAAAGTTGAATAAGAATGCCGGACTGACTGGTCCACAGTTAGTATTAATGCGTGCAATTCGTGGATCAGGCGAGATTACTATTCGTCAGCTATCTAATAACACCAATATGAGTCAAGCAACAGCAACAACAATTCTTGACCGTTTAGAAAAACGAGGCTTAGTTGTTCGTCAACGGAGTGTACTTGATAAACGCAAAGTCCACGCTCATTTGACAGAGGCTGGCGTAACGTTACTTAATAAAGCACCATTACCATTACAAGACAGCTTTATTTCTCAGTATCAAGAGTTAGAAGATTGGGAACAATCACTACTACTTTCTTCCGTGCAACGTATTTCAACTATGATGAATGCAGAGCACCTCGATGCCGCACCATTATTAGAAGTTGGTAGTATTACAAAGCAAGAAAAATTGCATGTAGATAGCTCTGACGACGAATAACAGCAATTAAAAACCGACATTGTTGTCGGTTTTATTTTACTGAATAAAAGTTATCCCGCTAATACAGGATCAACCTGATACTTCATCAACGTTGATGGCACTTGTTGTTGAGTTAACTCATACATTGCTAATAATAATGCTTGTTTAATTGCTGTTTCATCATGTACCTCAACCGCTGATAAAGCACAATCCAAAGCCTGTTTTATTGCCTCAACTTTCATACGAATGAGCAGTATTTGTTCCTGTTCTGATAACGCTAATTGAGTAATAACTTGTGCGTTTGAATCAGTGTTCTGAGCATGACTCAAAATACTTAATTGCTGACTTAGCAAATCTAAAGTGCAAATCGAATTAAGTAACGATGGTGGGGATTTTATCATTGTAATATCCTTATTTATCAATGAAAAATAAACATTAATTTATAGTAATACATATTTAATCAGCAAGTTGTTAACGCGATCAAATAATAGATATTACATAGAGTTAGGCAATATTTTACTTATTAATCCCTGTTATTATTACTGATAAACCAAACAGCAATAACATCACCTCTATACACTCAACTTACATCTTTAAAACATTATACGTTCCATAACACACTCTTCTTTTTCTCACCTAGCCTCAGTCGCTATCATCCCGTATTATTGATTCCTCTCTTTCATCAATGGAATCAACCAATGTTACTTGAAGGTATTGAAACGTTATTAGTACTCGCGGAAGAAGGTACTATGAGTCGCACTGGCAGTCGGCTGTATATTAGCCAATCAGCAGTAAGCAAACGGATTGCTAAATTAGAAACAACGTTAGGAACAAAGTTGATTGTTCCAGCAGGAAGGTTAATAAAACTAACCCCCGATGCGTATGCATTAATTAAAAACGTTGGGCCTAGTTTTAATGAAATTCGAGGGCTGATTTTTGAACATCAAAATATAGACGATCAAAGTATTATTACGATTGATTGCTCTGAAACCTTAGTGGCAGGATATTTATCACATGCACTCGGACAGTATTTTCAACATGATAAATACATTGCGATTACAACGCATCATACACCAATCATTGTTGAAAACATTCAATCAGGTAAGGCATCGATTGGCTTTTGTGCGGGGCACTTACCAGCTAACTCGCGCTTTATTGCAGAGCATTTGATGGATGAGCCTTTTAAAGTGGTTTTTAATCAACCACTACTTACACTGCCGACCGCTATTGTTACCAATGATTTAAAAAACCCATCCAATATCTCTCAGGCTGCAATACTGCAAAAGCAAGGGATCATGCCAATAATGGAAATGGACTCTTACACAGCTGCTGCACAATTGGCACTAGCAGGTATGTTACCTGCTCTAGTGCCTAATTCAATAGTCAAAACTTTAAACATTCACGCTAAATTCTGTTTTGAATTTGAAGAATTAGCAGAACTAACTCGGCCAATCCATCTAATCTACCGTCAAAATAGTTATAAATTACCGCGTGTTAAAAAACTAATTGAAACCATTGCGGGTGCTGTTGCCACAACAACTTGATCGCCATTCCCATCGACATAATAACAACCATTGGTCGAATAAAACGCTGACCTTTACTAATAACAACATGTGCGCCTAATCGCGCCCCCATAAAACCACCCACAGCCATTATTAACCCCACCTTCCAAACAGGTAATCCAGCCAAAATAAACAATATTAACGCTGCAATATTAGAGGTGAAATTTAAAACTTTAGTACGAGCGGTCGCTTCTACTAGCCCTAATTGAGCAATAACAACAAAACAAATTGTAAAAAATGAACCTGTGCCTGGGCCAAAAAAACCATCATAAAAACCGATACTTGTGCCTACTGAAAATGCAAAAGCCGCTTCTGATAATCTAGGAGTGCCTCCCCCGGTACCAATATTAGGGGAAAATAAAAAATACAGTGAAATGCAAACTAATAAAATAGGAATAAGGCTTGTCAGTATGCTCGCATCAATATACTGCACTAACACAGCCCCCGCAGCTGAACCTGCAAACGTACAGCCTATAGCCAATCGCATTTGTTTAAGATTAACTAATCCATTACGGACAAAATACCAAGATGCTGAAAAACTACCAAATGAGCTTTGTAATTTATTGGTTGCCAATGCTTGAGCCGGTGGAATCCCAACAGACAAGAGAGCTGGCACTGTGAGCATTCCTCCACCACCAGCGATTGCATCAATAAATCCGGCCGCTAACGCCACACAAAATAAAATAACTAATACATCTATACCTAATTCCATTTACGATCACTTTATTAATCAACATACTAATAGCAGAATAATAACGGTGATTAAGTATATCGAACAGTGAAAGCTAGGATAGCAACCCATTCCGGTTTGGAATGGGTTTATGAAGCCTAATTTTGATTACGGCAGATCTCAGCAGGAAAAGACAATTGCACCATAATAAAACGCTTAAATAACTCATCATACGGTTGGTCATCAACGGCTTTTTGCATACACATAAGCCATGCTTGTTTTTCAGCTAAGCCAATATGGTAGTGGTGATGAGCACTAGCAAGGTTCATGCGTCCATAGCGCTCGATATAATTGTCTTCCCCTCCCATCCAACCAATCAAAAACGTTGTCAATTTTTGCTGAGCTTCAGTCAGATTATCACTGTGCATAGCACGTATCGTTGCCGCTTCAGGTAAGCTCTCGATATAGTAATAAAAATCAGTAACAAGTTGTTGTACACCGATCTCACCACCCGCCGCCTGTAAAATGCTCTCTCCTTGTTCAAACTTCGGGACATTACGCTTTTTTACACCTGAAAAATCATCACCTTCGGGGAACTCAACTTTATCAACCATTTCATTATCACTTTATTAAAATCCTTTTTTTATAGTATAAGAAATAAATAAAGAGCAGCCATAGCCACTCTTTATTATTTATTGTTGATCACATTTTTAATTAACTCACATACAAAGGCCCACTAAAAGAGGTAACAGGAGGTACTTTGCCCGTGAACTTTTCAAAATTAACCACTACCGTATTAGCACTGGTTGCTTGAGCAAGCTCTGAGGTTGGAATATCAATGGTTAATGTATTAGGATCACCATAAGTATCTATAGCGCCAATATCATTATTGAGTGGCCCAAACCATGCTCCTTCTTCAATACGAATCACCCCTGTTGGATAATGGCTTGAAAGTACAGCGCCGGCTAATAACTGCCCACGATCATTAAACACTCTCACAATATCGCCATCTTTAATGCCTTTTTTCTTCGCATCATCAGGATTGATATAAACGGGTTCATGCCCTTTTACGGCATAGGTATTACGGAAGTCTTCAGAATCACACATCTGTGAATGTAGACGTTTATTGGGATGGCATGATTGTAACCAAAATGGGAATTTATTTGATTTTGGCCCACCGTGTGAACGTTCTTCTTTTTCAAACCACATCGGATGGCCTTGGCAATGTTCATAGTTATAACGCGCAATTTTACGGCTATAAATCTCAATAAAGCCAGAAGGTGTACCTAAACTATTAATCTCAGGATCTTCTCTGAAAGCCGCGTGACTAACATAGGTTTGATCGGTTGGGAACGCCACTAATCCTTGCTGCCAAAACTGACTAAACTCTGGCATTTCATGTTTATCTTTATTTGCTTTGCGACAGTCATTATACAGTTGTTCTATCCACTGCATTTCAGTCATACCACGGGTATATTGCTTACTTTTCCCAAAACGCTCTGTTAATTCAGTGAATATCTGAAAGTCGGTTTTTGATTGATATAATGGATCAACCAATTTGTGCATCGCTAGAATACCACTGGTTGAGTAAGTACCATATTGGTCAAGATCACTACGTTCAAATTGTGTACAAGCCGGTAAAACAATATCAGAAAAACGGCACGTTGGTGTCCATGTATAATCAATATTCACCACCGTTTGCAGCTTTCTAAATGCCTCTTTCATACGATTACGTTGTTGATGGTGATTCCATGGATTACAGCCGCTAAACACCATCATTTTAATATCAGGTAATACGACATCACTGCCGTTATATTGAATTTTCTTACCCGGTTCCATAATGGCATCAATCCATCGAGCAACGGGAATAGTTGAGCTATAACCTTTAAAATCAGTATTATTCCAGATAGGCTGCTGACCTTCATCGACATTACGCGGAAAGCCACCCGGCCCGGCCGCAGTACTAAAAGGTAATCCAACCCCACTATAAAAATGCGAGTAAGACACACCACCTCCAGGCAAACCAATTTGACCTAGCATGGAGGCTAACACCGCCCCCATCCAATACGGCTGCTCACCATGCTGTTGTCGTTGCACTGCCCAACCAAACATCAACATAGTACGATCTTTCACTAAATTACGCGCAAATTCTCGAATCGCATCAGCTTTAACACCACAAATAGGTTCAGCCCACTCTGGCGTTTTAGCTATTTTGTCTTTACCTGTGCCTAATAAATAAGGTAAGAACTCATTAAAGCCAAGTGTATACATTTCTAGAAATTGCTTATCGTACAAATCTTCTTTATACAATGTGTGCGCAATGGCAAGCATGAAAGGCACATCAGTTTGAGGATTAACGTATTGATGTTCACAATTAAAATATTGTTGCGATTTTGATACCACAGGATCGACCGAAATCATGCGGATCTTGCCATCAGCCACTTTCTGTTTTAATTGCTCATAGTAAGCATAAGAACCATGGGTTTCACATTGCCATCCTACTTGGCTATTTTTAATCGGATCATTTGACCACCATATCAATGTCTTACAATCTTTAAGTATGGTTGACCATGTGGTTGCTTGGGCATAAACCTCTGTTGAGCCTAATACGTAAGGTAAAATGGTTTGGCCTGCACCGGTTGAGTAATCACCGACTTTCTTAATAAAGTTACCATGCATACCCACAGCACGTTGCATGTGCGACGTACAACTTTGGAACTGTCCTGTTTCTCGCCATCCTGTTTGACCAGCATGCAATGCCCAAGGACCGTAATCTTTCTGTACCCGTTGTAATTCTTGATAAAATAAATCTAATGCTTCATCCCATGTCACCCGTACAAAGCGATTATTACCACGAGTTTCACCGCTATATTTATTTTTCTTAAGCCAATCTAAGCGCACCATCGGATAGCGCACCCGTGAAGGACTATAAATTAAGCCTTTGATCCCGTTTAACATATCGGTAGGATTTTTATCAAATTCTAACGGTTTTATTTCAGCGACTTGGCCATTATATATTCGTGCTCGAAATGCACCCCAATGAGAGCCCGATACTTTCCAAATGCCCGGCGCATCGGCTGTTGGCGTATTAGTATCACTCGCGTGTGCAACTTGTAATAATAACCCTGGGCCAATCACAGAAGCGGCACTGGTTGTCGCTAACCCTTGTAAAAATTTACGCCGACTCAAAGACATAGATCTTTCCTCTTTTTAAACGGGATACGCTATCAATGTTTGTCTTTTGCAAAATCTGATGAATGATTTTGTAAATATTTCAAAACAATGGCTTCACTGTCGGTATCAAAATTTACAAAAGCTAACATGCCATTAAACATTCCCGGCCACGTATTGGCATCAAAATGATTTTCGGCAGGTTGAGTATGACAGACACTACAATTAGTTTTATAAGCTGATTGGGCAACTGACCAAATATCATTAACATTACTCACAAACTTCGCTTTTTCTACCCATAGCGTCGCTGTGACTTGTTGCCATTTAAGCCCGGTAACATCATCTTCTTTTTCGGTCGTCCCTTTAACAATATCTTTATTTTGAGCTGCTGTTTTGCTTAATGCTGCGGTAGGAATATTCATCCCAAAATCTTGATTAATAACGCGGCCAAACCCTTTTTCCTTACGCCAACCGCTGATCTCAATTTGTAGCATGTCATCTTTAACAGCGACAACTTTGACACCCGATGCAGGCTCTAATGAACCACCATCTTGGGTTTTTGCCTCATCTTCAAACATAGGAATAAACTGCATGCTGTAATAAGTATTACCGTTCTCATAATCTGTATTTTGTGCTACAACCGCTAATTCAGAAATCATACCGCCTGATGAATCCATATTTGACGGTAAATGGTGGGCAATCCCTTTATGACAATCAATACAGCTTTGATCTTTTGCAGCCGCTTGCTTCATCTGTACTTGTGCCCGTGGCGACATTTCATCCCATTTCATACTGTCGTAACTGTGGCAGCTTTTACATTCTAAAGATTTATTCGCCGCAAATCGCTTCCACTCATGCTGAGCCAACTCCAACCGCTTCGCTTCAAATTTTTCAGGGGTATCAATAGTGCCGACAATTGCACCAAACACTTCTTTACTGGCCTGCATTTTACGGGCTATTTTATCGGTCCAATTATGGGGAACATGGCAATCAGGACACGTTGCCCTCACTCCTGCATTATTCTCCCAGTGAATGGTGCCTTGTAATTCTGGATAAACGGTATCGCGCATTGAGTGACAACTAATACAAAATTTTTCAGTATTAGTCACTTCTAACGCAGTATTAAACCCACCCCAAAAGATAACACCAGCAACAAACCCACCAAGGGTCAGTACACCAAGACTTATCTTCGCAGCAGGACGCCAAAAGGTTAACCATAATTTTTTTATAAACGTCACCATCGTTCTCCCTCCGTTGTTTATTTCATCGAAACATTACAACCTACCCATGCCCTGGAGGACCAAAAACAAACACTTGTAACGCCCATATCGTAAAACCATAACCACTGACTAATGCTATGGATAACAACGGAAATAACAGAATAATAATGAATAAAAAGGCCCACCATTCATAGCGACCTCGTTCTTGCTCGGTAATCTCAGTACTAGCCATAATCGACCTCTAAATAATCATTACAATAGCGATATACCATTCACGAATAACAATGGGTTGATGAAATTATAGTCAATGATAATTAACCTTCACGATCAAACTACAAATAAGTTCCGCCAATTTGGACTTACTCACTTAAATAACAGCCATAAAAAAAGCCAGCATCACTGCTTAATGCTGATCAGTTAAGCCCAAAATGATCAGTTGAACGATCCTGTAGATGTGTAAAAATCCAAGTGTATTTAATGCACTTGGATTTTTTTATGTTTTTAAGACAAGCACTTGAACAGATACATGCC
>NZ_PYLV01000009.1:0-163713 GCF_003025475.1 Photobacterium sp. NCIMB 13483
AAATTTAAGGACTAAACCTACGCACACAAATAATTAGTTAAATGTCTGGAATGTCAGTTATTTGCGCAGTGAATGCATTAACGACAATTATTAACTATAATTAAATACGACATAAAAGAAATAAATATATATTTAATAAAAAACACTTATACAACATCAAATAAAACTCATTATTTAATAAAACTTTTACTTATATCATCTAATAAATTAAAAAAACCTATAATTTAAATAACGAATTTTGCTAATTTCAAAAGCTTATTTTCATTTGTTTTTTGGACTTTACTATATATGTCTTATTATATTTGATATAAGATTTTCTAAATATCAGTCATCTATATTTAGGGTATTCATATGAAAATAACTTCTGTAATGATCGCTTTAACAACCGCTATTTTATCACCAATAGCAATGGCTAACACACCCGTACAACTTTCTGTACCTGGTGTAAATTTACCTGCTGGTAATGTCTCTGGAGCGCGTTTAAACATACTTTACGGCCAAACAAACCAAGTAAAAGGTGTTAACTTTTCATTGCTAGGCTTATCGACTATCAATGATTTTACCGGACTTAACTTTGGTTTAGCCTTTGGTGTTAACCATACTACATCCAGTATGAAAGGTTTAGAATTTGGTTTAGCTAACTGGAACGAAGGCAAAGCTACAGGTGCTGACTTTGGTTTAGTAAACTACACAGCCAATAATTTTACTGGCGCTCAATTTGGTACCTTCAACTACGCTGGATCACTTAATGGACTTCAGTTCGGTTTAGTTAATGCGACAGACCACATTAATAAAGGAGTGCAGATAGGTTTAATTAACTATGATAAATCAGGCACTTTTGTAAGTAAAAACCTTCCAATTTTCCCAATTATTAATGCGCGTTTTTAAATATAACTAAACGCAAAAAACCTCGTCAGATAACTGACGAGGTTTTAAATTTGGTGGAGCTAAACGGGATCGAACCGATGACCTCTTCGCTGCCAGCGAAGCGCTCTCCCAGCTGAGCTATAGCCCCAATATGATGCTTATAGTATTGATGTTTTTAATAAATGTCACGACGATAAAACAAAAAATGTGATCTACTTTACGCTAGTTATAAAAAAAGCGGAAACATCAGCGATGCTTCCGCTTGTCTTTATAAAAACAAATACTTAAGCGTTAGCTTCACGCTCTGCGATATAATCTAATGCCATCTTAATACGTGTAATGACACGCTCTTTACCAATCAATTGCATTACCGCATCAACTGATGGCGATTGGCCTTGACCAGTTACTGCAACACGCAGAGGCATACCTACTTTACCCATGCCTAACTCAAGCTCTTCACAAACTTGTGTTGTTACCGCATGTAGATTTTCAGTTGTCCATTCATCTAATGCTTCAACTTTAGCAAGTGCTAGTGCCAATGCATCTTTAGCAACTGGACGTAAGTGCTTCTTAGCTGCACCCGCTTCAAACTCACTGAAGTCTTGGTAGAAGTAGCGTGATTGCTCTGCTAGTTCGATCAGTGTATGACAACGCTCACCCACTAACGTGATAACGTCAGTAATAGCAGGACCATTTTCAATGGAAATTTGTTTTTGGTCTAAATGCCATTGTAGGTATTTAGCAACATATTCAGGTGCTGCTGTTTTAATGTAATGGTTGTTTAACCATAACAATTTATCAGTATTGAATGCTGATGCTGACTTGCTTACAGACTCAAGCGTAAAGCAATCAATCATCTCTTGTAGTGAGAAGATTTCTTGGTCACCATGCGACCAACCTAAACGAACTAAGTAGTTTAGTAGAGCATGCGGTAGGAAACCGTCATCACGGTATTGCATTACACCAACAGCGCCATGACGCTTAGATAATTTAGCGCCATCATCACCTAAGATCATTGCACAGTGTGCAAACTCAGGCACTGGTGCACCTAATGCTTCATAGATGTTGATTTGACGTGGAGTGTTGTTGATGTGATCTTCACCACGAACAACTTGCGTAATACCCATATCCCAGTCATCAATAACAACACAGAAGTTGTATGTTGGGCTACCGTCTGTACGACGAATAATTAAATCATCTAGCTCGCTGTTAGCAATCTCAATATGGCCACGGATCTTATCATCAAAGATCACTGTGCCTTCTTTTGGATTACGGAAACGAATACAGAAAGGAGAATCAGCTGTTGCTGCTGCATTTGCTGCAACAATTTTTGGGTGATTAGCATCATAGCGCGGTTTTACACCGTCAGCCATTTGCTGCTCACGAATTTCATCAAGCAATTCTTTTGGGCAGTAACATTTATATGCTTTATCTTCTGCAAGTAGTTGATCAACCACTTCGTTATAACGATCAAAACGCTTAGTCTGGTAGTAAGGACCTTCATCCCAATTTAATTCTAACCACTCCATGCCTTCCATGATCGCATCAATCGCTTCTTGCGTTGAACGCTCAAGATCTGTGTCTTCGATACGTAATACGAATTCACCGCCCATGTGCTTAGCAAATAGCCATGAATACAATGCTGTACGCGCACCACCAACGTGCAAAAAGCCTGTTGGGCTTGGTGCAAAGCGAGTTTTAACCGTCATTGAGATTACCTTATGAATGATGGATGACACAGTAAAAGCTACTGTGCTGAATCTATTGGTAGGTATTTTAGCACTGTAACCAAGATCTACAATCTTTGATCTGTTTCACAAGACAAAATTCAATTTGATAATTATGACGTTATTACTACTGAACTCTGCAAATTTAAAAAGTAAGACAGCTAAAAATAAAAAAGCATGATCATTGCAACGATGAAGTACTTATTGACGTCATTACGAATGAAAACATGACTAATACTTTATTCAATATAAAAATTAATTACTTTAACTTGCGAAATTACAATACCTAAACCAGACTGGAAGTGTAAATTTGCTAGCAACCTCTCAAAAAAAGGAACTAAATATGAAAAAACTTTTAGGACTTTGCGCTGGAGCACTTTTGATTATGCCATTTACTTTGCAGGCAGAAGGTTACTCAAACAGTGGGAATAGTGCGACAGGACCAAGTGTTGAATGCCACTTACCTGATGGGACTAAAGATTATATGCCCGTTGTATTCTGTCAGCATAATAATGGCACATATCACCTTTGATATGATTGAGGTAAAGCGTCAAATTATACTCAAAGACGCTTTATCTCATTAATATAAATTATAAATGTTTTAATCCCCAAGACATGAACTGTTGCTTCTCTTCAGGGCTTAAAGATGTAAAGGCATTTTTCAAAAATACCATTTTCGCTTCTGGTGATGGTTTCACATCTGAAGGCGTGAACACTGCTTTAGTCTGCAACTGCGGTTCAGGTGACACTTGAGTTAACGCAGCAATACCACCTAATTTATTATAATTAGCAACTTCTCTTTCATAGTCACGGAAGTTCTGTAATCCATTATTATCTAATTGCTTTAATTCAAACGCGACATCCTCACCATTACTATTTTTTAATTTTATCTGTGGTGATTTATCAAATGATTTAGCTTGATCTAATGTTCTAATATTAGGGTAACTTAGCGTAAGAACTGAATCTTGACTTTCAAATTTAATTAATAGTGGTATTGAGTTAAATTTTTTCTTAGCGGCATCTTCTAAAACAATTTTACCCATCTGGAATAAAATCTGATTTTCACCGTTTGGTAAAATAATATTATTAGTACCTTGAATAAAAGACCAACCTTCCGCTTTCCCATTAACAACAACGGCATTCATTTCTTTCGCCGATTGTAATTTAACATCAGCATAAATATTGCTAGAAAACATCGATACTAGCGGTAACAAGCAACAAATTATCTTTTTTTTCATACAAAGTACCCTGCTTATATTTAAATAAAAGAACGAGCATTTGCTCGTTCTTTATAAGACTAATAATTAATAATTGATTATTAGAAGTAGTATTCAACACCTACAGAGTATTCCATGAACTCTGGATTTGCATTATCTACACGATTACTTTCGCCGTCACCACGTTCAACGTGACGAACACGAGTGTAAACAACTGCTGATGGATCAATGAAGTACATTACTTGACCAGAAATTACAGAGTCATCAGTATGTGCGATTTTTTGACCGCCATCTTCTAACTTATCATTCGCTGCGTAACCGATTTTGAATTGGTAATCAGATACATTGTACATAACACCAACGGTGTATGAATTTTGGCTTTGATCATCAACACCAGCGACTTGAGCTTCAGCTTCCATCATCTTATATTGAGCAAAGAAACCAAGACCGTTCTCAAAGTTACCTTGAGCACCCACTAAGTAAGTGTCGTTTTTCCAGTCGCCAGTATTATTATGCTCGTAAGCACCTTGTAAAGTAAGGCCACCAAAAGTGTAATGTGCTGCAGCGCCAGCCCAGTTACTATCTGATGCTGCAACATTATCACCACGGCCGAATGCTAAATCAACGCTAAAACCACCCCAAGTAGGAGAATCCCAACGAACTGTATCAGATTGACGATCTTGGTATGGTGCACCAGCGATACCGTAACCCCAGTCGTAAACATCACCTAGGCCAGGGTTTGATCCAGGCCAGTCAATGATTTCATAAATTGGTGTTAGTACACGACCTACGCGGATTTTACCCCAAGAATCGCCTTCAAAACCAACGAAAGTATCACGAACACCTAATTTACCATCTGCGCCAGGTGCAGCACTGCTACCACCAACATAACCAGATTCAATCTGCCAAATAAATGTTGGTCCTTTAGCTAAATCTTTACTACCACGGAAACCAATACGTGATTCGTTATTTAATTTCCAGTTGCTATCTTCCTGCCAAAGCTTTTTACCCGCTTCATTGTAATCACGAGTTAAGACTTGCATCGCAATAACACCGTATACTTCATACGAAAATGATTCTTTTAATTTTTCGATAGATACAGCATCAGCATCTGCAGCAAAAGCAGAACCAGACATAACTAATGATGATACTGCTAGTGCAAGTAAAGATTTTTTAATTTCCATGGAATAACTCCTAAAAGATATTAGCTGTTTACTTGCCCCTGAAAGGTTGGCCGCCGAAGGTGGCAAGTAAATCTCCTATATGTCAGCCGAATCAATTCGACCAATGCATATTATTTCGTTTTAAATTGAACTTTTAACTTACTTCGGCATTAAGACTACTTTCGCGGCGCAAAACATCAATAAGAACTTACTTTTTAATATTGAAAATATGATTGAGTGCAAACTTTTGACGCTATCGTGATCAATGTCATATGTTTGATACGTCACTTCACACCAAATAAATAATTAAATAAAAACAAAAACTTAATACGATAACGAGATATTATTGTGAACAGCGTCGTATTTTATAAATGCAATGATTAACAAGGGGTATATTTACAAAATTACCGCCATCAAGTTAATGTCGAGTGTCTCACCACCATTAAATAAACGCTAAAAATTAAGTCTTTCATCAATAATAATTACTGATTTTTACCCAAAAAAAAGCCCCACAAGGTGGGGCTTCAGTCTCAAATATTGGTCTTTTTAGGCGTTATTGATTAAATCGACGAGCTGTTGTTCATCCCAAATTTCAATATTTAACTCTTGAGCTTTGGTTAATTTAGAACCAGCGGCTTCACCTGCAACTAATAAATCAGTCTTTTTAGAAACACTGCCCGTCACTTTCGCCCCTAATGCTTGTAATGCCGCTTTAGCATCACCACGGGTTAATTGTGACAATGATCCTGTTAGCACAACAACTTTGCCATCTAGCGGTAATTCAACTCCTGCTTGCGGCTTTTCAATCACAGGCCAATGAATACCTTGTGCCAATAAATCATCAATAACGGCTGTATTGTGAGGTTCACGGAAGAAATTGAACAAATGAGCGGCAACCACTTCACCGACATCAGGTACTTTTATTAACTGATCTTTAGAGGCCAGACTGATCGCCTCTAATGTTTCAAAATAATTAGCAACATTAGCAGCGGTCGCTTCACCCACCTCACGAATCCCTAATGAATAAATAAACCGTGCAAGGGTTGTTTGCTTCGACGCAGATAAAGCATCAACTAATTTTTGCGCAGATTTAGGCCCCATGCGCTCAAGTACCGTTACTTCACCTGCACTGAACTTAAACAAGTCAGCAGGCGTCATCACCATCTCGCGATCAACCAATTGCTCAATCACTTTTTCACCACAGCCATCAACATCTAATGCTTTACGTGAAACAAAATGCTTTAGTGCTTCTTTACGTTGCGCTTGGCAAAATAAGCCACCAGAACAACGCGCTACAGCCTCTCCTTCAACACGTTCAACTTTAGATTGGCACACAGGGCATTGTGTTGGAAAGACTATCGCAACAGCATCAGCAGGGCGACGAGATTCAACCACCGCAGCAATTTGAGGAATAACATCACCAGCACGACGAATGATCACCGTATCACCAATCATGACCCCTAAACGTGACACTTCATCAGCATTATGCAACGTCGCATTACTGACGGTGACTCCGCCAACAAATACTGGTTCAAGTTTTGCTACTGGTGTTATTGCACCTGTGCGGCCAACTTGAAATTCAACATTGTTTAAAATGGTCATTTCTTCTTGGGCTGGAAACTTATAAGCAATCGCCCAACGAGGTGCACGCGCAACAAAACCTAATTGTAACTGTAGATCTAACTGATCAACCTTGATCACAACCCCATCAATTTCATACCCTAATGATTGGCGTTTATCACCGATCATTTGATGATATTCAATCACCGCCTCAATGCTATCAACCATTCTAATTTCTGGGCACATGGGTAGACCCCATGCTTTAAGCTGGCATAGACGTTGATATTGCGTGTCCTCTAATTCTCGCCCTTCTACAACACCTACCGCATAAGCATAAAAACTAAGTGGACGCGTTGCGGTAATTTTAGGATCAAGCTGCCGTAAACTTCCGGCTGCAGCATTACGTGGGTTAGCAAAAGTTTTAAGGCCTTTTTTAAGTGCTTTGGCATTTAGCTCGTCAAAGCCTTTCTTTGGCATAAAGACTTCACCACGCACTTCCAAACGCTGCGGCCAATCATCACCGCGTAAACGTAGTGGGATTGCACCAATCGTACGTACGTTATGAGTGATATTTTCACCCGTTGTACCATCACCTCGTGTTGCTGCTTGCACCAGAATGCCATTCTCATACAATAAACTTACCGCTAAGCCATCTAACTTAGGTTCGCAGCAGTAATGAATACTGCTGTTATCTCGTAATCGATCTTGAAGACGTTTTTGAAAATCACGTAAATCATCATCATTAAATGCATTACCTAATGATAACATTGGAATTTCATGGGTTACTTGAGTGAAACCGTCTAGGGCACTGCCACCAACACGTTGGCTTGGTGAGTCAGGTGTTACCCATTGTGGATATTCAGCTTCTATCGCCAATAACTGTTGCATCAGACGATCATATTCAGCATCCGGTATCTCAGGGTTATCTTCAACGTAATAACGATGGCCATGATAATCTAATTGTTGTTTTAAGCTGGCAAGTTGTTGCTGAAGGTCGGTGCTCATTTCAATTCCTACCTGAAGAAAATGTCGATTAATGACTCTGATTACAAAACAGTAAATCATTATAGTTATATCAGTAGATACAATAAAATTCAGGCCCCCGAAGGAGCCTGAATTTTTATCAATAATAATAGTTTATCAACTTAGCATTGATTATATTTTACTGATTTTTCTCGATATGCTGCAATACGATTTGGCGTGATCATGACACGATCTTGATCCATCACATCCGCATTAAGTTGATCAGCAATTTGCTGCGCTGTTTGCAACATCATATTGAAGTTACTTGATGCTTTACCATGACATGGCAACATTAAGAAAAAGCCAATACCAGGGGTTTCAAAATGCTGGTAGTTTGTTTCTGGAAATGTGCCCGGGTTAAGCAAATTAGTCACAGAGAAAATAACAGGCTCAGTACCCGCTAAATCAGCATGACGGTGAAAAACTGAATTTTCGCCAAAAATTAATCCATTACGCTCTAAACAAGCAAATAATGATGGCCCACGCAGCACCTTCCCCTTACGAGCATGTACACAAACAGATAAATAACTTGGCGGTAGAGGTTCTGGCTCTGGTAATACTTCAGGTTCGATGATCATTTCTGGCTCAGAAATAACCTCAGGCTCAGGTGTCACTACTGCAACAGCCTCCGCTTTGATCTCTTCTTCAACTGCTGGTGTAAAAATAGGAGTTGGAGCAGTCGTTACATCTTCTGCAATTGCTGGCTTAACATCCGCAACGCTTGGTTGAGGCGCAACAGTAGGCTGAGGCGCAACACTTGGTTGAGGCGCAACACTTGGTTGAGGCGCAACACTTGGCTGAGGCGCAACACTTGGCTGAGGCGCAACACTTGGTTGAGGCGCAACACTTGGCTGAGGCGCAACACTTGGTTGAGGTGCAACACTTGGTTGAGGCGCAACACTTGGTTGAGGCGCAACACTTGGTTGGGGCGCAACACTTGGTTGGGGCGCAACACTTGGTTGAGGCGCAACACTTGGTTGGGGCGCAACAGTAGGCTGAGGCGCAACACTTGGTTGAGGTGCAACACTTGGTTGAACTGCAACAGTGGGCTGAGGCGCAACACTTGGTTGAACTGCAACAGTAGGCTTAAGTGTTGAGCCAATGTGCATTTGTGGTTCAATACGCTCATTTGCAACCACTTTTACAGGAGCGGTTGTACTTTGAGGCGCAGTTTCACCGAGTAATGGGTCATGTTGGGGACGTTCACCAAAACTAAAACCAGGCTCTTTACGTTTTGACACTGGTTTTGTTGTCGTTGTAATAGTGTCTGCTTGGTTTGACTTAGTCTCAGTTACTTCCGGCGCAGTATTCACAACACGGACGTCACTAACACTCTCTTGGGCAATATCTTGACTCTCAAGATTTGCTTCATCTATTTTACTTAGTGGCTTCTCACCAAATTTAGCTGGTTTTTCTTTTCTACTTGTCCATAGACCATGAAAAAGAAGCGCTGCAATTGCTAACGCACCAACAATAATAAGAACCAGACGCAATTCCTGCATATGAATACTCTAAATTAACTCGTTGTCCCTTTACGGGGTTAATAATAGAAAAAAATCTACTAGGAAACTTAATATCTAGTTAGAATTTCTCACCGAATGACTTACTGTACCAAAACTCACTTGGCAATGAGAAGATGAATATCGAGATTCCATCAAGGATAGTGCCAGCTTGACGTTTTTTGTACAAATTTACATCATTTTTGTATTATGACTCATCCTTTTTATTTTGTTGTTAAAGTAGTGACAACAATTTTGTGGTTTAATTCCATCCTACCGCTACCGTTAACATTGATAAAGAAACCTAAACAAATGAACAGTAAAACACTAAAAAATGCTTGTTCAGGAGAAAGAAATGCCACAACAGCATAATGTACAACCAACAACCAGCGGTGCTGGTTATTTTTTTCAAGGCCTAAAACTCGCATCACAACCAGGAACGCGACGTTTTGTTCTTATTCCTTTATTGATCAATATTGTATTACTTGGTAGTGCTTTTGCCACCTTATTAGATCATCTTGGTGGTTGGATTAACCATTGGCTAAGCTACTTACCAAGTTGGCTTGATTGGCTGTCTTATATTTTATGGCCATTACTGGCAATTGCCGCTCTGGTGTCCTTCTCATACTTCTTTAGTACGATAGCTAACTGGATTGCTGCACCATTTAATGGATTGCTAGCTGAATACCTTGAGGCCAAACTCACAGGAAAAACACCGCCTGATGATAGTTTAAAAGCATTAATAAAAGATCTTCCTCGTACCATGGGTCGAGAATGGACCAAGCTTAAGTATTATCTACCTAAAGCGATTGGATTACTCATTTTAATGTGGATTCCAGCCATAGGCCAAACAGTAGCGCCAGTATTATGGTTCTTATTCAATGCTTGGATGATGACCATTCAATATGTAGATTACCCATTTGATAACCATAAAGTATCCTTCCCTGAAATGCGCGATGCTCTTAAACAAAAAAGAGGCCAAGCATTAAGTTTTGGCGCCGTTGTGATGTTATTAACCATGGTACCTATTATTAATTTATTTGTAATGCCAATTGCCGTGTGTGGCGCGACGGCAATGTGGGTTGATCATTACCGAAATCAATTCAAACGCTATTAATCTAAATTTATTACTCAAATAAGGTCAATCACGATTACTGTATTGACCTTTTTTGCTTTTATTTCTAATAAAAAAAATGCCACTTAAACAACAAAACACCACCAGATCTTACAACCTAAACACCCTTAATAGTATTAACTGTCACATAATAACAATAAGATATAACCATTAATTACTTTGCAAATATTGAGACAGGTATATGCTTAATCTATTCAACATTGAGTCTAATTTGTCACGAAGGAACGAAGTATGAGCAAAATATACGAAGATAACTCTCTCACTATTGGTAACACTCCGCTGGTACGTCTTAATCGTGTCAGTAACGGTAAGGTGCTCGCAAAAATCGAAGCACGTAACCCAAGCTTTAGTGTTAAATGCCGCATTGGTGCCAATATGGTATGGGAAGCAGAGAAAAATGGCTTATTAAAAGAAGGTGTTGAACTTGTAGAACCGACCAGTGGTAATACAGGCATCGCGCTGGCTTTTGTGGCTGCAGCTCGTGGCTATAAACTTACTCTCACCATGCCAGAAAGCATGAGTCTTGAGCGCCGCAAATTATTAAAAGCACTTGGTGCAACATTGATTCTCACTGAAGCGGCTAAAGGTATGAAAGGCGCAATTGATAAAGCAGAAGAAATTGTCAATTCAAATCCAAGTAAATATCTATTGCTACAACAATTTAATAACCCGGCTAACCCCGCTATTCATGAAAAAACCACAGGGCCTGAGATCTGGGATGCTACCGATGGCGAAATTGATGTCTTTGTCTCAGGTGTCGGTACAGGCGGCACAATTACAGGTGTAAGTCGCTATATTAAACAACAGCAAGGCAAAGCTATTACAGTGGTTGCAGTAGAACCATCAGAATCCCCAGTGATGACTCAAACCGTTAATGGTGAAACCGTTCAACCAGCACCGCATAAGATTCAAGGTATTGGTGCCGGCTTTATTCCTGGCAATCTTGATTTAGCACTGATCGATGAAATTGAGCAAGTTAGCTCGGAAGATGCGATTGATATGGCGCGTCGATTAATGGATGAAGAAGGTATATTGGCGGGAATTTCATCAGGAGCCGCCGTTGTTGCTGCAAATAATATTGCTGCTCGACCAGAATTTGCTGATAAAAACATTGTTGTTATTTTACCCAGTTCTGGCGAACGCTACTTATCTACAGCACTTTTTGCGGGTATCTTTACAGAAAAAGAAACCCAACAGTGATCACACTTTGTGATGTTATCTAGGTATATCTACCCTCAAAAAGGCCCTTTGCGGGCTTTTTTGTTGCATTTTATTCTTAGCTTTACTATAAAGCTGATGCGCTTTATTTTTAGCATCAAAATAAAAGGACAATTATTAGTCAATTTTGATTAATACTAAAAAAAGTTTTTCATAAAACTTTGACTTGGATTAAAGCTAAGACAGTATGTTATTAGGTAGTTTATACTGCTTACACAACATGCTGAGACTATAATCACAGCGGTTATAGCTTGTAAGGCAAACTATTAATATAACAAATATATCTAAATCGGGGTGAAATATGTATCAGAAGCAAGTTGAAATTACTGCACCAAACGGCCTACACACTCGTCCAGCGGCACAGTTCGTTAAAGATGCAAAATCATTTGAAGCTGACATCACAGTAACTTCAAACGGTAAAAGCGCAAGCGCTAAGAGCTTATTTAAGCTTCAAACTCTTGGCCTAGTTAAAGGTGCAGTAATTACTATTGCAGCTGAAGGTGCACAAGCTCAAGAAGCAGTAGATAAGCTAGTAACTCTTACAGAGCTACACGACGGCGCTGAAATCGCAATGTTCCGCGAAATCTAAGCTAAGTTTGTATACAAACGAGTTTCCAGTTTTTAGTTAATTTAAAGGTAAGGCTATGATTTCAGGTATCCTGGCGTCTCCTGGTATTGCTTTCGGTAAAGCATTGCTATTGCAAGAAGAAGAGATTGTTCTAAACAAAACTCCAATCGCTGCAGACCAGATCGATAACGAAATTCAACGTTTCTTCGACGCTCGAAAAAAATCTTCTGAGCAACTTGAAGTTATCAAAGAAAAAGCACGTGTCACCTTTGGTGAAGAGAAAGAAGCCATCTTTGAAGGTCACATCATGTTGCTTGAAGATGAGGAGCTAGAAGAAGAGATCATAGCCCTTATTAAAGATAAGCATTCAGCGGATTACGCGATTTATTCTATCATTGAAGAACAAGCGCAAACCCTTGAATCACTTGATGACGAGTATTTAAAAGAACGTGCAAGTGATATCCGTGATATCGGTAGCCGTTTTATTAAAAACGCATTAGGTATTAATGTTATTAATTTAAGTGCTATTGATGAGCAAGTGATTTTGGTTGCTAACGACCTAACACCATCAGAAACAGCACAAATTAATCTAGAGTTCGTTCTTGGCTTTATTACTGATATCGGTGGTCGTACTTCACACACCTCTATCATGGCTCGTTCACTAGAAATTCCTGCAATTGTAGGTACAAATAACATTACATCTTTAGTTAAGAACGGCGATATGTTAGTTCTTGATGCAATCAATAATCAGGTTGTTATCAATCCAACTGATGATGAATTAAACAAATTTAAAGCTATCCGTGATGCTAATAAAGCAGAGCAAGAAGAACTAGCTAAGCTAAAAGATCTTCCTGCAATTACACTTGATGGCAAGCAAGTTGAAGTATGCGGCAACATTGGTACAGTTAAAGACTGTGCTGGCGTTAATCGTAATGGCGGTGAAGGCGTTGGTCTATACCGTACTGAATTCTTGTTCATGGACCGTGATTCTCTACCTACAGAAGAAGAACAGTACCAAGCATACAAAGAAGTTGCAGAAGCAATGCATGGCGAGCCAGTGATTATCCGTACTATGGATATCGGTGGTGATAAAGATCTACCTTATTTAGATCTTCCTAAGGAAATGAACCCATTCTTGGGTTGGCGTGCAATTCGTATCAGCCTAGATCGTCGTGAAATCCTTCGTGACCAATTCCGTGCTATTCTGCGTGCGTCAGCACACGGTAAAGTACGTATCATGTTCCCGATGATTATTTCGGTTGAAGAAGTACGTACACTAAAAGCTGCTATTGAAGAATTTAAGGTTGAATTAACCGCTGAAGGTTTAGCGTTTGACACTAACATCGAGATCGGTGTTATGGTTGAAACACCAGCAGCCGCAGCGATTGCACACCACTTAGCGAAAGAAGTTTCTTTCTTTAGTATTGGTACCAACGATTTAACCCAGTATACTCTAGCAGTTGACCGTGGTAATGAGCTTATCTCTCATCTCTACAATCCACTATCGCCTGCTGTACTTACTGTGATCAAGCAAGTTATTGATGCTTCTCACGTTGAAGGTAAGTGGACAGGTATGTGTGGTGAACTTGCTGGCGACGAACGTGCAACCCTACTTCTATTAGGTATGGGTCTGGACGAGTTCAGCATGAGTGCTATTTCTATCCCTCGCGTTAAGAAAGTTATCCGTAATGCTAACTTTGCTGACGTTAAAGCAATGGCAGAGTATGCTTTAACTCTTCCAACAGCGGCTGAGATTGAAGAGCACGTAGAAAAATTCATCGCAGAAAAGACCATCTGCTAATAAAATATAGCTGCAGATAAAATAACAACGCTTAGGAGCAACGATATGGGCCTGTTTGACAAATTAAAGAAAATGGTTTCTGACGACAGCAGTGAAGCTAGTGTAATTGAAATTATCGCACCACTTTCTGGCGAAATCGTTAACATCGAAGATGTGCCTGATGTAGTATTTGCTGAAAAAATTGTTGGTGATGGTATTGCTATCAAACCAACTGGCAACAAAATGGTTGCACCAGTAAACGGTACTATCGGTAAGATTTTTGAAACTAACCACGCTTTCTCTATTGAGTCTGACGATGGCATCGAGCTTTTTGTTCACTTCGGTATTGATACTGTTGAACTTAAAGGCGAAGGTTTTACTCGCATCGCTGAAGAAGGCCAATCTGTTAAAGTTGGCGACACTATCATCGAATTCGATCTTGCACTTCTAGAAGAGAAAGCTAAGTCAACATTGACGCCAGTAGTTATCTCTAACATGGACGAGATCAAAGAGCTAATCAAGCTATCTGGTGCTGTAAACGTTGGTGAAACACCAGTACTACGCATCAAGAAATAAGATAGTTACTATCTTAATAAAAAACGCAGCTTTCTAGCTGCGTTTTTTTATGTCTATTATAAATCCATCTTTGCTTATAAAAACACACTAAATCGCCTCTGTGCCACTTTCTCTATTCATCTTGATATATTACATCTCAATTTATTAAACCGCTCATAGGTAATACTAGCCCCATTAATTAAGTGATTATCCTTTAAAAACATTAGGTCAAAAACTTATTGTGAACGGCATAATACTATAGACATTATTACTGACTATTTATGAGCAGCCATAAAAAAACGCCACTATAAAATAGTCGCGCTTCTTATATATCATCATAATTCATATTTAATTGATGGCTTATGCTGTCATCACCTCAACTTGTAATTTAACATGTTCACAATTGGGTTCGCCAGATTCAAACAGCATTGGCATATTTAATCCTGTCGATAATGTTTGTGCCAAAATAGTTCGCCAGCCACCATCATCTAGTCGTTCTTGTACTTGTAACGCAATGCTAACACTTTCAGCTGAAACATCGAGTAATTGCGCACTGCCTACCACTTCACGGTATGAATGATGATTATTTTCACTTAAGCCTTCAAAAAAAATGGTTTCTTCGCCTGGCAATAAAGACAATGACGTATTAACCATTTGTCGTAATCGACAAGCACTGTGTATTTCAAAACTGACATCCAACAGCCAATCAGCCATCGCCAGTGGGCTCAATAATGAACTAAGAAATAATTGCCCTTTACCCATTGTTAACTTTTCCATTGCGATTACCTCTCTACAAGCTAATACGCAAACACATCTTTGACTCGTGAGCTTCGAACTAGATATAACCCTAGCCAAACCGTTAATAACAAGGTTAATGCACCAACCCAAGAGAATGCACCTTCACGCAACACGAGATGATATATTTGCAAAGCAAAATCGATACTGTAAGCAGCTATTAATAATTTTTTTCCATGCTGCCACAGATAATGTACAACTTTATTATTGCTATTACGCTGACCCGATAACCACATTAATAATAAGGCAGGACTTCCCAATACCATGCCTATATAAAGTGTCTCTCGAAGAGGATAAATCAACTCAAGCAATTGTTCGCCTTGGGTTCGACTCACCCCTGCCATGATAAAAATCACCAATGCTTTCGCATTAAAAATCAGCGCTAGCCATAGCATCTTATTTAGTTTTAACTGCCCATGATCATCATAAGCATTGATAGGATAAAGCAAACAACTTCCCTCTTACCTGTTTAACTCAATACGCATCAATTAAGATAACATCAATACACTATGGCTTAATTTCGACTCTAATCGATCACTGCATATTAAGTACTATTTAAGCGCTATTTTTGTGGAATACCGCACTTTTCATTTATGCATATTGCCGTATAAGTCACGTTTTTTGATCTAAAACCAACAAAAACAGGTTATTTCTCAACCAACACCTATGGCCCAAATAGGTTGGTTAATTCTTTTTAATCATAAAGTTACAATATGAATATAGTATTAACACTATGTTCATCTAAAACTGGAATTTTCATACAAAAAACCGTAAATATATAAATTTCAACATATATACCAACAACCATACATACAGCAACACTGCTGCTAAAATAAAGTAATCAGATATAATCACTCTTAATAACCATTTATCAATAAGGTCACTAGTGCGTATGACGACCATGAAAAAAAATACAGTACCTTCTGCAGAAACACAGATAGAAGCATTACGTGTTGCTAAAGCCACGCAAAAAGAAGGTCAAACAAAAGAGCAAACAAAACTTATCGCACAAGGAATTCAAAAAGGGATTGAACAATATAAAAAACAACAGAAAGCCAAAGCCAGAGAACGTGATAAATTAAAGAAGAAAACTCAGCAAGTCAAAAATACTCAACTTGAAACCACCGCTAATACGTCATCATCAGCCCCACAAATTATCTATAAGCAACATTGGCTACCGTGGGGACTTATTATTGTTTCTTGGGTTGGCTTTGGGGCTTATTTAGCCTATACCAGTGCACTATGATGAGAGCAAATATGAAAATTATTGGTTTTATAACAGCGATTGGTGGCTTAATCAGTGGTTGTGCCGATCCTCAAGCGACACCATGGCAACGTCAAATAGACATGCCTTGTGATAATAAATCCCATTGTGTATCAACACTTGAACAACGTGAAAAGTTTAAGCTTGCTCCCTTCAGGCTAACCGCCAAAGGTATTCAACGTTGGTCTGATATTATTGCTGTCGCCCAAACGTTACCAGGAGCAAAGCTAATCGAACATGATGATACTTACTTTCATATTGAAGTCACCAGTGCTGTATTTGGCTTTGTGGATGACTTTGAAGTCAAACAACACGCACAACAACTGCATGTAAGATCTATCTCTCGCAGTGGTTATTCTGATTTTGGCGTCAACCGTAAACGAGCACACCAATTTAGAACCCAATTAGTCGAACAACAATTAATTCATGACACATCGACCACCAGCGATTAATACGATACCGCAAATTCACACATCGTAACTCGACTCAAAAAAAAACCATGATAATCCAAATGTTTATTTGAATTGTCATGGCTTCATTATGGTGTTGTTAACGCTATTTAATTTACTTTTTTATCTTTACCTAGCGACAATAGCCACACACTCACAGCTGCGACGGCCACAAAACCAGATAAAATAATCACAGGCATTGCTGCATAACCCAACACATGCCAAATTACTGATTCTAGCGTACTCATCATTTCTCCTTTGGTTTATTGCCACCCAGCCACATCTTTCATGTCTGGTAACTTATGGGCAATCCCCTTATGGCAATCAACACAGGTTTTATCGCCAGATGCTAATGCGGTCGAATGCTGTTTTGCACTACGTGGCGCTTGCTCAGAAAAGTCCATATAATTGAACTGATGACAATTACGGCATTCTTGAGAATCGTTATTTTTCATACGTTGCCATTCTCGTTCAGCTAAATGACCACGACGAGCATTAAACTTTTCAGGGGTATCAATTGTACCCATCATATGAGCAACAATTTCTTTTGAAGCCTGTACCTTACGCACAATTTTATCCGTCCAATTATGAGGTACATGACAATCAGAACAAATTGCCCTTACCCCTGATCGGTTAGAAAAGTGTATCGTTTCTTGAATCTCTTTTACGATTGGCGCATGACAACCAGCACAGAATTCTTCTGAGTTAGTTTTTTCCATTACGGTATTAAACCCGCCCCAGAATAATAGTCCGCCCATAAATCCCATAAAGAGAACAAGCCCGACAGCGACTTTGCTGGGTGTTTTTAGTCGTAACCAAAATGTTTTTAACAACTTCATAGATCAACCTTTTTACTATTCAGTCACGATTAACGTAATGCACTTACACGTTTAAAGTCATTTTCAACTAATGGCTTAGCGTCTGCTTGAGGCACATGGCACTGCAAACAAAAATAACGGCTTGGTGATACATCAGACAACACTTGGCCTTGCTGTGGTGACACATAATGGGTCACACTGATCTTGGTTGCCCCCATCTCTTTGGCATTTTTCCAACTATGACAAGCAAGACACTTATTGGCATTAAGTGACACTTCGTAGTGACGAATGGTATGTGGGATCAGCGGTGGCTGATAAATATAATCACTGTCTATTACCCCTTGATCCTTTGGGTAATGCTTCATTAGATCCGCTGGGCGTGTTGCTTCAATTTCAGCCAAACCACGTAATGACTCAAGTCCACCAATGCCACCGGGATTATCTAATTTAGCTGCAGCGGCAATATTTGCCGTTGTCTTCGCGGTTTCAGTTGCTGTCGTAACATTGTTATCATCACTATGTGCAATGCCGGTGAGCATCAGTCCTGCAACTAATACTGCAAAAATTAATTTCTTCATGCTGTTCTCCGTTTCTGTACATATTCTAGTTACAGCGAACGACAACCCTCGTCCGCTGAATTAATTGATTAGATCTTGGTGATCTTGATAGGACATTTCTTAAAATCTGTCTGTTTCGACAATGGATCAGTTGCATCCAAGATCAATTTATTAACTAAAATATTGGCATCAAAGAACGGTACAAAGACCAATCCAACCGGTGGACGATTACGACCACGCGTTTCCACTCGACAGCGTACTTCACCACGGCGCGATGACAATAACACTTCATCACCACGACGAAGGTTACGGGCTTTTGCATCTTGTGGATTGATGTAGCACGATGCATCTGGCACCGCTTTATATAGTTCTGGTACACGACGCGTCATGGTACCTGTGTGCCAATGCTCTAACACACGTCCAGTACACAACCACATATCATAATCTTGATCAGGCACTTCCGGTGGCGCTTCATAGGGTGCTGAAATGATTAACGCCTTACCATCAGGTTTGCCATAAAAGTCCCAGCCAGTGCCTTTTTTAGCGTAGGGATCAGTGCCTTCTTTAAAGCGCCATTGGGTTTCTTTACCATCCACAACAGGCCAACGTAAACCACGAACTTTATGGTAAGTATCATAAGGTGCTAAATCATGCCCATGACCACGACCAAAACTTGCGTACTCTTCAAAGAGCCCTTTTTGAACGTAATAACCTTGCGCTTGAGCATCATCATTCAATGGTTGCGCTTCGGTTAATGGGAATTTATCAACGTGACCATTAAGGAATAAAATATCGTACATCGTTTTACCGCGGTACTGAGGCATCTTATTAAGTAATGCTTCATCCCACACTTCTTCAACCTTAAACCGCTTTGAAAACTCCATGATCTGCCATAAATCAGACTTAGCATCACCAGGCGCTTTAACTTGTTGATACCAAGCTTGAGTACGACGCTCAGCATTACCATAAGCGCCTTCTTTTTCAACCCACATAGCCGTTGGTAGAATCAGATCAGACGCTTGAGCGGTAACCGTTGGGTAAGGGTCAGAACAGACAATAAAGTTATCTGGATTACGGTAACCCGGTAAACGCTCTTCATTAATATTAGGACCCGCTTGCATGTTGTTATTACACATCACCCAATACGCGTTTAATTTACCGTCATTCAGCATTCGATCTTGCTGCACGGCGTGGTAACCCGGTTTAGGTGGAATCGTACCTTCAGGCAACTTCCAAATATTTTCAGCAATAGCACGGTGCTTAGGATTAGCAACCAGTAAATCAGCCGGTAAACGGTGAGCAAACGTACCTACTTCACGTGCAGTACCACATGCTGAAGGCTGACCGGTTAATGAAAATGGACTATTACCCGGCGTTGAAATTTTACCGGTTAATAAATGCAAGTTATAAACCAAACTTTGCATCCATACACCACGAGTATGTTGGTTCATTCCCATGGTCCATAAAGACATTACTTTGAGTTTAGGATCGGCATAATATTTAGCTAACTCAACCAGTTTTTCAGGTTCAACACCTGACATTTGTGATGCTTTTTCAAGGGTATATTCCGCAACTGACGCTTTATATTCGTCAAATGTCATTGGGAATAGTTCGCCTGAATTAGGGTTTTCAGCTTGCTTTTGTAATGGATTATCATCACGTAAACCGTAGCCAATATCCGTTTGAGCACGTTTGAAATGAGTATGTTTATTAACAAAATCCCAATTCACAGCATCGTTTTCAATGATGTAATTAGCGATATAGTTAGCAATAGCTAAATCAGTTTGCGGATGGAAAATCATGCCATTATCAGCTAATTCAAACGAACGGTGCTCATAAGTCGACAACACATTTACTTTTACATGGGGATGACTTAAACGACGATCAGTCATTCGTGTCCATAATACAGGGTGCATTTCAGCCATGTTTGAACCCCAAAGTACAAACACATCTGCATGCTCTAAATCATCATAACACCCCATCGGCTCATCAATACCAAAGGTACGAATAAAGCCAACTACCGCAGACGCCATACAGTGACGGGCATTGGGATCGATATTGTTTGAACGAAAGCCTGCTTTCATCATTTTAGAAGCCGCATAGCCTTCCATGACAGTCCATTGGCCTGAGCCAAACATACCAACACCTGTAGGGCCTTGCTTTTTCAATGCTGCTTTCCATTTCTCAGCCATCACATCAAACGCGTGATCCCATGAAATAGGCGTGAACTCGCCTTCTTTATGGTACTCACCATCTTTCATGCGTAATAATGGCGTTTGTAAACGATCTTTACCGTACATTATTTTCGATAAAAAATAGCCTTTAATACAGTTAAGGCCTTTGTTTACAGGTGCTTTGGGATCACCTTGCGTCGCAACCACTCGTCCATTTTGAGTCCCGACTAACACTGAACAACCCGTACCACAAAAACGACAAGGCGCTTTATCCCATTTAATCTTCGTTTCATCAGAACTCACAATTAAATTCGTCGCTGATGCTGGTAACGAAATACCCGCTACCGCAGCAGCTGATGCTGCAGCATTTGCTTTCACAAATGCTCTTCTTGTCATTTTCATAGCTTACCCTCAGCTTGTGTATCGTAGTGCTCAATATGGTGATAGACCAAAAAAGTAATTAATACATGATCTAAATTATTAATTTTATCAATTGCATCTGTTACGTAGCCTTGGTTCTCTGTCTCAAGTACTACGATAATTTTCCCTTCTTCACTTGTCGCAGGAATTTCGGTGTTCGGTATTGCTAAAATCTGTTGGCTAATCGTTGCTAAATATTGTGGCTTAACGTGAACGATAAGGCTTGAGGTATGCACTTCATTTAATGTCATGTTTACTCTCTATAATTCTTTAAATTTAAGGCGTTATCATTTCAATCGCAGCCACAGGGCAACCGCTTATACATGCACCACATCCACTGCAATCAGCCTGATTGATAACAGGTTGAGCAACCTTTGCCACTTGTAAAGAAAAAGTGATTGCTTGTGTTTCACATTGGTCGCCACAACTACGGCATTCAATGTTATTGAGTGCGAGACACGATGAATTAATCGTAGCCACTTGTGTCCATGGAGGTTGGGATTGGAGCTCAAATAAAGGTTCAGGGCACACATCTGCACATTGATAGCAAAAACTACATTCACCTTCCCCATGATGAAAATCCACCACTGGAAAACCACCATCACCTTTTATAATCACCTTTGTTTGGCAAGCATCAATACAAGCATTACAACGTAGACAATGATCAGTGAAGGTATTTTCGTCCTTTATCCAAGGCAAGCGTGGCTGTGGAGATAGCTGCTTACGAGTAAAAAAACCTCGACGAGAACGATTAATCACAGCGCTCTCCTTTATATATGTAAACATTATATGATGACCAATTAATCTCTCTTGCTGTCATTCACTTTCTATTAATGTTCTTTTACGTTATTTTTAAATATCGTCATAACTGCGAACATACCCCCTAAGGGGTAATTGACCCTATACTTTGATCTAGATCAATAAAACATAGTGGATAATATCTAATATTTGCAAATTTATCGTTTAATCAGTCAGTGCAAAATTAGCAGACTCAATATAATCCTAATAAATAATACCTAGCATCCCTTTCCATTAACAATCATTCATATTTATAGGTTGGCGGCAATTCATGCAACAGCAAAAAGTTAATTCCGTTACCACCACAATTGGTCGTTCAATGGTAACTATTCTATTTTTAGTTGCGACAACGACGAGCTTAGCGCTATGTATGTTAGTTTCGAGTCTTAACGATGCGGCAGCAATCAACACAGCAGGCTCACTAAGAATGCAAAGTTATCGCTTGGCATTTGATATCGAAACTCAATCTCCATTGCTTAACTCCCATACTATTGAGTTTGATCAATCACTGACATCGCCAACAATGCAGGAATTACATCGTTGGTACACTCCACAAACAATACAGCACCATTACACAGAATTACTCTTAACATGGCAGGCTGTACGTTCAGAATTAGATCAAATAGATAAGGATGGCTATTTAATTCAAGTCGCCCCTTTTGTAGAGCGCATCGATCAATTTGTCTTTGAATTACAACAATCATCCGAAAACAAGTTACATCTTTTAGCACTTATTAGTGCGGTAGGTTTATTACTCATTTTGATGGTGGTGTTATTTACAATCCAATTTACACAGCGCCAAATTGTAGCCCCGCTCAATCAATTAATGGCGGGATGTAAACAAATTAAGCAACATCAATTTTCATTAACCATCAATAATAAGAGTAAAAACGAATTAGGAATTTTAGCGCGCACATTTACCCAAATGGCTGCAGATTTAAATAATTTTTATTACGATTTAGAACAAAGCGTCAATGAAAAAACTCACCGTCTGCGCCATGCTAATGAATCGTTGAAAGTGTTATATAACTGCTCGCAACAACTATCAGTTAGCCGTTTAACTCATCACCATTTTCAACAGATGTTGGAAACATTAATTGCGATTGATGGTTTAACTGCAGCTAAGTTAATTATTGAAGAATCAAATGGCACCACCACTGAAATTACCGTCGGTGAAGAACAATCAACCACTTGGCACCGACAGCAATTATTAATTGATGGTGAAACAATGGGGCAACTATGGTGGCAATATCAATTGCCTTGTCCTGATCTGGCATTGATTGAAAATATCGCTAATATTTTAAGCCGTGGAATTTATTACAACCGAACTCAAAAACAGACCGAGCAGTTATTATTAATGGAAGAGCGAGCGACAATTGCTCGTGAGCTGCATGACTCATTAGCACAGTCATTATCGTATCTTAAAATTCAATTAACACTATTAAAACGACAACTTACTAATACCGACAATCGCCAGCAACAAACCATACAAACTATTGATGAAGAGCTATCAAATGCTTACACCCAATTACGCGAGTTATTGAGTACCTTTAGATTAACCATCAAAGAAGCCAATTTCAGTGAAGCATTAACACAATTATTAATACCATTACGGGAACAAACGCCAGCGCAATTTAACATTGAAAATCACTTACCATCAATGGCATTAATTGCACATAATCAGGTCCATTTATTACAGATTATTCGTGAAGCAGTATTAAATGCAATCAAGCATGCTGATGCCAAGCAAATCAAAATTTCATGTCATCAACAACACGGCATTATTAATGTTGAAATTGCTGATGATGGGGTTGGGTTTGATCCCTCAAACTCAAAACTTAATCACTATGGCTTAAACATCATGCAAGAGCGTGCTTCTCGCTTAAAGGGCGAATTAACCCTTTACTCTCAAATCGGCGTTGGCAGTCAAGTTAAGTTGCAATTCGCATTATCAGAAGGATAAAAAGATGACACCTTGGAAAGTAATGATCGTCGATGATCATCCATTAATGCGTAGAGGTATTGGCCAGTTATTGAGTTTCGATACTAAATTTGATGTTATTGGTGAAGCCAGTAATGGTAATGAAGCCATTGCCCTCGCCCATAAACTGCCCGTAGATCTAATTTTGTTAGATCTAAACATGAAAGGTATTTCAGGTTTAGATACTCTGATTACGCTTCGTAATGAAGGCATAGATGCTTGTATTGTGATCCTTACAGTGTCGGATAACCATGCTGATATTAAAACACTTATCGATGCAGGTGCTGATGGCTATTTACTCAAAGATACCGAGCCTGATGAATTAGTCGCTTTACTAAAAACCGCACTAACGGGGGGTAAAGCATACAGTGAAGTTGTAACGGCATTTCTTAATAACAATGGCACTGAAAATACATTATTTTCAAGCTTAACGGAAAGAGAAAATCAAATATTACAAGAAGTAGCCAAAGGCCATAGTAATAAGGTTATTGCAAATTCACTGTTTATTTCAGAAGCCACTGTAAAAGTGCATATGAAAAGTTTATTACGCAAACTGCAAGTCAAATCTCGTACGGCAGCAACAGTACTTTATCTACAAACCTTAGGTTATTAGATACATAAAAAACCGCAGTGATAAACACACTGCGGTCATTAATCATTATGATAGTACTAGCTTACAACGCTAAAGAGGTAATTAAATCCTGTTCTCGCGATTCAACCCATTGCAGGTCAAAAGGTCCCCAGTCACTTAATTTATAATACCCATCATTATGACGTCGCCCATCCTGAATAAAAGTCAATTCAATACCAAGCCCAGGTAAGGCTTTTAATACATCTTGAATCGTCCGTCGGGGCCAACCTGTTTGTTCAATTAAACGAGGAACATTAGGACGTTCCGTGTGTTCAACAAGTAAAGCCAGATAAAGTCTACGGGCAAAAACCGGATTCAGTTCCATTGGGGCCTCCATAATATACTGTATCTATTATTGCCCGTTCTCAAACAAGGATGTTGCGTTTGATCAACGAGACATTCGGTTTCATCATTATGGATACAAATAAAGGTGAACTTGCTCGCATTATTCTGATTATCATCATTCAAGTAAGTTACCGTAAATACTCCCAATAAAAGTACAACGGTTGCGATAACCTAATAATCTCGCTATAAAAGATAATCTACTTATTATAAAAAAGTCAGTCAAATATGAACACTATCGCTTATGGCATTAAAAACTGCGACACCATCAAAAAAATGAAGCAATGGTTTACTGCTGAAAATATCGCTTATCAATTTCATGACTACCGTACTGATGGGCTTGATCTTGCACAACTTGAAATCTTTGAAGCAGCACTTGGCTGGGAAGCCATGGTCAATAAACGCGGTACAACTTTCCGTCAATTAACCGCAGAACAAAAAGCCAACCTTGATCGAGAGACAGCATTACAATTAATGCTAGAACAACCCGCCATGATTAAGCGCCCGTTATTACAGCATAATAATCATTACTACTTAGGTTTTAAACCTGACCAATATAACGCTATTTTTCTTACTAAATAACAAGGATACAAGGATGTCTGACAGTCCCGTTATTACACTAGCAAAAGATTTAATGTCTCGTCCTTCAGTCACACCTGAAGACGCAGGTTGCCAACAAGTTATGATCGCGCGCTTACAAACATTAGGGTTTAATATTGAAACCATGGTATTTGAAGATACGGTAAATTTATGGGCTCGTCGTGGCACTCAAGCACCACTGTTTGTGTTTGCAGGTCATACCGATGTTGTGCCTTCAGGACCTATAGAACAATGGCATACACCACCTTTTGAACCCACGATTATTGATGGCTACTTACATGGACGTGGTGCCGCAGATATGAAAGGTTCGCTGGCGTGTATGGTTGTTGCGATTGAACGTTTTATTGCCCAAAATCCCAATCATAATGGTTCAATTGCACTTCTGATCACTTCTGATGAAGAAGGCCCATTTATTAATGGTACCACTCGCGTAATTGACACCCTTGAAGCACGTAATGAAAAAATAGACATGTGCATTGTAGGTGAGCCATCAAGTACTGATACTGTTGGTGATATTGTCAAAAATGGTCGTCGTGGTTCTATTACCGGTGATCTGCTCGTTAAGGGTATTCAAGGCCATGTTGCCTACCCACATTTGGCCAATAATCCGATTCATAAAGCCCTACCCGCATTAGCTGAATTAGCCGCAACCCATTGGGACAATGGTAATGACTTCTTTCCGCCAACCAGCTTTCAGATCCCCAATATTGCCGCTGGCACTGGCGCATCAAATGTTATTCCCGGCCAATGTGATATACAGTTTAATTTCCGTTTCAGCACAGAATTAACCGATGTTGATATTAAACGTCGTGTACATTCAATCCTTGACGCACATGGCTTAGACTACGATTTAAAATGGACCTTAAGTGGTCATCCCTTCTTAACTGACAGTGGTACATTAGTTGATGCCGTTGTTGCTGCCATCACAGGCATTAACCATACTCCGCCACAGTTGCTGACAACAGGCGGTACTTCAGATGGCCGTTTTATTGCACGCACAGGTGCACAAGTGGTGGAACTAGGACCCGTTAATACCACTATTCATAAAGTGAATGAATGCGTTAAAGTCACCGATCTTGAACGGCTAACTGACATGTACCAACAGATTCTAAACAATATTTTATAATTCCCCCCCACCGACGTTCCTCATCATTAATGCTGTTCAGATAACACTATTGAACAGCTAATAATGCGATATTTGATAGATAATTATGCATTGTTATTATCATGAAACCATCGAAGCTAACCGGCATTCTTGATACTCTATAACAATGATTTAGACTCATGATCAATCACGCATATAAGATGCAGTGAATTGATATAGACATTATCGTTGTGAGGTGAATATGGAATGGTTTTTTAATCCTTGGGTTATCTGTGTGATTATTATTGCGGTGATCGCCAGCAATATTGCCGCTTTAAAATACACCGCTTATATGCGTACAGGACTCAAAAAAAGACACCCGCCGCAAACACCATTTGACGACTCTCAGTCATCACACTCCACAAATACTCATAACACTCACGACAACAACCATTCACAGGATAAAAATGACTGATATAAAAACATTAGATAGCCGTATTGTGTACCAAAATAAATGGATGACAGTACGCGAAGATAAAATCCAGCGTCAAAGCGGTGCCGAAGGCATTTATGGTGTGGTTGAAAAGCCCGATTGTGCCGCTATTTTAGCGATTGATAATGGCCGCATTCATCTAGTACAGCAATTTCGCTATAGTATTCAACAACGGTGTTGGGAAATTCCACAAGGGGCATGGGAAGCAAACCCGGATGCGGATCATCTTGATCTTGCAAAAGGTGAACTGCAAGAAGAAACTGGATTAATTGCAGATAACATGGTCTACCTTGGCAGCCAATTTATTGCTTATGGTTTTTTAAATCAAACCTGTCACATTTATCTCGCGACCCAACTCCACTCAGCACCAGAGCAACACCGAGATGCTGAAGAAGAAGATCTCATCAGCCAATCTTTTTCTATTACTGAATTTGAAACAATGATCATTAACGGTGAATTAAAAGATAGCGTCACCATTGCCGCATATGGGCTTGCGAAGCTTAAACAAGCAATTTAACACCAATAAAAAAGCTGCCATTTTATCGGCAGCTTTTTTGATATGTATTATATTATGTTATTAGTTACGGACGACTCAGGTAATCAGCAATACCAACCCATTTATAACTGGTCAATTCTTCTAAGCCCATCGGACCTCGTGCATGCAGTTTTTGTGTAGATACCGCAACTTCTGCACCTAAACCAAATTGCGCACCATCAGTAAAACGGGTTGATGCATTCACATATACCGCCGCAGAACCTGCTGCATTAACAAACCGCTCAGCCGCTTGAATGTTATTGGTCAAGATTGAATCTGAATGGCTAGCATTATGTTTACGCATATGCGCAATAGCTTCATCAACATCAGCAACAACCTTAACGCCTAACGTATAACTTAACCATTCAGTATCAAAGTCACCCGCTTCTGCTTTACGCAGTAAGCTTGCTTTACCTTCAAGTAGATTAAACGCAGCATCATCAGCCACTAAGGTTACTTGGGCTTTATTCATGCGCTCAACTAAACGAGGTAAAAAGGTCGCCGCAATCTGTTCGTTAACTAATAACGTATCCAATGAGTTACATGCAGAAGGCCGTTGTACTTTCGCATTTTCAACCACATCTAATGAGCGGGATAAATCTGCACTGTCATCAACATACATATGGCTAATACCAAAGCCGCCAATGATAACGGGAATAGTGCTATTTTCTTTACACATCTTATGTAAACCAGCACCACCACGAGGAATGATCATATCAACATATTGATCAAGCTTAAGTAATTGCGAAACATATTCACGATCAGGCTGTTCGATATATTGCACAGACGCTGCAGGTAAACCCGCTTTAGCTAATGCAGATTGAATGACTTTTACCAATGCCATATTCGAATGGAACGTCTCACGGCCACCACGCAAAATACTCGCATTACCCGTTTTAAGGCACAGAGCTGCAATATCAATGGTTACATTAGGACGTGCTTCATAAATAACACCAACAACACCTAACGGTACTCGACGGCGGCTTAAACGCATACCATTTTCAAGTACACGACTATCAAGTTCTGCACCAACAGGATCATTTAAGTTAATAACATTGCGCACATCGTTGGCAATAGCACAAATACGCTCATCGTTAAGTAATAAACGATCGATTAACGCATCAGACATACCACTCGCTATAGCAGCGTCCGTATCTTGCTTATTAGCCGCAAGAATAGCCGCTTGGTTTGCTTCTAATTCATCTGCAATAATCGCTAGTGCAGTATTTTTTATCGAGGTTGCAGTGGTCGCTAATTCAAACGCAGCCTGCTGCGCCGCTTGTCCCATTATTTCAAGATTCACAATAATTCCTTACTTAAATTCAAATTCAATGCCTGATAAGTTATCGGGTGAATTATCACGACGACTAAATAACGACCATATCATCACGGTGAATAGCAGCATGACCGTATTCATAACCTAAAACCTGATGAATATCATGGCTGTGCTTACCCGCAATTTTAGTCATATCATCACTTGAATAACGACTAATACCCCGTGCTAGTAAGACGTTTTTGCTATCAAAAATACGGACTACTTCACCACGTTCAAAGGTGCCTTTTACCTGAGTGATCCCTTTAGCAAGTAAACTACTGCCTTTTTGCTGCACTGCGGTTACAGCACCATCATCAATCACAATATCACCCGCTGGCGGTGGACCGGCAAGGATCCATTGTTTACGACCTTCAAGTGGTGATTCTAAAGGTAGAAAACGTGTTCCCACCGCTTTACCAGCGGCAAGATCAACGATCACATCAACGCGACGTCCCGCAGCAATAATAACTTCAATACCTGCACGGCAAGCCACTTCTGCGGCTTGTAACTTAGTCGCCATACCACCAGTGCCTAATCCACCAACAGTACCACCGGCTAATTTACGTAATTTATCATCAATGGTATGTACTTCATGGATCAATTCAGCATCAGGATTACTACGTGGATCGGCAGTAAATAAACCTGCTTGGTCTGTCATTAATAATAGTTTATCTGCACCGCCTAAAATGCCCACCAGCGCAGAGAGATTATCGTTATCGCCGACTTTGATCTCAGTGGTTGCAACAGCGTCATTTTCATTAACAACCGGTACAATGCCATTATCTAATAACGCCACCAACATATCGCGCGCATTTAAATAGCGTTCGCGATCATTTAAATCAGCGCGCGTTAGTAACATTTGACCAATATTGATCCCATAAATACCAAACAAGGTTTCCCACTCTTGAATTAAGCGGCCTTGTCCAACTGCGGCAAGTAATTGTTTACTCGCCATCGTTTTGGGTAGTTCGGGGTAACCTAAATGCTCACGACCAGCCGCGATCGCACCAGAAGTAACAATAATAATTTTATGGCCTTGACTACGTAACATCGCGCATTGACGCACTAACTCAACCATGTGGGCACGATCAAGTTTTAGTGTGCCACCTGTTAGCACGCTAGTTCCTAGTTTGACGACAATTGTATGTGTTGCGGCACCTGCGGCAACGTCTTGCTGTTGTGCTTGAGATTTTTTTGAATCAGCCATGAGATCAAATAGATTGAAATAATAAATGTTCTTTGTTGTATCAATCCCTACCGAAAAGCACAAGAAAAAAACAATGACAAAATCAATATTAATCGGCTTTAGAAGGATGTTTAAGCATAAACATCCTTAATGAATAACCCCTATACCACGTAGCGACAATATCAGTGCATCGTTATGAGAATTTCACAGCGGCAGTATTTCATGTCGCCAGTGGTCATTTGAGTCAACTTAAACCATCAATTAGCTTAGTTAGCTGATAACTCAATTAGCGGGGTTTGAGTTAATTTTGCAGCGGGAGACAATGTTAATTGACACTCATCAATAATAAAGGGCGTTAATTTTGAGTAAAAATCCGTTAATGTTTTTAATACAGCGTCTTTATGTTTTGCAGGTAATTTACCATCAACCCACTCACCTGCGGCATTAAAGCGACCAAAATCATACTCATATTCATAGCCAGTATCGGTTGCCGTCATCACTAACCACCAGCCCCAAAACTCACGTAGTTCAGGTTCTTTTTCAGCATTGACACAACTGGCTAAACAGTCAAAAAAGAACCGTTGAGGTTGTGATTTTTTCTCACGAAGATAAGGACCTATTGCTGTCAATTTAGACATCAAACGGCCATGCGGCGGAAAGCTTGTTGCTATTGTCATTGTTTTGTCCATCCATAGTCAGCGGTATTGAATTCGCAAGTAATACTTACTACCTTTGGTATTATCCCTAACGTATTAAAACATACGCTTAGCACAATAATAATTGATTATAGTATGGATAATATTTAACAAAATAACAAACCATAGCTATCAATTTTGCTAACAATATCATGACAATATATTTGGTTATAAAAAAACGGAATCGCACAATAGTACGATTCCGTTACTGTTAAATCTCATATTGTCGCTGTGATAATTATTTCATTTTATCATCAAGCCATTTAACCACTTCAGTCATTACGCGATGGTAACCATCATAAATAGGTTTTGCAGGTAAAGTGATCGCTTTACCACCATAGCTTGATAACGCAATCAATTGGTTATCCATCTCTGGGCAAACAGGATCGTTTTTTAAACCAATACCAAGCATAGGAATGTCAACGCGGCGACGACCAAGTATTCCTTGGTTTTTTAATGACCACGCAGGTAAATGAGATTTAATACTTGCTTCAGCTTGGCCATTCTTACCCATGCGTGATGCCAATACATCCAAATACATCCGTGGAATTTTATCTAATAACTTCGGCTGTGTAAGAAAGCTATTGATAGCTCCCCCGATGCTAACGCAGGTTTTTAGTCGTGTTGGCTCCATAAACCCAAGTCGAATTGCAGCATTACCGCCCATACGCAGCCCTAACATTGCTACATTGCGGTTATCGACCCAAGGCACATCACGGATTTGTTGCAGTAACGCTTGGTGCAAACGGCTGGTATCTTCGGTTAAATTCCAGCGATCACTGTGGCCCACAGATGGCATATCAAGCGTGACCATTGCATATCCAGCAGGGCCTAAATAATCTTCATATAAACGCCACAAATCACTTTGTAATGTTGCTAAACCACCACTGACAATAACTGTCGGTAATAATTTGTCAGTGCGCGGAAGATGAATGAATGCCTCAAAAGTCTTATTTTCATATTTAACATCAATCTTACGCATATCATGCGGCCGTAGTTCAATTGCCTCTCGGTAACTTTGATTGGCCTGTAACTCAGCTTGATCAGCCAGCTGATCACCTTTGATATAAGGATAAGCAGCAATGCTATAATGGGTACTGGCTTTAAATAATAGCTCTGATGCTGCTAGCTTCTCGCCATTATTAGCCGCCGTACGGGCTAATTGCTGATAATTTGAAGCTAACTGTGACCATTCGTAGATCCAGTTACCCGGACGATAACCAATAACGGTATCAAGTAAATGATCACTGGTACGAGGGGCATTAGAACCCGCTATACGCGCTAAAACAGCTTCTTGCTCAACAGGATCAACACCTTGCCATATCCATTGTGGGCGACGTAAGACACGATACCATTCAAGCTGACTTTCACCATCAAGAGCATTGTTTACATCCCCACTACGGACATGCGCAATCTTAACAATATTCGATGTCTCTTTGCTGGTTTGACGTGGAGCAAATAGCTTCTCTGATAAATTTTGTTTTGATGGTTCCGACACGGCATCCTCCAACGTATATATCACTTCTCTTAATAGACCTAGATAATATACCTAAACGGCTGCCAATAACTAAAATCCATAAAAAAAGACGTCAACAACGTGACGTCTTTGATAAAACTTAGTTTTCAAGCTCGATGATTACCGCAACACAACTTGATTGCTGAATCAGTGCTGAAATAAACGAATTACTTTTTCGCAATAGGATCGACGAAAGTAACCGCCATATCCCAAGGTTGTTCAATCCAAGTATCTTGTGGAATACTAACAACAAAATCATCAACTAAATGCTGACCCGCAGGCTTAGCACATACTGTTACAAACTTAGCGCGTGGGTACATTTCACGAATTTTTTCAGCAGTACCACCAGTATCAACCAAGTCATCAACCACGATAAAGCCTTCACCGTCACCATCAGCTTGCTTGATCACTTTCATATCTCGCTGGTGATCATGATCGTAGCTTGCGATACATACGGTATCAACATGACGAATGCCTAATTCGCGCGCCAAAATAGCAGCTGGCACTAAACCGCCACGACTAACTGCAATAATACCTGTCCACTGCTCTGCTGGTAGCAATTTTTCTGCTAGCTGGCGCGTGTACATTTGCATGTTATCCCAAGTGATGACGAATTTATTACTCATAGTAAAACAACCTCTGAAACAGCGATTTAAAACCGCATAAATTTATGTAAACGTATATAACATTACGCTTATAAGAAAATAATCTTCGCAAGAAATAGCGCTGAAATAACCCATACACTAATGTTTACTTCACGTCCCTTGCCACTCAATGCTTTTACGACCGCAAATGTGATAAAACCAAGACCAATACCTTCCGCAATTGAATAAGTTAAAGGCATTAGTAAACACACAACCACCACCGGCGCCGCTTCTGTTAAATCTCGCCAATCAATCGATACCAAACCTGACATCATTAAAATCGCGACATAAAACAGCGCACCCGCCGTTGCATAGGCTGGAACCATTCCAGCCAATGGGGCAAAAAATAAGGCTAATAAGAATAACACGCCAACTGTTACGGCTGTTAGACCTGTACGACCGCCAACTGCGACACCCGACACACTCTCAACAAAAGATGTGGTATTTGACGTCCCCAATAGTGCACCAATCGAGGTTGCAGTACTGTCGGCTAATAGTGCTCGGTTTAAACGCGGTAATTTGCCGTCTTCACCAATTAAGTTTGCTTTAGTTGCAACACCGACCAATGTGCCTGCGGTATCAAACAAATCAACAAACAAAAAGGCAAACACAATTGAAATTAACCCCACTTCCATCGCGCCTGAAAAATCAAGCTGCATAAAGGTTGGAGCAATGCTTGGTGGCATTGACATAATGCCGTTGTAATCCACTTCACCAACAATAATGCTGATTGCAGTTACAATTAAAATCGCAATTAATACCGCCGCTTTAAAACCACGTTGTACTAAAGAAATCGTCAGGAAAAAACCGAGTGCAGCCATTATTGCTGGAAAACTGGTTAAATCACCGGCGGTGACTAATGTTGCAGGACTCGCCACAACAATGCCTGATGTTTGCAAAGCAATGAACGCTAAAAACAGACCAATACCGGCTGAAATACCGATACGTAATGAATGAGGAATCGCGTTGATAATCCATTCACGGACGCGCATAACACTCAATGCAATAAAGCATAAGCCAGATAAAAATACTGCTGCTAATGCCACTTGCCATGTATGACCCATACCTAAAACAACGGTATAAGTAAAAAAGGCGTTAAGTCCCATGCCCGGTGCTTGTGCGACAGGATAGTTAGCATAAAAACCCATCACAAAGCAGCCAATCATTGCCGCTAAACAAGTAGCAACAAACACTGAACCTTGATCCATTCCTGTACTGGCTAGCATAGTGGGGTTTACAAAAATAATATAAGCCATTGTCAGGAAGGTAGTAACACCTGCCATAATTTCAGTGCGCACAGTTGTGCCATTTTCAGTGAGTTTAAATAACTTTTCTAGCATGCTTCTCGGTTCCTTAGAGATACGCAATAAAGTAACAAACAACGCCAAGAAATAGAAAACGATTGCGCAATCCATTTCGGGGCTGATTATAATCATGCGATCACGCAATTTCCAGATTTTATCGTTGAAAAGCGTAAAACAATAACTATCAGTCTTGATATAACTTAAGTAACGTCTATTTAAAGTATATTTATCAGTTAATTAAAAACAAAACATCCATGGCTATTTTTTGAACATTTACTTTTTAAATAACTAAACAAGTGTTAATAAAGGTCGATAACCAGAATAAAAATGAGGGTATAACATAAAAAGCAGCTAAAAAAACGCCACTTCAAAGGGAAGTGGCGGCAGAATGTTGCAGATAACTGGATAGTGTTATCGAGATATTCTTAATTTAAGGGGATGAACAAACTTGCATTTGTTTCGTTGAAAGCAACAAAACAATAAAATCTAATTAGTAACGGTACGGCGTTGGGTAATGGAAGTTACTTGTATATACAGTACGGTTATTCCAAAAATGTGTCATTGAAGAAAAAATTTTCATTTAAATCACCTTAGTCATAAGTACACCAACGTCATCGTTAGTGGCTTGCCATCGCGGCTCACTTATTCTCGGTTCCTTGGAGGCGATATCTCGGGTTCATCCTGAACATGTCGTGTTAATCATTGTGCCTATCAATTAGGCATGACTAAACTATAGTCAAAATGAAATAAATTTACAACGTTTTTTTTAAGTAGATCACACTTTCTGCTTTTTTAACTTGAGATATGGCTTTTCGTGTAAATTTATTACATTATTATTTGGTTATATTTCAATCCCTCTCTTTTTGGATGTTTTTCAGCACATTTGATCATATAAAAGACATAACCACAATTATGATTGAGGATAACGGCATCAGTGCCGTAATAATCGCAGAAATCAGTGCTATAAGATTTTATTATTTGCCCTATCTCCCCTAAAGGCAGAGTGATATGCTAAAACCAAAGCGATAAAAACACTCGCTACCTATTTTGTCATTTTACGGCTAAGACCCTACAAAATGACACTAGCCCAGTCTCGTATATTAAAAGGAAGGCTACCGTGTCTGAAATTACTCAACTATCACCAAAAGCTGTTTGGCATTTCTTTGATCAGATTTGTTCAATCCCTCACCCTTCTAAATATGAAGAGCAACTAGCACAATACATTGTGTCGTTCGCACAGGCGGAAGGATTAGATGTTCGTCGTGATAATGCCGGCAACGTTATTATTAAAAAACCAGCAACAGCTGGCATGGAAAACCGTAAAGGCGTTGTACTTCAAGCACACATTGATATGGTGCCACAAAAAAATGAAGACACTGTCCACGACTTTACTCAAGATCCAATTCTGCCATTTATTGATGGTGAATGGGTAACGGCGACAGGCACAACACTAGGTGCAGACAATGGCATGGGTATGGCTACCTGCCTTGCCATTCTAGCGGCTAAAGACATCGAACATGGTCCATTAGAAGTATTATTAACCATCGATGAAGAAACAGGCATGACAGGTGCTTTTGGTTTGGAAGCAGGCTGGCTTGAGGGTGATATTCTATTGAATACTGACTCTGAGCAAGAAGGCGAAGTTTACATGGGTTGCGCAGGCGGTGTTGATGTTGCGTTGACCGTTGATATTCAACGCGAAGCTGTTCCGGCTGAACATCAAGCAATTAAATTAGTTGTTAAAGGCCTAAAAGGCGGTCACTCAGGCTGTGATATTCATACTGGTCGTGGTAACGCGAATAAAATAATGGCGCGTTTCTTAGTGGGTCATGCTAATGAGCTTGATTTACGTATCAACAATTTCACTGGTGGTAGCTTACGTAATGCCCTACCACGTGAAGCAAGCGTTGTTGCAACATTACCAGCGGCAAATATCGATAAGCTTAATACGTTATTTGCTCATTACCAACAAATCGTTAGTGCTGAATTAGGCCATGTTGAAACTGACATTACCTTATTTACTGAAGCATGTGCACAACCTAGCGATGTTATGGTACTGGCTGACCAAACACGTTTAATGCATACGTTAAATGTTTGTCCTAACGGTGTTATTCGCATGAGCGATGATATTGAAGGCGTAGTAGAAACATCATTAAACATGGGTGTAATCACGACTGAAACAAACACAGTAACGATCCTATGTCTGATTCGTTCATTGATCGATTCTGGTCGTAGCTACGTTGAAGGTATGTTGCAATCATTAGCGGCACTTACTGGCGCACAGTGTGTTTCATCTGGCGCATACCCAGGTTGGAAACCTGATGCTGATTCTGAAATCATGCAAGTATTCCGTGATACCTATCAGCAGATGTATGGAAATAAACCTAACATCATGGTGATCCACGCTGGTCTTGAGTGTGGCCTATTTAAAGAACCATACCCAGAAATGGATATGCTATCTTTTGGCCCAACAATCAAATTCCCTCACTCTCCAGATGAGAAAGTGAAAATTGATACCGTACAAATGTTCTGGGATCAAATGCTAGCGATTCTGAAAAATATTCCTGTTAAAAAATAACTCGAATAATTGAAGTATGAATTCAAAACGGGCCTCGTGCCCGTTTTTTATTGGGGTGTATTAATCTTTATTATTATCAAAACTAAATGATAACTGCTGGGCTTTTAATCCTTGCTCTAAACCCACACTTAATCCAATAAGACGAATTTCTCGTCCTTGTTGACGTGTCAGTGCTTCTGTTAACAGTGGTATAAATTGCTGTTTATCCAATAACGGGTAACTATGCTCTACTGTTGTTTGCTGAAAATCGGCAAATTTTAATTTTACCCCTTGTTTAGCAATATTCAGTTGCGGCCGTACTTTTCGCAACCGCTGTTCAAGCTCTAAATGTAAGTGCTCAATTACCTGCCAACATTCGTCATAACTGGCTATATTTTTACTAAACGTACGTTCAACGCCAACAGATTTTCGCTGACGTTCCACAATCACTTCACGCTCATCGATACCATGGGCACGTAACCATAATGATTGTCCAAACTTACCGAACTGTTGCAGTAGCTGCTGTTGTGCATAATTTTGAACATCACGGCCGACATACAATCCCTGTTGATGTAGTTTTTGAATAGTGACTTTCCCAACCCCTGGAATTTTCTCCAGTTTTAGCTCTGCGACAAAGTCATCCACTTGTTCGGGGGTTACTACATATTGACCATTGGGCTTATTAAGATCAGATGCTACTTTTGCAATAAATTTAACCGGAGCAATGCCAGCAGATGCCGTTAGTTGCAACTCTTGTTCTATAGCTTGTCGAATATGTTGTGCAATCAAGGTTGCAGAGCCGTGCAACATCTCACAATCACTGACATCTAAATAAGCTTCATCTAATGATAACGGTTCAATTTTATCGGTGTAGCGAGCAAAGATAGCCCGTATTTGCTGAGAAACTTGACGATATATTTCCATTCGTCCATGCACTAACGTTAAATGCGGGCACAGTTTCATTGCTTGTGCAGTCGGCATTGCTGAATGCACCCCATATTTACGGGCGAGATAATTACATGTGCTCACCACCCCTCGTTGCTCAGAACGCCCACCAATAGCGATTGGAATATCACGTAAAGTCGGGTTATCACGCATTTCAACAGCTGCATAAAAGCAATCCATATCAACATGGATAATTTTACGTTGGATAGGCAATGGATTGGTCACAGCAAATACTCATTAATGAACACAGCAAATAACTGTTTTTATATACAGTCATTATACGACAATTTACTGAATCAGTGCCAATATAGCAATGACCATTTTTCCAAATGGGGCGATGGAGAATGTAACAGAAGCTACATCACAGCACTTTTTTATCAGCTTGGATTTCACTTAAATTACACACATAAAAAAACCCAGGCATGACAATTTCGTTGCCGTACCTAGGTTTCAGAGTAAGTAATAACTTACATTGTGTGATTAAAACTGATTATATAATCTGATTTTTCTTCCATTCAGCCTGACGTGCAGCACGAGCTTCCCGTTTTTTACGTGCATCACACGGTTCAGGACAATCACATTCTTTTGCGATACCAATGCCGTCTAAACCGCCACAACTACCACTAACAGACTTACGCTGAAAAATATACCCTACAGCCATTGCAATAATAACCAGTAGAAAAACAGCAAATGTTACTAAATAAATTGCCATGGAAGCCTCTATTATTTTTTATCTACGTATTGCTCAAAAGTATTTGATTTGTATTCAACAAAGCCATCTTTGGTTTTTACAATCAACATAACAGGAATATTTTCTTGGTTTGCTAGTGCAATTGATTCATCCTCACCCATTACAGAGAAGGTTGTCGCATAAGCATCTGCCGTCATGCATGATGGCGCAATAACAGTTACCGACACTACATGATTATCAATAGGACGGCCAGTTTTAGGGTTAATCAAGTGTGAATAACGTACGCCATTTTCATCAAAGTAATTACGATAATCACCTGATGTTGCAATCGCCATATCACCCGCCTGAAGAATTTCTTGTACCGCACGTTCATTCTCTACTGGTTTTTCAACAGCAATACGCCATAAAACATTGGCTTGATTTTTACCTTGCAAGCGAAGCTCACCACCGACATCAACCATGAAGTTTTTAACGTGTAAATCATCTTTTAGATAATCAGCAACCACATCAACACCATAGCCTTTAGCGATTGATGATAAATCGACATATAACTTAGCTTCATCTTTAATAAGTTTATTATCAGGTAAAACTTTCACATGCTGATAACCCACTTCAGATAAGCGAGTCGTCACTTCTTTATCGGTTGGAATTGATTCAGGGCGTGCTTCAGGGCCAAAGCTCCATAAATTAACCACAGGTCCAACAGTCACATCATAAGCACCATTACTAACCTTAGAGATACGTAACGCTTCAGTGATCACTTTCGCGGTTGCCGCAGAGACAGGAAAAGCTTTATTAGCTGGTGCTTGATTAAATAAACTTAATTCTGAATTTGGACGGTAAGTCGACATTTGATCGTTAACTAACTCTAAACGACGATCGATCTCTTTTTGAATTTCTTTTGCTGTTGGCAAACCATCTTGATTTATTATTTTAATTGAATAATAGGTTCCCATTGTCGAGCCATTAATAGTGATTTGCTGACGCTGATCACTACAGCCGGCAAGCGCTAACAATGCTGTAATCACAAATACAGCCCGAATAAGGAACATTTTCATTCAACTACTCCAATGAAATAAAGGTAATTTTTACTCTAGGGACCATAGTTAGTCATTACTAACTGATAATAACCACAATAAAAATAACATTATTATTCATTAATAATGAAAAAGGCTGACCTTAATAGGCCAGCCTTCTTTCAAGGCGAAGGGCTAGTAATTAGCCACCGAAATCATCCAATAGAATGTTTTCATCTTCAACACCAAGATCTTTCAGCATGCTGATAACAGCTGCGTTCATCATTGGTGGACCACACATGTAGTACTCACAATCTTCAGGTGCTTCATGATCACGTAAGTAGTTTTCATAAAGAACGTTGTGAATAAAGCCAGTGTAACCATCCCAATTATCTTCAGGCTGTGGATCTGATAGCGCACAATGCCATACAAAGTTAGGGTTCTCTGCAGCTAGTGCATCAAAATCCTCTTCATAGAACATTTCACGCTTAGAACGTGCACCGTACCAGTAAGACATCTTACGCTTAGAGTGTAGACGCTTAAGTTGGTCGAAGATATGTGAACGCATTGGCGCCATACCTGCACCACCACCTACGAATACCATTTCATTTTCAGTGTCTTTCGCGAAGAACTCACCGAAAGGACCAGAAATAGTACACTTGTCACCTTCTTTCAGTGACCAGATGAATGATGACATTTGACCAGGAGCTACATCAGGATTATTCGGCGGCGGCGTAGCAATACGTACGTTTAGCAAAATAATACCGAACTCTTCTGGGTAGTTAGCCATTGAGTAAGCACGGATGATATCTTCATCAACCTTAGACTCGTAGCGGAACAAGTTAAACTTATCCCAGTCGCCACGGTACTCTTCTGGTACATCAAAGTCTGAGTATTTAATGTGGTGAGCCGGTGCTTCAATCTGAATGTAACCACCAGCACGGAAAGGTACTGTTTCGCCATCAGGAATTTGAAGCTTAAGCTCTTTAATGAAGGTTGCTTTGTTATCGTTAGAAATAACAGAACATTCCCACTTCTTCACACCAAAAATTTCTTCAGGAAGCTCGATGTCCATGTCAGATTTAACGTTAACCTGACACGCTAGACGTTCGCCTTCACGTGCTTCACCTTTAGAAATGTGATCAAGTTCTGTTGGTAGAATATCACCACCACCAGATTTAACTTTTACACGACACTGACCACAAGAGCCACCGCCACCACATGCTGATGATACGAAAATACCGTTAGCAGAAAGTGCATTCAGTAGTTTACCGCCCGCACCTGTAGTGATCGCTTTTTCTGGATCGCCGTTTACTGAGATAGTAATGTCACCTGATGGTACTAGCTTAGATTTAGCGAATAAAATCACTAAAACTAGAGCCAGGATAATCAAGGTAAACATGCCTACGCCAAGAATAATATCCATTGACTATTCCTTCCTTATCCTGATTACAGCTGTACGCCAGAGAAAGACATAAAGCCTAACGCCATAAGACCAACAGTGATAAAGGTAATACCTAAACCACGAAGACCCGCAGGTACATCTGAGTATTTCATCTTCTCACGGATACCCGCAAGCGCAACAATTGCCAACATCCAACCAACACCAGAGCCGAAGCCGTAGACGATTGATTCTGTGAAGTTGTAATCACGTTGCACCATGAAAGATACACCACCGAAGATTGCACAGTTAACTGTGATCAACGGTAAGAAAATACCTAGCGCGTTGTATAGTGGCGGGAAGAAGCGATCAAGAACCATTTCAAGGATCTGAACCAATGCTGCGATCACACCAATGAACGTAATAAAGTTCAAGAAGCTAAGGTCAACACCTGGGAAAATTGCACCATCTTTAAGTACATAGTTGTACACAAGATTGTTTAACGGTACAGATAGTGTCAGTACTACGATTACCGCAACACCTAGACCAAAAGAGGTCTTAACTTTCTTAGACACAGCTAGGAAAGTACACATACCCAAGAAGAAAGATAATGCCATGTTCTCGATAAAGATCGAGCGAATCAATAGGCTAATATAATGTTCCATATTCCTCTTACTCCTTCGCTTCTACTTGTTCTGGACGGAAAGTACGAATAATCCAGATCATGAAACCAATTAGGAAGAACGCAGAAGGAGCCAACAGCATTAGGCCGTTCGGGTGATACCAACCGCCATCAGAAGCTAGAGGCAATACCTGCATACCAAATAACTTACCTGAGCCTAAAAGCTCACGGAAGAAAGCCACAGTAATAAGTACAAAACCGTAACCTAAACCGTTACCGATACCATCAATAAATGCAGGTACTGGTGCAGATTTCATTGCGTATGCTTCCGCACGGCCCATTACGATACAGTTAGTAATGATCAAACCAACGAATACAGATAGCTGCTTTGATACATCGTAAAGGTATGCACGTAATACTTCGTCAACCACGATTACCAATGATGCGATAATCGCCATTTGCGCAATAATACGCACGCTGTTTGGAATTTGATTACGAACTAATGATACGAAGAAGTTCGAAAATGCAGTTACCAATGTCACTGCAATTGTCATTACAAACGCAGTTTCTAACTTAGTAGTTACCGCTAACGCTGAACAAACACCAAGAATTTGTAATGCAATTGGGTTATTGCTGATAAAAGGTCCAAATAGGATCTTTTTCATTTCTTTAGTATCAGCCATTATTCAGATCTCCTGCACGTAACTTAGCAAGGTAAGGACCAAAGCCCTGTGCACCGAACCAGAAATCGAAGGTATGCTGTACGCCGTTACTTGTTAGCGTTGCACCAGAAAGACCATCAACTTGGTGATCAGTACCTACAGGTGCACCACCCTTAAGGATTTTAATTGCAGGTTTGAAGTTCATATCATACAACTTCTTACCAACAAACTGCTCACGCCATGTTGGGTTTTCAACTTCACCACCAAGTCCAGGAGTTTCCGCCTGATCGTAGTAAGTGATGCCGTCAATAGTATTACCATCGGTTGCAACCGCAACGAATGCATACATCATTGACCATAAACCGTTACCGTGAATAGGTAGGATCACTTTAGTTAACGTACCAGCTGCATCTTTAACAAGATAAACAGTCGCCACATTTGCACGACGAATGATCTTTGCTAAATCTTCGTTAGCTGGGAGTTTGATAGATTCTTTATCATTCTTCGCAGCGTCACGTTGATTATATTTAGCTGCATTTTCGCCAGCAACTTCCGCAACATAATTACCCGTATTAATGTTTACAAGCTTAGGCTCGATAAACTGGTTATATGTTTGCTTAATGTTAGTGTCTTTATTTAGCAGACCAGCAACAGCAAGAATGTTGCGTTGTACGTCAAGTACTGCATTTTCTTGCTGTTTTGGACGCAGAACAACTGCTGCTGTAGATACGATGATTGAACACACAAGGCTCAATACAACTACAAAAATCAGCGTTCTTGAGAAGCTATCCTTATTACTTGCCATGACGAGCCAGTCTCCGTTTGATGTTGCCTTGAACAACTAGGTTGTCAAATAGAGGTGCAAATAGGTTAGCAAATAGAATCGCTAGCATCATACCTTCTGGATATGCAGGGTTAACTACACGTACCATTACAGCCATTGCACCAATCAGTGCGCCATACCACCATTTTGCTTTATTGGTGAACGCAGCCGACACTGGGTCTGTCGCCATAAACATCATACCAAACGCAAAACCACCTAACACTAGGTGCCACTGCCAAGGCATGTTGAACATTGGGTTAGTATCAGAACCAATGATGTTAAATAGCGTTGCAGCAACGATCATACCGATCATTGTACCAGCGATAATACGCCATGAAGCAATGCCCATAACAACAATAAACAGGCCACCGATAAGGATAGCGAGTGTTGATACTTCACCAATTGAACCTGGAAGATGACCAACAAATGCGTCCATCCAAGTGATTGATTGACCAGTAATAGTGTTAACTACGTCTGCTTGACCACCTTGAGACCACTGACTTAGTGGTGTCGCGCCAGAGAAACCATCCGCCGCATTCCATACTAGGTCGCCAGAAATCTGACCTGGGTATGCGAAAAATAGGAAAGCACGACCAGCAAGTGCTGGGTTAAGGAAGTTACGACCAGTACCACCAAAAATTTCTTTTGCGACAACGACACCAAAAGTAATACCTAAAGCGGCTTGCCAAAGTGGTAGTGTTGGCGGAACGATCAATGCAAAAAGAATAGAAGTTACAAAGAAACCTTCGTTAACTTCATGCTTACGCACCATACAGAACAACACTTCCCAGAAACCACCTACCGCAAAAACAACTGCGTAGATAGGTAAGAAGTAAGTTGCACCAAGTAGCATCTTGCTACCCCAACCAGCAGTTGCTGATAGCGTGCCGCCTAGCATCTGGGTAAACCAGTAATGCCAGTCAGCAGCAATGACTGCTGTTAGTTTGTCTGCTGTGTATAAGTGGTTAAGACCAGCAATAGCTTGATCACCTACGTTATACATACCCCAGAACATTGCTGGGAATACCGCAAACCATACCATGATCATGATACGTTTTAGATCGATGCTGTCGCGAACGTGCGCAGATGAACGCGTCACTTGTCCTGGCGTATACATAAGAGTGGCAAACGCTTCATATAACGCAAACCAACGCTCATGCTTACCACCTGGTTCAAAGTGGTGCTCAATACTTTCGAGGAAATTCTTGAAACCCATGAATTACCCTTCCTTCTCAATTTTGTCCAAACACTCACGCATCATTGGACCAAACTCATATTTACCAGGACACACGAACGTACATAGTGCTAGATCTTCTTCATCTAGTTCTAGGAGGCCCAATTGTTGTGCACTGTCAATATCACCTGCACAGATATCACGCAGTAATAATGTTGGTTCAATATCAAGCGGCATTACTTTTTCGTAATTACCGATTGGCACCATGGCACGCTCACTACCATTTGTCGTTGTTGTCATGTTGAACAACTGACCTGGGAAGAACTGGCTCATGAAGGCACGAGTAACAGAAAACTTGTTTTTACCAGGAACAATCCAGCCTAAGAATTCTTTCTCATAGCCTTCACGTAAAGCAGAAACTTGTAAGTGGTAACGACCAAGGTATCCATGAACACCTTCAGCTTTAACACCGTTAAGTACTGAACCTGATAGCACGCGTAATTGACCTGGCATCATTTCTGAATCAGTTAAGTCAGAAATAGAAGCACCAATCTGAGTACGTACTAAACGAGGATTAGTCACTACAGGGCCAGCTAACGCAACAACACGATCAGTGAAAATTTCACCAGTCAGGAATAACTTACCAAACGCAATCACGTCTTGGTAATTGATATTCCATGCAATATTCTTCGCGTCTGCACCGAACAACATATGAATATGTGTTCCGGCTAGACCTGCTGGGTGTGGGCCGTTAAATACATGCTCTTCAACATTCGCTTCTGCTGAACGAGGTAGGCTTGCACCTGATTTACATACGTAAACTTTGCCGCTGGTTAAACGTGAAAGCACAGTTAAACCGGCAATGAACGCTTCATTTTGCTCATTGATGATAACTTCAGGGTTAGCCGCTAATGGATTGGTATCCATTGCAGTAACAAAAATCGCTTTCGACTCTGAACCAACAGCGGGTACTTTACTGAACGGGCGCGTACGAAGCGCTGTCCACATACCTGATTCAACTAATTGATCAACCACAACCGCACGACTTAACTGTGCTAATTGCGCTGCATCATATTTGTTAAATGTGATTTGCTCATCACCTTCTACACCAATAACAACTGATTGTAGAACGCGCTTAGCACCACGATTAACTTCTATTACCTTGCCGCTAGCTGGTGCAGTGAATTTAACGCCAGGGTTCTTTTTATCTTCAAAAAGAACCTGACCTTTTTTCACTACATCCCCTACGCGAGTATGCATTGTAGGACGCATACCAACATATTCTTCGCCAAGCAAGGCGACTTTAGAGATGGCATTACCATCATGTATCGCCTGGGCTGGAGTCCCTGAAATTGGGATATCCAAACCCTTTTTTATTGTAATCATACGCACTTGCACTACATTAAAGGGAAAAAAGAATTTTCATATTGCGTAATTAAGATACTACGTTCCTTGGCCTGATATCGATGAACAGGCAGTGGTAGAAACCACTGAACGACTCCGTATCGCAACATCCAGTTAACTATCGCGCCACAAACATTAATGCGCGAGTAATTTTTCAGCCCGCGATTCTACCATTAATTAACTCGTTTTTTCTATGGTAATCCACGCGATTCCGTGTGAAAACCAAGCAACAAATAAGACGCAATAGGTTTATTAACTAATAAACATGATCAACTGCACATTTACGGGAATTTTTCACATAAATATTAAATTTCAAATCCAATGATTTATTTAACATTATTGTAAAAAAACACCCCCAAAAACACATCATGTCAACATAAATACAAACTTATCAATAACCATGTGATAGTCAGTTGTATTTTAACCATAACATTAACAACTCACCAACAACACCGCTAACTAATAGCCAAAACAGTAACCACTTCAAAATGTCATAAAAAAAGCCGTTTTGTTAACGACTTTTATAATTATAGACACCCTTATCAATTATCTAATGTTGAACCACCATGACAGTGTGGTGATGCGGGTGCCTGTGATTGTTGCTGCCATTCTGATTCAGTATAAGTATGAATTGCAAGTGCATGAATATGATTTGCTAATTCATCGGCTAAACACTGATTTACCGCCCGATGACGGGAAATAAGACGTTGGCCTTCAAACTGAGCACTCACGACAACGACTTTAAAATGACTTTCAGCACCTTCCGGAACGTTGTGCATGTAACTTTCATTAATGACGTCAAGATGCACAGGCGTAAAACTGTGATTTAACTTTGCTTCGATTTGGGGTTGAATCATAATGTCCTCAACTAAAAAAGCAGCTTTTCAACACCAATAATAACAATTCCTCATTATTATGGTGTTAACTTGCTAGATTTCCTTTCAAGCTTTTCACTGTTCTGCGAAAATACTCTACTATTTCTTCGTCAACATACTCGAAAGTTATTCTTAATGAAACCAGAGCTAACCTTGCACCAACGTACATTAACGTTAACCCGTTTCCCTGTACGCAAAAATGAAACCCTGCAAGCATGGGATGCCGCAGATGAATATTTGATCAATCATTGTCATACGATGGATATTGATCCTCAACGACCAGTATTAATCCTCAATGATAATTTTGGTGCATTGAGTTGTTGGTTTGCAGATCAAGCACCAGTAACAACGGTGACAGATTCCTTTATTACTCAGCAAGCCATTACTAATAACCTAAGTGTCAATAATTTACCGGCAGTCACTATTATTGATTGTCTGGCAGACTTACCAGCAGAGCCACAGCTAGTTATTATTAAGCAACCGAAAAATAACCGCCTATTAAGCTGGCAGCTACAACAACTTTGCCATCTATTGCCACAAGATTGTATGGTTATTACCGCGGGTAAAGTAAAAGAAATTCACTCTTCAACGTTAAAGCTATTTGAAAAATATTTAGGTGAAACAAAGACATCATTAGCCGTTAAAAAAGCACGGTTAATTTTTACTTCCGTCAATAAATCATTAACAGCCCCAATGCCACAGCCAACAAGCTGGACAGTACCTGATCATAATTTAACGATGACTAATTATGCTAATGTCTTCTCAAGTGATAGCTTAGATATCGGTGGCCGATTCTTATTAGATTTCATTCCATCAAAGTCACAATATAACGATATTATTGACCTTGGATGCGGTAATGGTGTGATTGGTATTAAAGCGGCTCGATTAAACCCACATGCTAACATTACCTGTGTTGATGAAAGCTTTATGGCAGTAGCCTCTTGTCGTGAGAATGCGCAATTAAACCTGCCAACAACAGAAAAATTTAACGTAATGGCATCAAACTGCCTCGATAATTTTGACAATCAAAGTGCAGATCTGGTGTTATGTAATCCACCATTCCATCAGAATAATACCATTACAGATCATATTGCTTGGCAAATGTTTTGTGATGCTCAGCGAATATTACGTCAACATGGAGAGTTAATAATCATTGGTAATCGCCAACTTAAATACCATGAGAAATTAAGCCGTATTTTCGCGAAAGTAGACACCATTGGCAGTAATGATAAATTTGTCGTATTACGTGCAATAAAATAAACCTCATGTATTGTCGTCTAAATCAAGATTTAAACGACAGTAACAACTTTTATTAACAAAATAAGCAAAGGGAATGCTTTATGATCAAAAAATACGTTGTTCTAGTATCAACATTGGTATTAAGTGCATGTGCTACGACACCACCAGCGCCCGTTGCATTAATGCCCACAGCCGTCTTCACATCACAGCCATGGGCCAATAACAAAGCACTTAACCTAACTTGTGTTGATCAAGCGCCAAATAGTTATATCGCCGTTATTGATAATGGCAGCACTGAAAATGTGCAGGTCATTCAACCTCAACAGCCAATAGCATTAACATTACGTCAAGCATTAGCACAACAGCTAACAGGTCAAGGATTTAGCATCACTAATAATGCAACGTCCACCATGGCAATTAGCGTTGAAAAAGCATTAATTACTGTTGAACAAGGACTGGTGAAATATGACATGCGCAGTGAACTGCAATTACAGTTGGTGGTAAATACCCCTAGTGGTCAATTTACTAAACGTTATTCAGGTCGCTCAAGTCGTGAAGATGCACTAACCGCATCAAATAAAGAAATTGCAACAAGCATGAATAAACTCATGAATTCTGTACTTCATGAAATCGCTAATGATAGTGAATTAAATAAATACCTTAAGGAGAATGTATAATGTCGCGTTTTTTATTAGCTTTATGCTTATTGGTTGCACTACCCGTTAGTGCCGCAACTAAAGTATTGGTTACCACTAATATCGGTAGCTTTACCGTTGAATTAAATGAAGCAAAAGCACCAATCACAACTAAAAACTTCTTACGTTACGTCGATGATGGCAGTTACGTGGGCACTATTTTTCATCGTGTCATTCCTGGTTTTATGGCGCAAGGTGGTGGTTTTGATAAAGCATTAAAACAACGTCCAAGTTACCCGCCAATCAAAAATGAAGCGGATAACGGCTTACCTAATGATATTGCGACCATCGCCATGGCACGTACTCAAAATCCAAACTCAGCTACGCGCCAATTTTATATCAACCTCGCAAATAATGCGTTCTTAAATACTCAAGGCAACCGAACAGGCTATGCTGTATTTGGTAAGGTAATAAAAGGCTTCCCTGTTGTTGAAAAAATGGCAACGATACCGACAACCTCAAACCCACAAACGGGCATGAGTGATATTCCACAACAACCGATTATTATTGAAGCCATGAAAGTCATTAAATAATGTGATCATGTCACCTGTGCGTGATCACTCACGTAACAGGTGACATCTATGTTAACACTTGCTTATAATCGCACAGCTATTCCAACTCAAGAACGGTATTTACAACAATTTGTTGTTGATAATGCCCCCATCCTTGCGCTCAATGCCATTGCCGCTAGCCACGGACAAATTACTTATATCCAACTGCAAAATTTATTTAACCACCAATTAGCTCAATGGTGGACACTTCCTTATGATAACCCACAACCAGCTAACCAATATGAAGCCGGTTATTGGTCGTTAATTCAAACATTAAGCGGTATTAGTGATTATCAATTAATGGGGGATCGTTTTATCCAACATAAGGTTGCTACCCTCAGCTGTTACTTACTCAATATTGGTCCTTGCCCTAAAATCACGCTGATAAATCGTCCCTAATGGTATTAATTTGCGTAAATAACACTAAAAATAGAATTAAATTGTAAAATGTTTGTCTGAGAATCATCAAGTCAATGCGTAAAAATTTGAGAGCTGCTAAGCTTTCGTTTTACAATAAAATTTTAAATCTTCAGTACGCTAGCAACAAGTATTGTGACCTTGATTTTCAGAGGAATATATGGATAAAGCGACACCTCAAGAAAACACCCAAGGTTGGCGAGTTTACGCCAACCCTAAAGCCTTGATCATGTTAGCACTTGGATTTTCATCAGGATTACCAATCTTATTAGTGTTTGGTACTCTATCTTTTTGGCTACGTGAAGCCGACGTGAGTAAAACAAGCATTGGATTTTTCAGCTGGGTCGCCTTAGCTTATGGCTTTAAATGGGCATGGTCACCCCTGGTCGATCGTTTCCCATTACCCATTTTTTCATCTTTATTTGGTCGCCGTCGCGGGTGGATGCTATTTTCACAAATTGTGATTATTTTGTCATTGTGCGGCATGGCATTAAGTAATCCACAAACGGATCTGTTTCAATTTGCCCTTTTTGCGATCATGGTTGCTTTTGCTTCTGCAACCCAAGATATAGTTATCGATGCTTTTCGTATTGAACTTGCAACAGAGCGCATGCAAGCTGCATTATCAGCTACTTATTTAGCGGGTTACCGTTTAGCGATGATCATGGCAGGTGCTGGTGCTCTTGCTTTTGCCGCTTGGTTTGGGTCTGATTCTGGTTACGATCCTAGTGGTTGGAAAAGCGCCTATTTCATCATGGCAGCAATGATGCTTATCGGTGTAGTCACCACCCTTATCGTCAAAGAACCCACCATAGATAACAGCGCTATCAACACCATTGAGACCAACTACAAACAGCAACTTATTAATAACGGTTACAATAAGCACCACGCCAATTTAAGTGCTTGGTTCTACACTGCGGTGATCATGCCATTTCGAGATTTCTTTCAACGCTACGGTAAAAATGCGCTACTCATATTATTATTAATCAGCTGTTACCGTATTTCAGATATTGTGATGGGTGTAATGGCCAATGTATTTTATGTCGATATGGGCTTTACTAAAAGTGAAGTCGCATCAATATCAAAAGTATTTGGGGTCGCGATGACCATTGCCGGTGCCGGTTTAGGCGGTATTTTAGTCAGTAAGTTTGGCACCCTTAAAATACTGGCATTAGGTGCAATGTTATCGGCAATCACTAACTTATTATTTATTATGTTTAGCTATGTGGGTAATAACCTTGAAATGCTAACACTGGTTATTTCCGCCGATAATCTTGGTGCTGGTATTGCTACAGCTGCATTTATCACATTTATGTCAAGCCTAACCAATGTCGCATTCTCAGCAACTCAATATGCTTTATTCAGTTCGATAATGGTATTATTCCCTAAATTCCTTGCAGGCTTTTCTGGCGTCTATATCGATCACTTTGGTTATAACATATTTTTCTTAACCACGGCCTTAATGGGGGTGCCCGTATTAATACTGATCCGCATGTTAGCCAAGAATTCAGCACTTAATATTATCGCTGAGCCTACCCGCCCATCTTGATAAAAACATCAATTTAATTTATCTGATCTCGAAAGCTAGATCGATACAGCTAGCTTTCGATACTCTCCGCTAAAACCAACAATTTTTATTGCGTTGCCGTTAGTCTATCAAGACAGATTAAAGTTCATTCTTATTGATATTCAATGGATCAAGATCACATTTTTAGTTAATGTAATCGATTACACTAGATCGCGATCACAAATGGTAAAGGATTGCGCAAACGTTTCATTCCCAAACGTGTAATAAAGCACTAGAATCAGCGCCAACAAACGGGGCGGCCAAATCCCACCATCTAGATCAACATGAGCGAGATAACAAGATGCGCAAATCACTAGTAGCATTCAGCGTTTTAGCAGCAACAGCACTTCCTTCGTTAGCTAATGCAGCAGATTACTCTGACAACATCCACAAAAATGATTATAAGTGGATGCAGTTCAACCTAATGTACGCGTTAAAAGAATTACCTCGCCCTGCAGATGCACATTCAGGCCACGATTACTTAGAAATGGAATTTGGCGGTCGTTCAGGAATCTTTGATCTTTATGGTTATGTTGATGTATTTAACCTAACTAACTCTAATAGCAGTGATAAAGCATCTGCTGATGATAAAATGTTCATGAAATTTGCACCGCGCATTTCTCTTGACGCATTAACAGGTAAAGACCTATCTTTCGGCCCAGTAAAAGAACTTTATGTAGCAACACTATTTAACTGGGGCGGTAACAACGGCGGCGTAAACAATTACTTCGTTGGTCTAGGCTCTGATATTGAAGTGCCATGGTTAGGTAAAATGGGCTTTAACGTTTACTCACTATATGACATGAACGTTAAAGACTGGAACGGTTACCAAGTATCGACTAACTGGTTCAAGCCGGTTTACACCTTTGAAAACGGTACTTTCATCTCTTACCAAGGTTACATTGATTACCAATTTGGTATGAAGAAAGAATACACATCAGCAAGCAATGGCGGCGTGATGTACAACGGTATCGTATGGCACACTGATCGCTACGCAGTTGGTTACGGTCTAAAAGCTTACCACAATGTCTACGGTATTGATGACGGTACTTTCGGTCTTAAATCATCAGGTGTTTCACAATACTTCAGCCTATCTTACAAGTTCTAAGCTGACGGTATAACACCATAAAAAAAGGCGCTGATAGCGCCTTTTTTTGATCGCTGTAATTAGCCACGATGTTATGATGCGACAAATTAGGCTAATAACGGATTAAACTGTGAACATAACTCTGCTAGGTGCTGGTGCTATTGGTGCATTATGGGCCATAAAATTAACCCAACAACGACACAATGTGCAGTTATGGACCAGAAACGCTGAAACCAAAGCAACGCTGCACTTTAATGAATTAACAACACCAACAACAACGAATGACTATTCTTTTAGCTGTAATAGCCCAGATGATCTCGCCGCTTGTGAATTGTTAATTGTTACGGTCAAAGCCTTTCAAGTCACAACAGCACTTACACCATTATTGCCTTATTTAAACACCGATTGCGTAGTGGTTATTATGCATAATGGTATCGGTACTCAGTCGCAGATTCAGCAATTATTGCCCCATAACCCGATTATCTATGCCACGACCTCTCAAGCTGCCTTTAAACCCACCCCAACAACCATTCAGCATACTGGTTTAGGGCAAACATCACTGGGCGCTATCAATGATTATGCGCAATCTCTGTCCCATATTGCGGCACTATTTGGTGCCGCTTTAGCGCCAACCCAATGGCAAGCTAATATCTATCAGCCGCTATGGCAAAAACTGGCCATCAATTGTGCCATCAATCCACTGACAGCTATCCATCAATGCTGTAATGGCGATTTAGCCCGTCCTTGCTACCAATCACAACTCGATGGTATTTGTTTAGAAGTGGCACAAGTTATGACAGCGGAAGGCTTTACAACTACTCAACAACAGCTACGCCACCAAGTTGATAATGTTATTAAAGCAACAGCCAGTAACTATTCATCCATGAATCGTGACATTTTTCATCATCGACTCACTGAAATCGATTATATTAATGGATATTTAGTTCAACAAGCCCAACGCCATAACATTGATACTCCAATTAATTATCAATTATGGCAGGCTATTAAACACATGGAGTCACTAGACCATGCCTGAGTTATGTCCTCGCGTCGTTGTTTGTATTGCCCCTGGCAGTGAAGAAATGGAAGCAATTAATACCATTTCTATTTTAAAACGGGCTCAATTTGAGGTTATTGTTGCCAGTGCAGCAGAAGATGGCGCATTAATTGTTGAGGGTTCACGCGGCATTAAACTGGTTGCGGATACCGCACTAATTACAATAGCCGATGAACAATTTGATGCCGTGGTATTACCCGGAGGCGTTGCAGGAGCAGAGCATTTTCGTGATAGCCCGTTAGTGGTCGAATTTGTAAAACAACACCACTATGATGGTAAATTGATTGCCGCAATTTGTGCCACGCCAGCTATCATGTTTGCCGCCAATGATATGTTTCCTAAAGCACTAATGACTTGTCACCCTGCTTTTCATGATCAAATTCCAGCACCTCAATTACGCCCTAAACGTGTTGTGTATGATAAACATGCTCACTTATTAACCAGTCAAGGCCCCGGTACAGCACAAGAATTTGCACTTGATCTTGTTACTCAGTTAACCAATAAAGCCACAACTGCCGCTATCGCCGAATCAATGGTTGTGTGGCCAAATATGCATTACGATGTTATGCCTGAACGTTAACGGCACCACCAGCATAAAAAAGCCCTCAATGATCAGATCATTGAGGGCTTTTTTTATGTCATAAGCACGGCATAAGATCCGCGCACATGGCATTAATTATAATGGGCGATATACTTTTACGTTCTCAAAGCCATTCTCTTTCAAGTACAGCGCTTGTAAACGACTCATCACACCATGAGCACAGTAAAGTAAGTAAGTCTTCTCTTTTGGTAAATCACCAAATTGAGTCGCTAACTTGTAGAATGGAATATGTTTAACTTCCACACCATCAAGTTCTAGCGGGCTTTCGTCTTCTTCATCTGGGCTACGAATATCAAGTACAACAGCATCAGCTGAGATATGCTCGACTAATTCAATTTCAGGGGCTTGTTCTTGGCTCTGTTTTTCGATTTCACGAATATCCATCACTCGTGCCTCATCTATAACGCGATCAAGAATAGTAAAATCAAATTTCGCTTCTTCAATCTCAAGCTTTGATTTTACCGCTTTGACTGTTGGGCTCTTTGAAATCACACCACAGAATTCAGGCATGGTTGCAGCAAAGTCTTCGGTACCAATCTGACGAGAGACATCGATAATATCTTCTTTGTCCCAGTTGATCAGCGGACGCAGAATCAAAGTATCAGTCACATTATCAATATGACGTAAATTCGTTAACGTTTGGCTAGATACTTGGCCTAATGCTTCACCCGTCACTAATGCTTGAATACCAAACTTCTCAGCAACACGACCCGCAGCACGCATAAACATACGCTTAAGGATCACGCCCATTTGACCATCATCGACTTTTTCTAAGATCTCACCAACAACAGGATCAAAATCAACAGCGATAAATTTAACTTTGGCAGATGAACCGTATTTTTTCCATAAGAAGTGTGCAACTTGCTTAACACCAATCTCATGGACAGGACCACCAAGATTAAAGAAACAGTAATGGACTTTACTGCCACGTTTAATATGAAGGTAACTTGAAACACCGGAGTCAAAACCACCAGAAATAAGACTTAATACGTCTTCTTGCGTACCTAGTGGAAAGCCACCTAGACCTTTATGACGGAATAATACTTGGTTAAGTAAGTTATTCTCAATTTCAATGTTAACAGTAACATCAGGTTTTTTCAGTCTAACTTTTGCAGATTCAATCGCTTGGTTAAGACCACCACCAACATAACGTTCAGCTTCAATCGAGGTAAAATCATGTTTACCTACACGTTTTGCGCGAACACAGAATGTTTTACCGTCAAGACTGTCACCAACAAGTTGTAGTGTTTGCTCAAAGATATTATGAAGATCAGTAAATTCCGTCTGTTGAACTTCAAGTGAATGGTGAATACCAGGTGTTTGCGTTAGAGCGGCAAGCACCATCTCACGTTTAGTTTCATCAGGTTCGTTCACTTCTAATGAAAAGCGACGATTATAAACACTAACAGACTCAGACTGACGCTTTAAAATAATGCGCAGGTTAGACTCAAGAATTTTGATAAAACGCTTACGTACTGAGTCACTTTTAACAAAAATCTCTGGATGTGGTTTAACTATAAATTTCATAACACACTTCGCTTTACTGGGTCTAAAGTACCAAACAGAATAAAGTACCAAACGGAATTAAAGGCGCGAATTATACAGCAAGGTGTCTGCCACTGGAACAAGGATATACGAACAGCACAACTTATCTTACTCAGTCACGCACTTATTATTGGTGTTTATGCTGTTTTTACCTTAGTCACAATCACACCAACCAGCAAATACCATCACGAAAAAGACCACTCACTTATTTTACTTCAGCGCTCACTTCTTTAGAATAATGAGGCCGTCCTTGTACAATTGAAATTTCAACCCGTCGATTACGACTTCGCCCTTGAGCAGTTTTATTATTCGCAATGGGCGAGGTATCGGCCATACCCACAACGCGCATTCGCTTACGATCAAACCCTGTTACTTGTTCCATAATCTGAGCGACGGATACTGCTCGTTGTGATGAAATATCCCAATTGGAACGATACAATTCAGAATCTAGCGGCAAATTATCAGTATGACCACTAATTCGAATAATACCTGGAACATCTTTTACCAACTCAGTAACCTGCTGAATAAGAGGAATAAATTTAGGCTGTAAAAAGGCAGAGCCTTCAGGAAATGCGCCTTTTTCTTTAATACGAATCACCAATTGTTGCCCAAACGATTCAATCTCCACCGTATTATCAGTGATCTCTCGCGCTAAGGCTTGGGTTAAGACTTGAGCCATTTGCGACTGCGCTTGCATTTGTGCTTGTTGTTTAGAATGGTCACTGGGGCCATTATTTGACGTTGTATCTTCTTTACGCCTTCCACCATCACGTTCATTGACGCCATCATGAAAATCTAATGAACGCTTAGTAATATCAATGGTCTGCTGCATAATCACTTCAATCGGCGTTGGCTCTGGCCGTCCTGGACGAAACTCTTGCGCAATAACACTGGTACCTTTGGGAATATCATTCACGTTTAATACATTTTGAACCCCAAAAGCATTTTTCATCGAGCCAGCAATTTGCTGAAATTTAAGTACATCCATTTCAGAAAACGATAACAATAATACGAAAAAGCACATCAACAAGGTCGCAAGATCAGCAAAAGTAGCCATCCATGCTGGTGCACCTTTTTTCTGTTGTGGTGGTAAAGAATCCATCATCCACCCTTACTCATCAAAATTGATCCGACGTTTTTTCTCATGCAGATAATTTTTCAAATAACTATCAATCACACGTGGATTTTGACCTTCTTGAATCGCTAACACACCATCAAGAATCAACAACCGATTCAAGCGCTCTTCATTTTTACGCAGCATTAATTTATCCGCGATGGGTAATGCCACCATATTAGCCAAAATAGAACCGTATAATGTGGTTAACAATGCCACTGCCATTGCTGGCCCAATTGACTTAGGATCATCCATATTCGATAGCATCGCCACCAAACCTATGAGTGTTCCTATCATTCCCATTGCAGGTGCAACATCCCCTAACGCAGAAAAAATACTTGCCCCTTGTTCATGGCGCTCATTGGTCAATGCAATGTCTTTTCTTAATATCATCCTTACTGTGTCAGCATCATGACCATCAACCAGCAAATCAATACCTTTACGCAAAAACGGGTTTTCTACTTCCATCTCTTCCAATGCAAGAAAACCGCCTTTACGAGCAGAATCGGCCATAGTGACAATTTGCGCAATAAGGTCATCCGGTTTATCGGTTTTAAATATAAACGCTTTAGCCGCAATTTTAGCAGCGCCAAAAAACTGACTGATATTGTATTTCATCAGCACGATAAACAAACTGCCGCCAAAAACGATCAATACCGAGGAGGTATCGGCAAACATCACCAAATCGCCCCCCACCAACATTGCCATTAAAATAAAAGCGAATGACCCAACCAATCCGATAAGTGTTGCCAAATCCACGCAAGAACTCCTTCGCTGCCGTTTTTAATTTTTAATTTAACGATCTGACAGCCAATTAACATAGGACAAGAATTTATAAGGATAATGTTCAGCGTTCATTAAACCGCAGCACCATATCGCTCCATAAAATAAAACATTGCGATCATAGAATAAAACGTCAACAGTACTATCTATCGCAAGCTAACTCTTTATCGACCATAATGACGTTTCATTTAGGGTTTTATTTCCATCATTGAGTGATATTTATTGCTCCCAACGATGAAAATTACTGTCTGTGGCACAGATTACTGTGACATAATTTGACCTTAGATAGTCACTACGTTATTTTTCTTGCACTTAGATAAGAGTGAAAATGATATGGCAGCAAAAAAACCTGAAAATATGGCATTCGAAGCCGCACTTGATGAGCTAGATGCCATTGTCAATGAACTAGAATCGGGTGATATCCCACTGGAAGATGCGCTGAAGAAATTTGAGCGTGGTATTTCATTGGCTCGCAACAGTCAGCTAAAGTTAACTCAAGCAGAACAGCGCGTAGAAATTTTATTACATGCTGATGATAATGCACCATTAACCGACTTTGAGCCAAGCCATGACGAATAGTGTACCGCTATCGCAGACGCTTAAAACGCTGCAACAACGTAACAACCAATGCCTAATCGATTGGTTAAATAAACAACCTTTTTCAGACCAAACCCTGCTAAAGGCCATGAAGCATGGTACCCTATTGGGCGGAAAACGTGCTCGTCCTTACCTGACATACGTAACCGGTGAAATGTTGGGTGTCGATTATGATGATCTGGATACTGCCGCTGCGGCTGTTGAATGTATTCATGCATATTCGTTAATTCATGATGATTTGCCCGCAATGGATAACGATGCATTGCGTCGCGGTCAACCCACTTGCCATATCGCTTTTAATGAAGCGATCGCTATTTTAGCTGGTGATGGATTACAAACGTTAGCCTTTGAAATTATTGCTCAAGGTCGTTTAAGTCCAGAAGGACATCAACAACGTATTGCCATGGTTAGCGAATTAGCGCAAGCCTCTGGTGCTGCTGGAATGTGTCAAGGACAAGCACTCGATTTAGAAGCTGAAGGCCAACACGTTGGACTAGAGCAACTAGAATTAATTCATAAACACAAAACAGGCGCCTTGATCCGTTGTGCGGTTCGCTTAGGTGCACTGGCTGCTGGTGAAAAAGGACGTGAAATTCTGCCACAGCTCGACAAATATGCCGATGCCATAGGCCTTGCATTTCAAGTTCAAGATGACATCTTAGATGTAATCAGCGACACTGAAACGCTAGGTAAGCCTCAAGGTTCAGATCTTGAGTTAGATAAAAGTACCTACCCTGCACTACTTGGGTTAGAAGGTGCGCAACAAAAAGCGCAGCAACTTTATCTAGAAGCACTACAAGCATTAGCAGCAATACCTTACAATACCTATCAATTGGAAGTTTTTGCCCGATATGTTATCGAGCGCAACAACTAAAATCAGTAAAAGCGCCGAACTGTTATGACTTTGGATATATCAAAATACCCGCATCTCGCATTAGCTAACACGCCAGATGAATTACGATTATTGCCCGCAGAAAGTCTGCCTCAAGTCTGTGATGAGTTACGTACTTATTTACTCAAGACGGTTAGCCAAACCAGCGGTCACTTTGCCTCCGGACTCGGTACAGTTGAGCTTACCGTTGCGCTTCACTATGTCTATAATACTCCGTTTGACCATGTAATCTGGGATGTTGGCCATCAGGCTTACCCGCATAAAATTTTAACGGGCCGTCGCGATCAAATGTCGACCATTCGCCAAAAAGGTGGATTACATCCTTTTCCTTGGCGTGATGAAAGTGAATACGATGTCTTATCTGTCGGCCACTCATCAACATCAATCAGTGCTGGTTTAGGCATGGCGATTGCGGCAGAGAAAGAAGGCCTTGATCGTAAAGTTGTCAGCATTATTGGTGATGGCGCGATTACGGCAGGCATGGCATTTGAAGCCATGAACCATGCCGGTGATATACATAGCGATATGTTAGTCATTCTTAATGATAATGAAATGTCGATTTCTGAAAATGTGGGTGGTTTAAGTAACCACTTAGCACATTTGTTGGCAGGTAACTTTTACGCTTCCATTCGTGAAGGCGGTAAAAAAGTACTCTCAAATGCACCACCAATTAAAGAAATCGTTAAACGTGCAGAAGAACACATTAAAGGCATGGTTGTGCCAAGCACGATGTTTGAAGAACTTGGCTTTAATTACATTGGTCCAATTGATGGCCATGATATTGATGAGTTAGTTAAAACACTCAAGAATATGCGTCATCTTAAAGGACCGCAATTTCTGCATATCATGACTAAAAAAGGCAAAGGTTATGCGCCAGCAGAAGCCGACCCAATCAATTATCATGCGGTTCCAAAATTTGATCTAAGTGAAAAACCACTGCCAAAAGCAAAAAATACCAGCCCAACTTTTTCTAAAATCTTTGGTGATTGGCTATGTGATATGGCGGCAGTTGACGACAAACTGATGGCAATTACCCCCGCCATGCGTGAAGGTTCTGGCATGGTACGCTTTTCAAAAGAATACCCAGACCAATATTTTGATGTTGCTATTGCAGAACAGCACGCAGTAACACTTGCAAGCGGTATGGCAATTGGTGGTTATCACCCTGTTGTAGCAATTTACTCTACCTTCTTGCAACGTGGCTATGATCAATTGATTCATGATGTTGCTATTATGAACTTACCTGTCATGTTTGCGATCGATCGTGCAGGTTTAGTTGGCGCTGATGGTCAAACCCATCAAGGTGCATTTGATATTAGCTTTATGCGCTGTATTCCGAACATGGTGATCATGGCGCCAAGCGATGAAAATGAATGCCGTCAAATGCTCTATACCGGCCATCAACATCAAGGTCCGAGTGCTGTACGCTATCCACGCGGTTGTGGTCTAGGCACTGAAGTTGAAACTACCATGACAGCACTGGAAATTGGTAAAGGCATTGTTCGCCGTCACGGTGAGAAAGTGGCCATTTTAAACTTTGGCGCCATGCTGGGTTATAGCTTGGATGCAGCTGAAAACTTAAATGCAACCGTTGCCGATATGCGTTTTGTGAAACCGCTTGATGAAGCATTAATTCTTGAACTAGCAGCGAATCATGATGTGCTAGTTACTGTTGAAGAAAATGTGATTGCTGGCGGTGCAGGTAGCGGTGTTATTGAGTTCTTAATGCAGCAAAAATGCATGAAACCAGTATTAAACATTGGTCTGCCCGATCGATTCATCGAACAAGGGACGCAAGCTGAATTACACCATATGTTAGAAATCGATGGTGTTGGCATTGAAAAACAAATTGTTGAATATCTTGCTAAATAAGCATTAATTTACACTTACAGCAATCAAAAAAGCCATGAAGCATACACTTCATGGCTTTTTTATTGTTTGTTCGTTAAACTGAAACTTAGAAACCTAACCAGTAACCAACAAACCACAACGAAATCATTGCCATAAAGCCAGCTAACACATCATCAATCATGATCCCAAAGCCACCTTCGACATGTTTATCTAACCAGCTAATCGGCCATGGCTTTAACATGTCAAAAAAGCGGAATAGAATAAAACCTGCTAATATCCACTGCCATGATACGGTTGGTGCAACAGCCATCGTGATCCAAAAACCAACGAACTCATCCCACACAATACTGCCATGATCATGCACCTTCATGTCAGTAGAGGTAATATGACAAATACGGATCCCGATCAGAGCGGCAACCAAAACCGCCACTAAATACCAACCAAAAGGCAATTGAGCAAGAACAAGGTATAACGGAATGGCGGCCAGCGTTCCCATCGTACCAGGAATATATTTTGCTAAACCACTGCCAAATCCTGTGGCTAATAAGTGCCAAGGATTATTCATTTTTAATAAATCTTTTGGATTTGTACTCACGTTAATACCCTAATTATTTGTTACACCAAAATGATCCCAACCGGATAATTTCCAACTCAATGGCTTACCTAACTGTAATAACGATAAGCCACGACCCGTAGTCACTTGACCAATACAGCTATATTTAACATTAGTATGCGCTAAAGCCATCGCTAATGCATCTCGATTAGCTTTTGAAACAGTAAAGCAAAGTTCATATTCTTCACCACTGGTTAAAGCTAACTGTTGCGCTTGTTGACGATCACCATTACAGAATGTCAGTAAATCAGCAGATACTGGTAATTTTTCGACATCAATCTCAATCGCAACTTGAGATCGGTCACCAATATGTTTTACATCCGCAATCACGCCATCAGAGATATCCAATGCCGCCGATGCAATACCACGTAAAGCCTCACCCACATTCACTCGAGGTTGTGCTTTGAAATGGCGTTCAACAAGCACTGCCGCGAGAGATGGTTCACATTGAGACTGATTTAATATCAAAGCAAGCCCTGCAGCGCTATCACCCAGGTTACCCGTTACATAAATATCATCACCCACTTGTGCGCCACTACGGGTTAAAGCCTGACCTTGGGGCACGAGACCTTGTACGGTTAAGGTAATACTTAACGGGCCTTTAGTGGTATCACCACCAATCAATTGAATATTATATCGATTAGCAAGTTCAAAAAAACTATGGCAAAAAGGCGCTAACCACGCTTCATCAATTGTCGGTAATGTTAACGCTAAGGATACCCATGCAGGCGTGGCTCCCATTGCAGCTAAATCACTGATATTAGATGCTAATGCTTTATAAGCCACTAACGCAGGATCGGCATCAGCTAAAAAGTGTGTGCCAGCAACTAATGAATCGGTGCTTACTGCAACATGGTAATTGGCGGGAACATCCACTAGCGCACAATCATCTCCGATCGCTAACACAACATCATCACGCTGCTGTTGTTGGTGTGCGAAATACTGTTTGATGATATCAAATTCACTTTTTGCCATGATTTTCTATTCCTTTAATAAAAAAAAAGCCAGCTAATAAGCTGACTTCTTTCATCGTACTTAACGTAAAAAAATTATTTATCTTTTTTACGTAAAGATGGTGCAGCTTTATCTAACACACCATTGACGAATTTGTGGCTATCTTCAGCACCGAAAAGTTTTGCTAATTCGATGGCTTCGTTGATCACAACTTTAAATGGTACATCTTCACGCTTAACCATTTCGTACATTGCAAGACGAAGTAAAGCAAGTTCCATCTGGTCTAGATCCTGAAGTGGACGAGACAAGTATGGGCGCATTTTGCTATCAAGTTCTTGATGGCTTAATACAACACCTGCAAATAAATCACGGAAGTAGCTAACATCAGTCTCAGGCGCTTTACACACAGGCGCATCAGCTTGATGTTCTTCTTCTTCAAACTTATCGCCTGAAAGGAAATATTGCTCAATATCCGCAACATTACCTTTAGTAAGTTGCCAAGAATAAATTGCTTGTACAGCAAATTGACGTGCATTACGACGCGCGGCTGGTTTCACAGTAACCCCCATTAGGATTCGATTTGGGACAGGACATTTACCATTTCGAGCGCGCTTAGTGCAGCCTCTGCCCCTTTATTACCAGCCTTGGTACCGGCACGCTCAATGGCTTGTTCTATAGAGTCAACAGTCAACACACCAAAAGCTACTGGAGTATTATACTCTAGTGCTACTTGTGCTAGACCTTTATTACACTCACCGGCAACATAGTCAAAATGAGGTGTTCCACCACGAATAACAGAGCCTAAAGCTACGATAGCATCATAGCGATCACTCTTCGCGACTTGCTGGGCAACAAGCGGTAGTTCATAAGCACCAGGGCAACGAACAACAGTGATATTATCTTCACTAACCTGACCTTGACGTTTCAGCGCATCTAATGCACCTGAAAGTAAACTTTCGTTAATAAAGCTATTAAAGCGTGCAATTACGATAGCAATTTTTGCGTTTGGTGCCGCGATGGCGCCTTCAATTACCTTCATGGGCCTTCCTGTGACTATGTCTTTCCAGTTTGAGAAACCGCGGGAGTCTAACACACTTTACGATATGTCTGCTACGCACAACCGTCGGTTTCAGTGGATTTGTTAATATTTATTGCTTATTCGTTGTAGAACCAACCAATAAGTGTGCATTATCAATAATAATAATGCTCCGTGAATTCATCTCAGCAAATACAATACGCTATTATTCGCAAATATATTCAACCACTTCAAGGCCAAAGCCTGATAATGAATGGTAACGTTGTGTACTTGATGACAATAAGCGCATTTTACCAATACCTAAATCAGATAAAATTTGCGAACCGATACCTACTTGGCGTGAAGGATTGTATGGATTCGCCTTTACTTGTGGGCGACCTTCATTTTCAGCTGCAATATTTTTCACTTTATTGATAATACTATCGGTTGACTCTTGTTTACTCAACACGACGAGTACACCATTTTCAGCACTAATACGCTGCATTGCCGCTGGCAATGTCCACTGAGTCGCACCTGATTGAAGAATATCTTTAAAGGTATCTTGTAAATGCACACGTACTAACGTAGGTGCATTGGCTTCAACGTCGCCTTTACGCAGCGCATAATGAACTTGATCGTCGATTTTATCGCGATACGTGATCATATCAAACTCACCAAACTCGGTATTAAGCTTACACTCGCCGACACGCTCAATCGTCGTTTCATGCAAATTACGATATTCAATAAGATCAGCAATCGTGCCTAATTTTAGGCCATGTTTTTCAGCAAATACTTCTAATTGAGGACGGCGCGCCATGGTGCCGTCATCATTTAGAATTTCAACAATAACACTTGAAGGCTCAAGACCTGCAAGACGTGCAACATCACAACCTGCTTCAGTGTGTCCAGCTCGTGTAAGTACACCGCCTTCTTGCGCCATTAATGGGAAGATATGACCAGGCATAACAATATCAGCCGCGGTTGCATCAGCAGCCACAGCAGCTTGCACTGTGCGAGAACGGTCTGCCGCTGAAATACCCGTTGTAACACCTGTTGCAGCTTCAATAGAGATAGTAAAAGGCGTTCCAAATTGTTCAGTGTTATCTTGAACCATTAACGGTAAGCCTAATTTCTGACAACGGGTTTTGCTTAATGTTAAACAAATTAAGCCACGGCCATTTGTCGCCATGAAGTTAATCGCTTCAGGGGTGATATGTTGTGATGCAATAATAAGATCGCCTTCATTTTCACGATCTTCATCATCCATCAGGATAACCATTTTTCCTTGGCGAATATCATCAATGATTTCTTTTGCACTACTTATCATAATACTACCCTTAATCTTATGTTGCTTTATTGAGCATAAAGCAATGCTTAACCGAGAAACCCAGTTCTCGCCAATAAATCCATCGTTACTTGAGATTGCTTTTCCGCCGCTTTATCACCGAGCATTAATCGCTCAAGGTAGCGCGCGATAACATCAACCTCAAGGTTAATTTTTCGACCAACATGGAAGTCAGCCATGGTCGTTTCAGCCGCAGTATGAGGCACAATCGTTAACTTAAACTCGTCACCACGCACAGCATTAACGGTCAAACTAATGCCATCAACAGCCACAGAGCCTTTCTCTGAAATATACTTAGCAAGTTGCGGTGGCACTTTAATCCAAAATTCAATCGCACGACCAATATGTTGACGCTCAATCACTTCAGCAACAGCATCAACGTGGCCTGACACCATATGGCCACCAAAACGTGTCGTTGCCAACATCGCTTTTTCTAAATTAACCACTTGGCCTGCTTTATAATTTACAAAAGCAGTACGGTTTAATGTTTCCAATGAAAGATCAGCAACATAACCTTTACCCGTTAATTTAACGACGGTAAGGCAAACACCGTTAGTCGCAATACTATCGCCTAATTTAACATCTGATAAATCTAACGATCCTGAATCAACAGTAACAGAAACATCAGCACCTTTTGGTGTCATGGCTGATATTTTACCGACAGCTTCTATAATTCCAGTGAACATGATAAACCCTTAATTTCACTATTTTATTTATTATTTTGTACTGTTGCTATAATACGAATATCATCACCAACCAACCCCACATCAGTAATATTTAACAGTGGTGTTTGTGTCATTGATGTTAATCCGGTGATATCAATCAAGCCACGGCTATCACTGCCCATTAGTTTAGGGGCTTGATATAAAATCAAACTATCAACCAATTGCTGTTGCAATAATGCTCCTGCCAAACGAGCCCCCGCTTCAACCCAAATATGATTAATGCCATAGTCGGCTAACCGCGACAATAAAGCCACCAGATCAAGTTGGTTACTGTTGGGTTGAGTTGGAATTTGCCATTGCTGCACGGAATCGGGCCACGCTTCAGTACCGAGCATAGTACGAGCAAGAATGGTTTCTCCGGGTAAGTTGAAAAGTTGATATTCAGGCGTCAATCTATTCTGACTATCAATAATAACCCGTATAGGCTGGCGTAACGCTGACTGAGGGTATTGTTGCTGAACAGATGCATCAAGCTCATTCCAGCGTACATTAAGTGAAGGATCATCAGCAATAACCGTCGCACTGGTCGACAAAATAGCCCCAGCACAGGCACGAAATTGTTGAACATCCGATCGCGCTTTAGGGCCGGTGATCCATTTACTTGCCCCATTTGCTAACGCAGTTCGCCCATCTAAACTCGCGGCAAGTTTGAGCTCAACATAGGGCATTTGATGGGTCATTTGTTTAATAAAGCCAGGATTCAATGCTTGTGCTTGCAAAGCTAAAATACCAATATCGACTTGAATACCTGCCGCTTGCAACAATGCAATACCCCGCCCAGCAACAGCAGGATTAGGATCCACCATCGCACACACAACCCGTGCCACATTGGCATTAATTAATGCTTCAGCACAGGGCGGCGTTCGACCATAATGAGAACATGGTTCTAAGGTAACATAGACGGTCGCCCCTTGAGCACGTTGTTGTGCCTGCCGCAATGCAAACACTTCAGCATGGGGTTGTCCGGCTTGATAATGATACCCTTCACCAACAATGTCGCCATTATTTACAATCACGCATCCTACCTTAGGGTTAGGTGCTGTGGTATAACGACCGCGCTGAGCCAGTACTATTGCTCGCGACATCATTTGTTGATCAGTGTGTGTCATTATTGTTGGTCTTAACGATTATTTGTTTTAACGTTCCAGCTTAGCGATTTCTTCACCAAACTCACGGATATCTTCAAAACTACGATAAACAGAAGCAAAGCGGATATAAGCGACTTTATCCAATTCTTTTAAAGCTTCCATCACTAAATTACCTATCATCTCAGATGGTACTTCACGTTCACCGGTTGCTCGAAGACAAGATTTTATACTATTTACCGCACGTTCAATGTCGTCAGTACTCACGGGACGCTTTTCTAGCGCACGTTGAATACCACCGCGTAATTTTTCTTCATTAAACGGATCACGGTTGCCATTCGTTTTTACTACGCGAGGCATCACAAGTTCTGCCGTTTCAAACGTAGTATAGCGTTCATTGCACGCTAAACATTGGCGACGTCGGCGCACTTGGTGGCCATCTGCAACCAATCGAGAATCGATTACTTTGGTGTCATTTGCACCGCAAAAAGGACAATGCATTTAGCCTCCTACATTCAATCGACTCAGTGTAACTCATTTCATCACTTTAATGAGACTATCCCCTTCCTTTTTTATAATAAATAGCCTTAAAAGTAACAATTATCATCAATAATGGTACATTTTATGTTATTTAGACAACAAAAAAGGCTTATCTCTAAACAGGTAAGCCTTATCTTGATATGTAATAATAGGTATTTAATACCGTATCATGACTAAATTATGCGTAAACGGGAAGACGCTTACAAATTTCAAGCACTTTCTCTTTAGTCGCTTCAATAACAGCAGCATCATTGATGTTATCTAAAACATCACACATCCAGCCTGCAAGTTGACGTGCATCATCGGCATCAAAACCACGACGAGTAATTGATGGTGTACCTACGCGAATGCCTGAAGTTACAAATGGGCTACGTGGATCATTGGGTACACTGTTTTTGTTAACCGTGATATTTGCAGCACCCAATGCTGCATCTGCTTCTTTACCGGTGATACCTTTATCAATTAAATCAACAAGGAATAAATGGTTTTCTGTACTACCAGACACGATGTTATAACCGCGCTTAATAAATTCAGCTACCATTGCTTTAGCGTTCACAACCACATTTGCTTGGTAAACTTTAAACTCAGGTTCCATCGCTTCTTTAAAGGCCACCGCTTTCGCTGCGATAACATGCATTAACGGACCGCCCTGACCACCTGGGAAAACAGCAGAGTTAAGCTTTTTGTAAAGATCTTCGCCTTCGTTTGACAAAATCAAACCACCACGAGGGCCAGCTAATGTTTTATGGGTTGTTGTAGTAACAACATGTGCATGAGGCACAGGGTTTGGATAAACACCGGCCGCAATTAAGCCCGCAACGTGTGCCATATCAACGAATAAGTAAGCGCCAATTTTATCAGCGATTTCACGCATTCTTGCCCAATCAACCACTTGCGAGTAAGCCGAGAAGCCACCAATGATCATTTTTGGTTTATGCTCTAACGCCAATGCTTCCATTTCTTGGTAGTCAATTTGACCATTTTCATCGATACCGTAAGGAATGATGTTGTATAACTTACCCGAGAAGTTTACAGGTGAGCCGTGCGTTAAGTGACCACCGTGTGCCAAACTCATACCTAATACCGTATCACCCGCATTCAATAATGCCATGTAAACCGCATTATTGGCTTGAGAGCCAGAGTGTGGCTGAACGTTCGCGTATTCTGCACCAAATAGCTGACACGCACGGTCAATCGCAAGTTGCTCAGCTTTATCGACAAACTCACAACCACCGTAGTAACGCTTACCAGGATAACCTTCAGCATATTTATTTGTTAGCTGAGAACCTTGTGCTTCCATTACACGTGGGCTGGTGTAGTTTTCAGAAGCAATCAACTCGATGTGTTCTTCCTGACGGGCTGTTTCTTCCTGAATAGCTGCAAATAGTTCCGCATCATAATCAGCAATATTCATATCGCGCTTTAGCATCTGTATCTCCTGACTCGGCAAAGTTTTATACTATTTTTAGTGATGAACGAAAAGTCACAAACCTAGACGCCACGCGGGCGCAATCGTTTCCGTTTTCATTTCTTATCTGCAGTCTATATTACATAAATTGATCTAAATCAGAAAGTCCTAAATGTGGTTTTCTTTGTTGTAACAGTAATCAGTTACTAAATTGACGTCATGATTCAATGGTTATTTATTGACATAAAATACAGCCATAAAAAAGGAGCTGCACTGTGGCAACTCCTCTTGATGTTTCATCATGATTAACCATCACAAATTAAATAGCATCTTCATCTTCTTCGCCGGTACGAATACGTACCACACGCTCAATATCAAACATGAAGATTTTACCATCGCCAATTTTACCTGTTTGGGCTGTTTCTACGATGGTGTCGATACATTGCTCTGCAACTTCATCAGTCACTACAATTTCAATTTTCACTTTAGGTAAAAAATCGACCATGTATTCGGCACCACGATAAAGCTCAGTATGGCCTTTTTGACGACCAAATCCTTTGACTTCTGACACTGTCATGCCTGTGATACCCACTTCCGCTAACGCTTCGCGAACATCATCAAGTTTAAATGGCTTAATAATGGCTTCAATTTTTTTCATTATCATCATCCTTTGCTGAGCAGAAGATCGGGATCGTGATTACGAACACCGACTTGATTAAATTAAAGCTATTATCACAGATTCAATGCAGTAATTTAATACCATTTAATATTCTTTAATGTAATTAGTCTCCATTCGTCGCAAAAGTAGCGACACGGAGTACAGTAATACCAAGCCATTGATCACCATAATAACAATATCATGATGTTTAACCGGAAAAATATTAGGAATAAAAGGAATTAAACTCACTTGAAGAAATAACGTTGCAGCAGGAATGTAAAAATAAAGTGGTATAAACCCCCATTTCTTACCTCGAAATAATCCAATACAAGCAAGTATTCCTGAGATCAATACCAATATAGTGACACTCATCGGTACCATGCTAAGTAAATCAAAGCGTAAGGCTTGAATGATCATATCAAAATGTTGAATAAGACCAATAACAACTAACACTGCAAGTAATTTAGTTGCACCGATTAGACGGTAACTACTGGGAACATCCCATCCCATTGTTTCATCCTTGTAACGACGCCGTGGTCATTTTTACGTATTCGTTACGTTAATTATCCCAATGTTCCTTCCCGGTTAATGTGATCAATATCAACTTCATATTTAAATTTATAAGTGTCACAGTTACAGTATAAAAAAAGCTGCCAATAAATGACAGCTTCTATATGTTTAATGAATGTATCTATTAGCCTAGGTTAACCCGCGCATTACGGAACATTCGCATCCAAGGACTGTTTTCACTCCAATCATCTGGGTGCCAAGAGTTAGCCACGGTGCGGAATACTCGCTCTGGGTGCGGCATCATAATCGTGACTCGTCCATCTTGCGTGGTTAAACCTGTAATACCGTTTGGCGAACCATTAGGGTTAGCTGGGTAATTTTGAGTAACATTGCCGTAGTTATCAAGATAACGCAGCGCAATCGTGCCTGACTGCTCAATCGCCGCCAAATGCTCGCCATTACGTACTTCAACTCGACCTTCGCCATGTGAAACTGCGATTGGCATCCGTGAACCTGCCATTTCATTAAAGAACAATGAATCACTCTTTTGTACTTCAACTAAACTAAAGCGCGCTTCAAAACGTTCTGATTCGTTACGCACAAAACGCGGCCATAAATCAGCACCTGGAATCAGCTCGTGCAGATTAGACATCATCTGGCAACCATTACACACCCCTAATGCCAAAGTATCTGAACGAGTAAAGAATGCAGCAAATTGGTCACGGGCAATATTGTTAAATAACACTGATTTTGCCCAGCCTTCACCCGCGCCTAATACGTCACCGTAAGAGAAGCCACCACACGCCACTAAACCATTAAAGCCATCAAGTTGTACCTTACCGCTAAGAATATCACTCATGTGAACATCTTTCGCTTCAAAGCCTGCACGATCAAACGCAGCCGCCATTTCAACGTGAGAGTTAACACCTTGCTCACGTAGAATTGCCATCTGTGGTTTCGCACCAAAATTAATCGCTGGTGCAATAAATGGCGCTGCAACATCTTCATTAATATCAAATGTTAACTGAGTATGTAAGCCTGGATCTTGCGTATCTTTCTTGGCTTCAAATTCTTGTAATGCTCCGGCTGGATTATCACGCATCGCTTGCATTTGATACGTGGTTTCAGCCCAGATTGCACGTAATTCAGTGCGATTCTGTTCAAGAACTAAATCATTACCATTCCAAATACGGACTGTGTCTTCATCTATTACAGTACCAATAATATGGCTGCATGCTGCTAAACCATTTGCCGCTAATACAGCTTGTACGGCTTCAACATCATCACTACGCACTTGAATCACAGCACCTAGCTCTTCACTAAATAACGCTGCTAGCACTACATCACATGCATCCGTTGTAGTGGTATTAATATCAACTTCAATACCAGTGTGACCTGCAAATGCCATTTCAGCTAAAGTGACATATAAACCACCATCACCACGATCATGATAAGCCAATAGCTTCTCGTCACGCACTAAGGTTTGCATCGCATTAAAGAAGCCTTTTAATAATTCAGGGCTATCAACATCAGCGGCTTTATCACCTAACTGCTTATAAACTTGTGCTAAAGCGGTCGCACCAAGACGGTTTTGACCACAACCAAGATCCACCAGCAATAAGCTTGATGCGCCTTTATCAGTGCGTAATTGCGGTGTCACTGTTTTACGAACATCTTCAACGCGACCAAAAGCAGTGATCACTAATGACAATGGTGATGTGACTTCTTTTTCCTCACCATTTTGCTGCCACTTAGTTTTCATTGACATTGAATCTTTACCCACAGGAATCGTTAACCCTAATGCTGGGCATAACTCTTCACCAATGGCTTTTACTGCTTCATATAGACCAGCATCTTCACCGGGATGGCCTGCTGGTGACATCCAGTTAGCCGATAAGTTAATCCGCTTCATATCGCCGATATCAGTACCTGCAATATTAGTAATTGCTTCACCAACCGCTAAACGCGCAGAAGCACCAAAGTTAAGCAGCGCAACAGGCGTACGCTCGCCCATCGACATCGCTTCGCCGTGGTAACTATCATAGCTTGCCGCTGTTACTGCACAGTTAGCCACTGGCACCTGCCAAGGACCGACCATTTGATCACGTGCAACTAGGCCTGTCACACTACGATCACCAATGGTGATTAGAAACGTTTTTTCTGCGACGGCAGGCAGACGTAAAACACGTTGCGTTGCAGCTTCAATGGTGATCTCACTGCGATCAAGTGGCAGCCCAACCACTGTCAGCGTTTGTGCATCACGGTGCATCTTCGGCGCTTTACCCAATAAAATATCCATTGGCATATCAATCGGGGTGTTATCAAAATGACTATCTTCAAGGCTTAAATGACGCTCAGCTGTGGCTTCACCTACCACCGCATAAGGGGCACGCTCACGCTGACAAATAGCATCAAACGTAGCCATATTTTCAGGCGCAATTGCTAATACATAACGCTCTTGTGATTCATTACACCAAATTTCAAGTGGACTCATGCCTGGTTCATCATTAGGCACATCACGTAATTGAAATTTACCACCACGCTCACCATCGTTAACTAATTCAGGTAAAGCGTTAGAAATACCACCTGCGCCAACATCGTGAATAAAAGCTATTGGGTTGTCATCGCCCATCTGCCAACAACCATCGATCACTTCCTGACAACGACGTTCCATTTCTGGGTTTTCACGCTGCACTGAAGCAAAATCTAAATCTTCTGCTGATTGTCCTGATGCCATTGATGACGCCGCACCACCACCAAGACCAATGTTCATGGCTGGGCCGCCAAGCACAATTAACTTGGCGCCAACAGGTATTTCTTTTTTCTGCACATGATCAGCACGAATATTACCCATGCCACCCGCAATCATAATTGGCTTATGATAGCCACGGATTTCTTCACCAGCGTGAGAAGTGACTTTTTCTTCGTAAGTACGGAAATAACCCAGTAGATTAGGACGACCAAATTCGTTATTAAATGCCGCGCCACCCAGTGGGCCTTCTAACATGATATCAAGTGCTGTCACGATACGATCTGGTTTACCAAAATCGGTTTCCCACGGCTGTTCAAAACCAGGCACACGCAAGTTTGATACAGTAAAACCAACTAAACCCGCTTTGGGTTTGCCGCCAATACCGGTTGCGCCCTCATCACGAATTTCACCGCCAGAGCCTGTTGCTGCACCCGGCCACGGTGAAATTGCTGTTGGGTGATTATGGGTTTCAACTTTCATCAAAATATGGGTATCTTCTTGATGATAAGTATATTGACGTGATTGTGGATCAGGGAAAAAACGCCCAACGTGAGACCCTTCCATAACCGCAGCATTGTCTTTATAAGCAGACAACACGTGCTCATGGTTATGCTCATAGGTGTTTTTGATCATTTTAAATAATGATTTTGGTTGATCGACACCATCAATCGTCCAATCGGCATTAAAGATCTTATGACGGCAATGCTCTGAGTTCGCCTGAGCAAACATCATTAATTCAATGTCATTGGGATTACGCTCAAGCTTGGTAAAATTTTCAACCAAGTAATCAATTTCATCTTCAGCCAATGCAAGGCCTAAGGTGAGATTCGCTTGCTCTAATGCTTGACGGCCACCCGTTAGAATATCAACACTTTTCACTGCTGCCGGTTGTGCTTGTATAAATAATGTGCCCGCGGCTTCAACATTATCGGTCACCACTTCCATCATCCGATCATGAAGTAGCGCTTTTAAGTCATCCAATTGTGCTGCAGTAAGTGGTAATGATGATTCAACATAATATGCTGTACCACGCTCAAGACGTTTAATCGTTGTTAAACCACAATTACGTGCAATATCGGTCGATTTTGAAGACCAAGGAGAAATCGTGCCAGGACGAGGAGTAACAAGTAGCAATAAACCTTTAGGCTCGTGCTCTGCAATCGTTGGACCGTATGTGAGTAGACGGGTAAGTTTAGCTTGTTCATCAGCGGTTAGCGTTGTCACCACATCAGCAAAATGGGCAAACTCAGCATAGATATGAGTAATTGGCAGATCTAACTCATGACAACGCTCAAGTAACTTATTAACGCGAAACTCAGACAAAGCGGGTGAACCACGCAAAATTTCCATGTGCAAAGGTCTCTCGATTAGCAGATTAAAAAAAGTGATATTGAGGTAAATTTCAAACCGTAGAAACTTATCTCAATAGCACCTAGTACAAGACTATTCACTGCTTAACTATCACAACGTTATTCACGAGTGCCTAGTATAAGGGAAAAAAATTTGTGACGTAACACCTGACGCAACCGTTTGCGTGTTTTTTTTTCAATCTTAATCAAAATATCAAAAAAACGCTATTCCATCTTATTTTTGGGTCATTTTTTAACCGTGAAATAGGATAATGTCCCTTAATCCATTCCGATCTCTAAATTATGATCATTAACTGAACAGTTCAACTTTGCGCAATTAACAGGGTTTGATATAAAGAACATTAATGTTCAGATTAGGTCCGCTTAGTTGATAAATATTCAGTTGTTCACTCTACTTCGTCGTTTTATAAGTCTGCTGTTACTTGCGATATTAACCAATGGCTGTCAATGGCAAGAGAACACGCCCACCAGCCTTGAGAAAATTCGAGAGAGTGGTGTGTTACGAGTAGGAACGTTAAATAATCAACTGTCTTATTATATCGGCGCAGAAGGTCCAACCGGGCTAGATTATGAACTGGCACAGACCTTTGCTAAAAAGCTCGGGGTTAAACTTGAGATCACAGCGATGTTTACCCTCTCTGAATTATTTCCCGCATTAGAACGCGGCGATATTGATATTATTGCCGCAGGACTTACAGTGACGCCCGATCGTCTTCAAGGCTATCATCCCGCACCAGCGTATTATTACGCTAGCCAAATCGTGGTGTATAAAAAAGGCCAACGTCGACCGCGTAATCTTGATGAATTAGCTCAAAATAATAAACGCTTAGCTGTTGTCAAAGGCTCAAGTCATGAACAAAAATTAAAGCTTATTCGTACCACTCACCCAACCTTGAAATGGCAATCAATTCCAGAATCAGACATTAACGATCTATTAATTAAAGTCGCGACAGGTGAACTTGATTATACCGTTGCCGATTCTGTTGACGTGGCGTTATTGCAACGTATTCATCCTGATATTGCTATCGCTCTTGAACTGACACAAGACGAGCCAGTAAGCTGGTTTGTAAAACAAAGTGGTAACGACAGTTTGTATGCATTAATGATTGAATTTTTTGGACAGATGAAGAAAAACGGCACCATGACGCTGCTGGAAGAGAAATATTTCGGTCATATCGATCAATTTGATTATGTTGATACTCGTGCTTTTTTACGCGCAGTTAATACCACCTTACCCCAGTGGGAAGCCTTATTTAAACAATATGCTAATGGCTTTGATTGGCGTTTATTAGCCGCGCTTTCTTATCAAGAATCACATTGGGATCCGCAGGCAATATCACCAACGGGTGTCCGTGGCATGATGATGCTCACCTTACCGACGGCAGAATCAGTAGGGGTCACTAACCGTTTAGATCCTGAACAAAGCATTCGTGGCGGCAGTGAGTACCTGCGAAAGATGATCGCCCGCGTCCCTGACAGTGTCGAAGAACATGAAAAAGTCTGGTTTGCACTCGCTTCTTATAATGTTGGCTTTGGACATTTAATGGACGCTCGTCGACTCACCAAAGCACAAGGAGGAAATCCTGATACTTGGGTCGATGTTAAGCAACGCTTACCATTATTAGGTCAACGTAAATATTATATTCAATCACGTTATGGTTATGCACGTGGCAATGAAGCACTGAATTATGTTGAAGGGATTCGACGTTACTACCAAAGTATTATTGGTTATGAACGGGCTCATAGTCGTCAATTTGAAAGTGATAATTTAAAAATTGTTGATGGCCTACAAACGATTACACCAACGCCATCACCACCATCGATCATCGTTGAGTAATCATGCACTCTTCTGAATCAGAGATAGTGATTTAATCGTATTTATCGACGTCGATTTAGAATAATCGACTCATTTTTTACACAATGAGAGTTTGATCAACGTTTGATGATGAACCTATAAAGATCACTATCAAAAGATGCATTGTTATGCATAATAAATACATTGTATCAACAATGACATTATTAACGGCGCCAGCGATATCTTATTTGCTGAAGAATGCTTTGACCGTTATGTCAACGCTATGGATGGAACCATGAAAGTTATCAAATTAAGATCTAAAACACCGCGCATTGCTAAACACCTCACAACCGCAGCAACACGTCGCAAACGTCTAAGTAGTAATATCCGTAAAAAAATTCTATGGCGTCAGCGCAGTTGTATTCTAACGGCAACAGCAGAACATAGCAGCCCAAGCTATTAGCTAATAAGCTTGGAATCATTTATCTAATAATAAATCACCACCAAGCTTATTCGATTTAACTGAACTCAATCATCATGTTGCTGTTGTCTTGCTAATAATTTAGCCGCTTTTTTCTCAGCGCGACGGCGCTTAAAAAAAGCTTGTAACTGCGCTCGGCATTCCGTTGCTAATACATCACCCTGAAATAGCACATGATGATTAACACCTTCATAACTAAGCAAATTCATAACACTGCCCGCCGCTCCAGTTTTAGCATCATGAGCACCAAACACCACTTTTCCAACACGACTATGAACAATAGCCCCAGCGCACATCGGACACGGCTCTAAAGTGACATACAATGTCGTATCAATAAGACGGTAGTTTTGTAGCATTTGTCCTGCTTGACGTAATGCCATCATTTCAGCATGGGCGGTCGCATCATGATGACCTATAGAGCGATTCCAACCTTCGCCAATGATCACACCATCATGTACCACTACCGCACCAACAGGCACTTCGCCTTCAGCTTCAGCTAGAGCGGCTAATTCCATTGCACGACGCATAAAAACATCGTCTGTTACTGCTGAATCCTCAGCATCTAATTCTTTATTTAACATCCGTATAAGTACTTACAAATCATAATGGCTAATGTGAGGTAATTGCTCTGCAAGGTAATCCACCAACATTCTCACTTTGGGTGATAAATGACGGTTATGCGGGTAAAGCGCCCAGATGCCTTCATCAGGCTCTTGGTAATTCGTTAAAATAGGAACAATAGCCCCTGATTCTAAATCCTTATCTATATAATAGTCAGGTAATTGCGCTAAGCCGATCCCTTTAATCACCGCATCACGTAAACCATAACCACTATTACAATTAAGGGTACCGCTAACACGAATACTTTTTTCTTTACCTGATTCTTGGAAGCGCCAGTGATCGTAGTTACCAATCAAGCAATTATGCTGACGTAATTCAGATAATGAATGTGGAATACCAAATTTCTGTAAATAAGCGGGTGAAGCACAAACATACATGGTGCGGCTGGTTAAACGCTTCGCCATCATTGATGAGCTGGTCAAACGCCCTAAACGAATTGCGAGATCAAAACTGCCTTCCACTAAATCAACTTGACGGTTAGTTAAATCAATCGTTACTTCCACTTCAGGGTATTGCAGCATAAAATCATTAACCAACGGCATAATGTATTTTTCGCCATAAGTCACCGGTGCAGTTAATTTGATCAACCCTTGTGGCTTACCGCGTAAATTACTGATTGCACGCTCAGCATCTTCAAGGCCGTCTAATACTTGACGACAATGTTGATAATAAACATTGCCTTCTTCCGTTAATGAAACCTTACGTGTAGTACGGTAGAATAGCTTGGTATTAAGTCGGTTCTCTAACGCACTGACTTGGCGACTCACTTGCGCAGTCGAAATACCTAATCGTTTTGATGCTGCAGTAAAACTTTCCGTTTCCGCGACAGCAACAAACTCGGTCACCCCTTCCCATAGAAACATTTTAAATACCTATTACTAACATGAACGATCGCAAAAATGACGATTACGCTGCTTATTATTACACACGTGTAAAAGTAATTTGCACTTTTAGGTAATTATCATTATTCAAGAAACAAATACAATAGCTAGCATCGAAACGGAGCAATAAAATAATTATTTTTCCTTTTCACCCAATTTTCATCTACTTTTGACGAAGTAGAAATAAATACAATTAGAGTGAAGATTATGACTGACAAATTTATCAAATCAAAAGCGGCTATCGCATGGGGGCCAAAACAGCCTCTTTCTGTTGAAGAAATTGATGTAATGTTACCCCGTGCTGGCGAAGTATTAGTTCGCATCGTTGCAACTGGCGTATGTCACACTGATGCATTCACATTATCTGGCGACGATCCAGAAGGTATCTTCCCTGCGATCCTTGGTCACGAAGGTGGCGGTATCGTTGAAATGATCGGTGAAGGCGTAACAAGTGTTGAAGTTGGCGATCACGTTATCCCTCTTTACACTGCTGAGTGTGGCAAATGTAAATACTGCCTATCTGGTAAAACTAACCTTTGTCAGGCTGTACGTGAAACCCAAGGTAAAGGCTTAATGCCAGACGGCACCACGCGTTTCTACAAAGACGGTCAGCCTATCTTCCATTACATGGGTTGCTCTACTTTCTCTGAGTACACTGTACTTCCAGAAATCTCTTTAGCTAAAATCAGCAAAGAAGCACCACTTGAAGAAGTCTGTCTTCTTGGTTGTGGCGTAACTACCGGTATGGGCGCAGTACTTAACACGGCTAAAGTTAAAGAAGGCGACACTATCGCTGTGTTTGGTCTTGGTGGTATCGGTCTTGCAGCTATCATCGGTGGTACTATGGCTAAAGCTAGCCGTATTATTGCAATTGATATCAATGAAAGTAAGTTCGATCTAGCAATGAAACTAGGTGCAACTGAATGTATTAACCCAATGAAATTCGACAAGCCAATTCAAGAAGTGATTGTTGAATTGACTGACGGCGGTGTTGATTACTCTTTTGAGTGTATCGGTAACGTCAACGTGATGCGCTCAGCGCTTGAGTGTTGTCACAAAGGTTGGGGCGAATCAGTGATCATCGGTGTTGCTGGTGCAGGTCAAGAGATCTCTACCCGTCCATTCCAACTAGTGACTGGTCGTGTATGGCGTGGTTCTGCATTTGGTGGCGTTAAAGGCCGTTCAGAGCTTCCAGGTATCGTTGACCGTTACATGGCGGGTGAATTCAAACTTGATGATTTCATCTCATTTAACATGGGCCTAGACGACATCAACAAGTCATTTGACCTACTACATGAAGGTAAGAGTATCCGTACGGTTATTCACTTCGATAAGTAAGCTTTTTATACCTCAGCATTACTATAATAACGCCATAAAAAATGCGCAGAGTCCCTACACTCTGCGCAGCTTTAACAAGAGACCAAATCCAATGCCTTTAGAAAATATTAGCTGTAACAAAAGTGCTGGCGGCTGGCATAAGCAATATACTCACCGCTCAGAAGTTCTTAATTGTGATATGCGTTTTGCTATTTACCTGCCTCCGCAATGTGCCGCAGGGCAAAAAGTACCGGTTATTTACTGGTTGTCAGGACTAACATGTACTGATGAAAACTTTATGCAAAAAGCAGGCGCACAACGCATGGCTGCAGAATTAGGTGTTGCGATTGTAGCCCCTGATACTAGCCCACGTGGCGAAGGCGTTGCCGACGATCCACAAGGTGCTTATGATTTTGGTCTAGGTGCTGGTTTCTATGTTAATGCCACAGAAGCGCCGTGGAATCGTCATTACCATATGTATGATTACATCGTAAATGAACTGCCAACATTGATTGAAGCACACTTCCCTGTCACTGAGCAGCGTGCAATCAGTGGTCACTCAATGGGTGGACATGGTGCACTCATGATCGCCTTGCGTAATCCGAAGCGTTATAGCTCTGCATCTGCATTTAGCCCTATCGTTAATCCAATGAATTGCGCTTGGGGCCAAAAAGCATTTACCGGTTACTTGGGAACAAATACTCAAAACTGGAAGCAATATGATGCAAGTGAATTGATGCGTATTGCTGAGATCAAATTACCAATGTTAGTTGATCAAGGTACGCACGATAACTTCTACAATGACGGTCAACTTCGAACTGAAACTCTGATTGCGGCAGCAGAAACCAATAGCTACCCAGTTGAGGTTCGTATGCAAGATGGTTATGACCACAGCTACTACTTTATGGCGTCATTTATTGATGAGCATCTGCGTTTCCACGTTGAAAACTTCAATAAATAACCGCTAATTTTATTAAACTCCTTTTTTGCAGACAGGGTTTAATAAGACACAAAAAAGCCTCGGCCAGTCTAACTGTTCGAGGCTTTTTATTGTTTGACGATAACGCTGTATTAATACTAACTATATTAAAGCTAATTACCGTTATTACAGTCTATTAATTACATGCTGTAAGTGTAAGGCGCTTGAACACCTAGAGGAATACCTAGCGTCCAGAATACTAACAAGAAGATAGTCCAACCAATTAGCATTGCAATTGAGTACGGCATCATCATTGACGCTAATGTACCAATACCTGAGCTCTTAACATAACGCTGCATGTAAACAACCACTAATGGGAAGAACACCATCATTGGCGAAATAATATTAGATACAGAGTCGCCAACACGGTAAGCCGCTTGAGTAAGCTCAGGTGAAATACCTACCGCCATTAGCATTGGTACCATGATAGGACCAATCAATGCCCACTTAGCAGAAGCAGAACCCACTAACAAGTTAACACTTGCTGTTAGTAGAATCATACCAATGATAGTTACTTGTCCAGGAAGGTTCATTTGTTGCAATAACTGTGCACCAGAAAGTGCTAATAATGTACCTAGGTTTGACTGGGTAAACGCAACTAAGAACTGAGCAATAAAGAACACCATTACCATAAAGCCAGCCATGCCCGCCATTGTGGTCGACATTGCTTTAATCACATCACCGCTTTGCTTAAATGTGCCCGCAACTTTACCGTAAATAATACCCGGAATAACAAACAGAATAAAAATCAACGGTACGATAGATTGCATTACTGGCGCATTAAAGGCTGCCACTTCACCGGATGGTGAACGCAATGGTGATGTTTCAGGCCATACAGCAGCAACTAATAGCACAATACCAACGACCATTGTCCAGCCAGCGTATGAGAATGCTTTGCTTTCTAATGGTGTAAAAGAGCCCATATCTGGTGCTTCTTCTGCATCAGTATCAATTGCTATTTTTTGTAAACGAGGCTCAATCACTTTATCAGTGATATACCAGCCAATACCCACAATAACAAATGATGATAAACCAGTGAACATTAGGTTTGCTAACGGGTTAACAATGTAAGTTGGGTCCATGATGCGCGCTGCTTCTTGGGTGAAGCCCGCTAATAATGGGTCGATACCAGAAGGAATAAAGTTAGCAGAGAAACCACCAGAAACACCCGCAAATGCAGCCGCAATACCGGCTAGAGGGTGACGACCCGCAGCGTGGAAGATAATACCACCAAGAGGAATAACCAACACATAACCGGCATCAGCCGCAGTGTGCGATACAATAGCCACTAAAATCAGCATTGGCGTAAGTAGCTTAGCAGGGGTGACATTTAACATCTTTTTCAGGCCTGTATTGATAAAGCCAGACGCTTCAGCAACACCAACACCTAACATAGCAACAAGTACAATACCCAATGGTGCAAAACCGGTGAAGTTTTTCACCATGTTAGCCAAGAAGCTTGCCATGGCATCGCCCGTTAGCAAGTTATTCACTTGTACCACATCTTTAGTAACTGGGTGCACAAGACCGAAATCAAACTGTGATAAAACAGCCGAAAGAATCCAAACGGTGACTAAACCCCAAAAGAACAGTAAAGCGGGATCAGGAATTTTATTACCTGCGCGCTCAATACCATTTAAAAACTTGTCCATCGCACTCGTCGATGGAGGTGGTGCTTGCTTCAGTGTTTTTTCGTTCATGGTTATGCCATGTCCTTATGCTGGTTATGTTTGCTGTTTGGATCTACTTACATGTAGTCGATCTCATTGTGTTTTTCGCCCAAATAAATTCTGAATATTCGCTGAACGATTGTAATGAAATTACCACAACAAACAGTGTTATAGACCTATTTATAACACTCATATACCACAACATATTGTAACCAATCATTAATACGAAACTTACTAAAAACAATAAAAAAACATATTCGCAACATTTATGGGAATTTATGATTTATCTTCCCCCTTACCTACCCCCTTATTAGGGCTACTCTCCTTTTGCTGATACACAAAAATAAACAACCACTGTTAGCTTTTGCCCTTCAATCGCCTTAAATTACAGCAATAAAAAAAGCACCCGTAGGTGCTTTTTATTATTCAATTCGTGCTAATAAGCCCGTAATTATTCCCACTCAATCGTGGCTGGTGGCTTACCAGAAATATCGTAAACAACACGTGAAATGCCATTAACTTCATTGATGATACGGTTTGATACTTTACCTAAGAAATCGTAAGGTAAGTGGGCCCAATGCGCGGTCATAAAGTCGATAGTTTCTACCGCACGTAGCGATACAACCCAATCATACTTACGGCCATCGCCCATCACGCCTACAGAGCGTACAGGTAAGAACACAGTAAATGCTTGTGATACTTTATTGTAAAGATCAGCGTTATGTAGCTCTTCAATAAAGATTGCATCAGCACGACGTAGTAAGTCACAGTACTCTTTCTTCACTTCGCCCAATACACGTACACCTAAACCCGGTCCAGGGAATGGGTGGCGATATAGCATGTTATAAGGTAAGCCAAGTTCTAGACCGATCTTACGTACTTCATCTTTAAATAATTCACGTAATGGTTCAACTAAGCCCATTTCCATATCATCAGGCAAACCGCCAACGTTATGGTGTGATTTAATCACATGTGCTTTACCCGTTTTAGACGCTGCTGATTCGATAACATCAGGGTAAATAGTACCTTGTGCTAACCACTTAGCATTTTTCAGTTTCTTTGATTCTTCATCAAAGATATCAACAAACACATGGCCGATGATCTTACGTTTTGCTTCTGGCTCATCAACACCTGCTAATGCCGTTAAGAAACGATCTTCTGCTTTAACATGAATAATGTTTAGGCCAAATTTATCACCAAACATGTCCATGACTTGCTGACCTTCGTTAAGACGAAGTAAACCATTATCAACAAATACACATGTTAGCTTATCGCCAATTGCACGGTGAATAAGCATCGCAACCACTGATGAATCAACACCACCAGAAAGACCAAGGATAACTTCATCGTCACCCACTTGTTCTTTGATTCGTGCAATCGCATCTTCAATAATATTGGCTGAAGTCCATAGCTTTTCACAGCCACACACATTCATTACAAAGTTTTCAATTAACTTCATGCCTTGACGGGTATGCGTTACTTCAGGGTGAAATTGCACTCCGTAGAAACGCTTGTCTTCATTTGCCATTGCAGCAAATGGACAGGTATCTGTTTCAGCGACTTTAATGAAATCCGCTGGAATTTCAACAACTTTGTCACCGTGGCTCATCCATACATCAAGTAATGGTGTACCATCAGCAGCAACAGCATCTTGAATATCTTTTAAGAAAGCAGTCTGCTCAACAATTTTAACTTGCGCATAACCAAATTCACGCTCATCAGAACCGGCAACTTTACCACCCAGTTGTTCTGCCATGGTCTGCATGCCGTAACATACACCAAACACCGGAACACCCGCTTCAAATACATACTGTGGTGCGCGAGGAGAATCCGCTTCAGTTACGCTTTCAGGACCACCAGAAAGAATAATACCGTTTGGATTGAAATCACGGATATCAGCTTCATCAACATCCCAGCTCCAAAGTTCACAGTAAACGCCGATTTCACGGATACGACGGGCAATTAACTGAGTGTATTGCGAACCAAAATCCAAAATAAGAATACGTTGGTCATGAATATTTGCGGTAGTGGTCATTATAGAGCTATCTCAAAAATTGAATGTATTGGGGGCTATATTTAGCCCCGATTTTATCTAACTTCACAACTTAGGCAATCGTTTTCGTTCAATGAAGACTGACTGCTTAATAATTAAGCCATACGGTAGTTAGGAGCTTCTTTTGTAATCGTCACATCATGTACGTGTGACTCTTTCATGCCGGCACCTGAAATACGTACAAATTCAGCTTTAGTGCGTAAATCTTCAATTGTTGCAGAGCCAGTTAAGCCCATGCTTGAACGTAAACCACCCATTTGTTGATGCACAATTTCCTTCATCAAACCTTTGTAAGCCACACGACCTTCAATACCTTCTGGTACAAGTTTGTCAGCTGCGTTATCTGATTGGAAGTAACGGTCAGAAGAGCCCTTTGACATTGCGCCTAGTGAACCCATACCACGGTATGATTTGTATGAACGGCCTTGGTACAGTTCAACTTCACCTGGTGCTTCTTCAGTACCCGCGAACATTGAGCCAACCATTACACATGACGCACCCGCAGCGATGGCTTTACATAAATCACCAGAGTAACGAATACCGCCATCCGCAATAACTGGAATACCGTATTGATCAGCCACTGATGCAGCTTCTGAAATCGCAGTAATTTGTGGAACACCCACACCAGTCACGATACGAGTAGTACAGATTGAACCAGGGCCGATGCCCACTTTAACCGCACTTACACCTGCATCAATCAGTGCGCGAGCACCTTCAGCAGTTGCAACGTTACCACCCACAATAGGCAAGTTCGGGAAAGCTGCACGTGTTTCACGAATACGTTGTAAAACGCCTTCTGAGTGACCGTGAGATGAATCGATAAGTAATACGTCAACGCCAGCTTCAACTAATGCAGCAACACGTTCTTCATTACCCGCACCAGCACCAACAGCAGCACCAACACGTAAACTACCGCGCGCATCTTTACATGCATTAGGTTTACGTTCTGCTTTTTGGAAGTCTTTCGCTGTAATCATGCCTTTTAGGCGGAAGTTATCATCAACAAGCAGTACTTTTTCAACACGGTACTTTTGCATGATAGCTTCAACTTCTTCACGAGATGCACCTTCTTTAGCAGAGGCTAGCTTCTCTTTTGAAGTCATTACTTCTTCAACTTTAATTGAAAGGTCGGTAACAAAACGAACGTCACGACCAGTAATAATACCGATCAATTCGTTGTTATCTGTAACCACAGGGTAACCTGCGAAACCATTTTCTTCCGTTAAACGCTTAACATCTGCAATAGTGTTATTTGGTTTAACGGTAACAGGCTCTGCAACAACGCCAGCTTCGAACTTTTTTACCATGCGAACTTCAGCCGCTTGTTGTTCGATTGACATATTCTTGTGGATAAAACCAATACCACCCTCTTGAGCGAGAGCAATAGCTAGGCGACCTTCAGTCACTGTGTCCATAGATGCTGATAGCATAGGAATGTTAAGAGCAATCTCTTTCGTGAGACGGGTGCGCAGATCGGCAGTGTTAGGTAGGACTGTAGAATGAGCAGGAACTAATAATACATCATCAAACGTCAACGCTTCTTTTTTAATTCGTAACATGCAATATCTCACACCAATTTAAAGGTTTACAAAGAAGATTAAAATATTGCGAACGGATTATACGTATGAAGCAATCGTTTGGCTAGTTTTATTTTTTATTTTTTAATTGACAAAAAACATTTGCTGTGTAGTATATTTCGGTTAACTATCCGGTGATGCGGTCGACGAAATACGGCCAAGATCTGTCCATTGATCTGCCTAGGCGTTTTTCGTTCTATTTGATAGTTTTCTGACCGCCTGCCGCCATTCATTCGTTAGCAGGTGCTTCCTTCGTGACTCTATTCGCTTCTCAAAGCCAATCCAACGATCGTATCTACACCGTTTCTAGTCTCAATGCGCAAGTCCGTCTAATCCTTGAAAATGAAATGGGGATAGTATGGCTCGTCGGTGAATTGTCGAATTTTTCAATGCCGGTTTCTGGCCATTGGTATTTCACCCTTAAAGATTCTCGTGCCCAAGTTAAATGTGCGATGTTCAAAGGTAATAATCGCCATGTCACCTTTAAGCCTGGCAATGGTAATCAAGTATTAGTTAAAGCGCGCCTATCCATTTATGAGCCTCGTGGTGACTATCAGTTGATTATTGAAAGTATGCAGCCTGAAGGTGATGGCCGTTTACAACAGCAATTTGAACAACTCAAAATGAGCCTTGCTGCTGAAGGTTTATTTGCTCAATCATTAAAAAAACCATTGCCACAACAACCACAACGTGTCGGTGTTATTACCTCTAAAACAGGTGCGGCTCTTCACGATATTCTGCACGTATTAAAACGTCGAGATCCAAGCTTAGCTGTGGTTATTTATCCAACTATGGTGCAAGGTGATAGCGCAGCCATATCAATAGCTCAAGCGATTGGGCGAGCAAATTCACGCCAAGAATGTGATATTTTAATTGTTGGCCGTGGGGGTGGTTCATTAGAAGATTTATGGGCATTTAATGAAGAAATTGTTGCACGAACAATTGCAGCAAGTCAGATTCCGATCGTCAGTGCCGTTGGTCATGAAGTCGATGTCACTATTGCTGATTTTGTCGCAGATATGCGTGCACCTACCCCCTCAGCTGCGGCAGAATTAATCAGTCGTGATAGCTCTGCACAAACCGATAAAATTGCTCAGAAACAACAACAACTACGCCATGCGATTCAGTTTTATGTTGCAGATAAAAAGCAGCATGTAAATCAATTAAAACATCGTTTAGATCGCCAACATCCACAACTACGTTTAAACCAACAACAACAGCATTTGGATGAGATCAGTCGTAGACTTCAGCAGATAATGCTGAAAAAAATACAAATACAGCAACAACGTATTACTCAGAACCAATATAAATTATCACTTTATTCACCGCAGCAACAACTGCAGCATCACACCACAACACTCGTTAACACTAAGCGACGTTTACTGGATGCGATGGATAGACAATTATTAAATGCTAATCATAAATTAGTCTTAGCAGCAGAAAAATTAGATACGGTCAGTCCACTGGCAACGCTTAGTCGTGGTTATTCAATTACACGTGATGATAAAGGGGAGCTTATTCGTCGCTGTGATCAGGTTAAAGCAGGGGATCAACTGATTACGACGGTTACAGACGGTAAAATCCATACCACCGTTAATAGTCATTAATTCTCGCCCCCATCACTCTTCAATGCCGCAATAGCACTCTTTTATTGCGGCATGATAGCGTTAAAAGATTAATCTTCCGCTTTATTAAATACGACCTTTACTCGTGATTTTGATTTTAACTCATTACAATAATTACAAAAATAACTCGCAGAGCCACACGCTTGTAATTTTTCTAATTGTTCAGAACAATCAGGACAAAATGCAGTTTTAGTCACTTTTTGTTGGCAATAATCACAAAAATATCCCTGATCTTTCCAACTTAATTCACTCTCACATTGTGGACAAGTATTTTTAATCACTCTCTTTTACTCCTAAATGAATTTATTCTAGCATGCAAAATTATTGACTAAGATGCTACTAAATTTAAACACCATTCTTTAAATCTTAGGCACACCCCTAACTATATTTCATCCTTTGATTCGATTTATCAATGGTGAATATACCGTCATGATCCCCGAGATGATCATCACCCTTATGGGTGATCATTGTGTTTATTAAATCTGATCAGCGATCAGCTACTAAAAGAATATTTATCAATACACATCCCGAAAGCATAAGTTACATATTCTGCATATGGATTTCAAACAGAATAAAACTCTAAGGCTTCTGCTTTAAACCCCATAGATCTAATATTTAATAAATTAAGATCATACTTAAAAAAGAATAAATATTGACCATATTTGCCATGCTATACATTTCGATAATGCCGATTTATTCTTATTCAATAATAGTCACCAGTATAAAAAATCCCACTAACATTATAAAAAATAGACAATTACAGATATAAAAAAATCGTCCGCAGACGATTTATAAATAATAATGCCATCTTATTTACGCGACGGTGGCGGTCGTTATCATGACAATTTCTTGCTCAGAGATAATCTCAAACTTTACCGTTAGCGCGTGATATTCTGCTAAAGAAGTTGCATGTGTTCCACCGCAGGGAATTTCAATTATCCCCTCATCGCCAAGATCACATTGCCAATAACGCGAATCGGTTAAAGCATCACCTTCGCGACGCATTACTATCGGCGTCGCTAATTGCAGCCATTGTGCAAGCTGCTGATTCATGCGCAATGTTATTTCAGCTAAGTTCGCCACCATCTCTGCGCTATTTAGGCCTCTTTTACGCAAGGTCTTACCTAAGCGATAATGATCGGTGCTGCAATTTTCACTGACAATACTCTTTTCTTGTGCATAACTATGAAAATCATAATACCCAAGTTCATCACGTCGACTCGGATCTTTCCGCCAAAAATCAGTATGTAATACCTTATTTAATGCTAATGATGATAAATGACCACCACTGTGACCACGACTCAAACTCTGTTGATATGCTTTATCAACCACCAGTGTTACTTCTTCACCAACACACAGAGTTACTGCTGATGCTATATGGTGCACCACAACAAATACCCAGCCATCAGTATCACGCTTAACAGGAATATCAGCGGCAATGTACAGTTGCTGAGTCGCTATTTCTATCGCGCCCACTACACAGTCGATCACCGTGTATTGCTCGGTTTGAAACACTAAGTCACCACGATCCGCGGGATGATCTGGCCAAATATGACTCACAGGATGAAAGGGTGTTTGTTCAGTAACAATCCATGTGCCGCTATTTTCAGTAACAATAGAACAAACAACTGTCGTAGTTATTTGCCATCTATTTTGTGTAAAAAAAACGGTGGTTGGATTGATCATTATTGGTGTCGCAATCATTGGTGTAACAGCTGCCATGATATTTTCCTTATAAAAAAGCCCAACACTATGGTTGGGCTTTCACATTTATAGACAACATACTTAATCGCTAATATTACTTTCTGCGATCGTGTAAAGCACTCGTTAAGCGCTTACGTTGACGTTCTTGAGAAACAGTCAACTTCTGCTTTGTTGTTTCAAATGGGTTTTCACTATTCTGGAATTGAATTCGAATAGGTGTACCCATCATTTCTAATGACTTACGGTAGTAGTTCATCAAGTAACGTTTGTAAGAACCAGGAAGGTCATTTACTTGGTTACCGTGAATAACAATAATCGGTGGGTTGTAACCACCAGCATGGGCATATTTTAGTTTCACACGACGGCCACGAATCATTGGTGGCTGGTGATCATCTTGCGCCATTTGCATAATACGGGTTAGCAGTGATGTACTAATACGCTTAGTTGCTGACTTATATGCTTCAATAACTGATTCATATAAGTGACCAACACCAGTACCGTGTAGTGCAGAAATAAAGTGAATGCGTGCAAAGTCAACAAAACCAAGACGACGATCAAGTTCAGATTTAACACGCTCTTTAACGTCGTTATCTAAACCATCCCACTTATTAACTGCAATCACTAATGAACGACCTGAGTTCAGAACAAAACCAAGTAGGCTTAAATCCTGATCTGAAATATTTTCACGCGCATCAATGACTAACAATACAACGTTAGCATCTTCGATAGCTTTCAATGTTTGAATAACAGAAAACTTCTCAACAGCCATGCTCATATTCTTACGACGACGAACACCTGCGGTATCAATCAATACGTATTCTTGACCATCACGTTCCATTGGAATGTAAATAGAGTCACGTGTTGTTCCCGGCATATCGTAAACAACAACACGTTCTTCACCAAGAATACGGTTAGTTAACGTTGATTTACCCACATTAGGACGACCAATGATAGCCATCTTAATTGGTTGTTCTTGTAGACGTTTGTACGCAGCTTCAGCATCTTCTTCAGAAAGGTTTGCTTTCTCGATGTCTTCAACTGAAGTTAAGTCTTCAAGCGTTAGTTCGCCATCTTCACCATTTTCAGCCGCTAACTCTGCATTTAACTTATCAGAGAATGGTGCTAACGCACGCTCCATCAACGCCGTTACACCGCGGTTTTGAGTTGCTGCAATTTGGAACATCGCATCAACGCCTAAGCGCCAAAACTCAGCACAAGCAGTATCAGGATCAATACCGTCAACTTTGTTAACCACTAAAAATGTTGGCTTTTCACGGCTGCGAAGGTGTTTTGCAATTGCTTCATCAGCAGAAGTTAATCCCGCACGACCATCAACAAGGAACAGGACAACGTCTGCTTCTTCGATTGCCGCTAATGACTGTTCAGCCATTTTGGTTTCAACACCTTCCTCTGTGCCATCAATACCGCCGGTATCAATAACAATAAATTCGTGCTCTTCTAGCTCAGCTCTACCGTATTTACGATCCCTAGTTAAACCAGGAAAGTCTGCAACTAGTGCATCCCTCGTGCGGGTAAGACGATTGAACAACGTCGATTTACCCACGTTTGGGCGCCCGACAAGGGCAACAACAGGAATCATAACTACCTCTTACTTTTCATAGTCTTAATTGACATTTTACCGTTCATTCTTGCCTCAAATAAGCATATTTACTTATCTTCATCCGACAATAATATACACAACGGATATAACAACAACGGCTCCAACTGCATAAGACAGCTGGAGCCGACAAATTAATCTAGCGACAGTATACCGACTTATTTCGATATTTGCATTTTGTTGATTTCACCATCACGGGTAACAACAATGAAGCCATTGTCATCAAGTGCAACGGGTGGAACCGCAATACCACTACCATCAACAGATTCTTGTGAAACAAATTCACCTGATTGAGTATCTAACCAATGTAGATATCCTTCAGCATCACCCGTCACTAAATAGCCATCAATAACAGCAGGTGCACTTAGTTGGCGGTATTGAAGATCTTTGTTTTGCCATAGCTCAGTACCACTACGGGCATCAACTGCGACGATATGATCTTTAGCTGTTACTAAGAACAACTCGTTTCCATCAACCACAAAATTTGTTGCTGATGAATAATTACGTTTCCACGCAATTTGACCACTACGAAGATCGATCGATACTAATGATCCATTATAGCCGATAGCATATAAACGATCGCCTGAAATTACAGGAGCGGCATCCACATCAACTAAACGATCAATTTCAGTTGAACCTTTAGGGGTTGAAATGGTTTGCTGCCATAGCACACGGCCATCATTTAAGATCGCACCTTCTAAACGGCCATTTGATAGCCCCCAGAAAACACCACCAGAGATCGCAACTGGAGAACTTGTACCACGTAATGTTAACGTTGGAATCTCATTGTTGATTTGCCATTTGCTCTTACCTGTATCAGCATTAAGCGCTTCAAGCACACCACTACTGGTGTTAACAACAACAATACCGCTATCAACTAAAGGTTGTGATAACACTTCACCAGCGACTTTAGCACGCCAAACTTCTTTACCTGTTGCAGCATCTAATGCTATTACGTCAGCATTTTCAGTACCGATAAAGATTTTTCCTTCAGCTAAAACTAAGCCTCCAGAAATTTTAACGCTAGTCTCTTTCTCTAAATCATTTTTCCATAGCACTTTGCCGTTGCTAGAATCTAGGGCTTCAACTAAACCATCACGATCAGCAACAAAGACTTTACCTTGACCAACAGCGGGCGTTAGCTTTGAATAGTAACCAGAAACACCGTCACCAACACTACGACTCCAATCTGTTTTAGGCGTAAAAGTATTGTCTACTTTAGGCAATGGTGCCATGTGAATAGAATCAACTTCGCTCGCACAACCAGATAATACGCTCACAGCAATTGCTACGGCTAAAGCGCGTTTTAACACCTTATGCATTATGTTCGCCTTATTGAGCTAAGTCATTAAGCTTCATTTGCAATGCTGGTGATGAACCATCTTGCTGAGCTTCTATATATGCATCACGAGCTGCTTGAATATCGCCTTTTTGCAGTAAGATATCACCGCGTAATTCTGCAATATTTTCATTCCAGCTTGGAATCGTTACTTTTTTCAGTTCAGCTAACGCTTCAGTGAATTTCTGCTGTTCTGCGTAAATACGTGCAAGACGTGTTACTGCTAACGGTAAAATAGCGTTATCTTTAGTGTTACTGATCACCCAATTAAGTTGTTCAATCGCACCGTCAAGATGATTATTTTCAACTTGAACTTTCGCTAATTGTAATGCAGCAAGAACAGCATATTGACTGTCTTTGTTAGCTTCGATGAACGTTTGCGCTTCAGTAACAGCAGTTTTACTATTATTGTCGAGAGCTGTAACTACTTGAGTATAGGAGTCTGATGCTAAATGTTTCGCAGCATGGACTTCAGACTGGTAGTAACGCCAACCTAATAGACCTCCTAAACCAATCACGGCGCCTAGAACAACGGCTTTGCCGTTCTCTTGCCACCACGATTTTATCGCTTCAACCTGTTGTTCTTCTGTGGCGTAGTCGTTCACTTCCTGTCCTCTCTTAAATCAGTGCTGCCAGCTTCGCGGCAACCTCATCCTGTGCCATGGTTGTTTGTTCACCGCCATGAAGATCTTTAACCACAACGGTGTTTTCTGCCATTTCATTTTCACCAAGAACCAATGCAATTGCTGCACCTACGTTATCAGCGCGTTTAAATTGCTTTTTAAAATTACCACCACCAAAGTTAGACATAATGCGTAACTGAGGTAATTGATCACGTAATTTTTCTGCAAGCATCATACCTGCTGCTAAAGTACCTTCTCCAGCCGTTACCATGTAAACATCAACCGAACGACGAACATCGTCTTGCTCTAATGCTTCCATCAGTAATACTAGGCGTTCAAGTCCCATAGCAAAACCAACTGATGAGGTTGCTTTACCACCTAGTTGTTCAACTAGACCGTCATAACGACCACCACCACATACTGTACCTTGTGCACCTAAGCTATCAGTGATCCACTCAAATACAGTACGGTTATAATAATCTAAACCACGTACAAGGCGTTCATTTACTTGATATTTGATGCCAGCAGCGTCTAATAGTTCACATAATCCAGTAAAATGTTGCTGTGATTCTGGATCTAGGTATGCAGAAAGCATTGGTGCATCAACAAGAATTTCTTGAATCGCAGGGTTCTTAGTATCTAAAACACGCAATGGATTGGTGTACATGCGACGCTTAGCATCTTCGTCTAACACGTCCATATGCTGTTCAAGGAACGCAATCAGTGCAACACGGTAATCTGCACGCGCTTGCAGTGAACCAATAGAGTTTAACTCTAGACGAACATGGTCATTAATACCAAGTTCACGCCATAAACGTGCTGTCATCATGATAAGTTCAGCATCAACATCAGGACCATCAATACCAAATACTTCTACACCAACTTGGTGGAATTGACGGTAACGGCCTTTTTGTGGACGCTCATGACGGAACATTGGGCCCATGTACCATAAGCGCTGTTCTTGATTGTAAAGCAAACCATTTTCAACACCTGCACGTACACAGCTGGCTGTACCTTCTGGGCGTAATGTTAAACTATCGCCATTACGATCTTCAAAAGTGTACATTTCTTTTTCAACAACATCAGTGACTTCACCGATCGCACGTTTAAACAAATGTGTCGACTCAACAATTGGCATACGAATTTCATTGTAACCATATGCACTGATCACTTGTTTAACTGTGCCTTCGACTTTTTGCCAAAGTGGAGTTTGTGTTGGAAGGCAATCGTTCATGCCTCGAATTGCTTGAATTTGTTTCGCCACGATTATTCTCAGTTTTCGATGGGGATTTAAATCGAATATATAATTTATTGCAGAAATAGTGAACCACACTGTCACAATAACAGCATGGTTTTTGCTATTTTATCTTATTGCTTAATATCAATACGATTGTTTAGGTTTAACATTGAGGCTTTTGCGCGGATTTTCGCCTCAAGCTGATCAATAACGTTGTCGTTATCAAAGCGCTCTTTTTGACGAATACCATCTTCATAGAAAGCACTCTTACGGTTACCACCAGCAATACCTAAGTGAGAAGCTTCTGCTTCACCTGGGCCATTCACTACACAACCAATAATAGAAACATCCATCGGTGTAATAATGTCTTCTAGACGTTGCTCTAATGCATTAACCGTCGCAATGACATCAAACTCTTGACGAGAACAGGTTGGACACGCGATAAAATTAATACCGCGCGAACGAATGCGTAATGATTTTAGAATATCAAAACCCACTTTGATCTCTTCAACAGGATCTGCCGCCAATGAGATACGTAACGTATCACCAATACCTTCAGCAAGTAACATGCCTAGACCAACCGCAGATTTCACTGATCCAGCGCGCGCACCGCCCGCCTCTGTGATACCTAAATGCAATGGCTGTACAATTTGTTTTGCCAACTGGCGGTAAGACTCAACCGCTAAAAACACATCTGAAGCTTTAACACTAACTTTGAATTGATCAAAATTCAGACGGTCTAAAATTTCAACATGACGCAGCGCTGATTCAACCAATGCAGCGGGGGTTGGCTCACCGTATTTTTGTTGAATTTCTTTTTCTAACGAACCGCCATTAACCCCGATTCGAATCGGAATATTTTTATCACGCGCACATTCAACCACCGCGCGAATACGATCTTCACGACCAATATTGCCGGGATTAATACGTAAACAGTCAACGCCATATTCCGCGACTTTTAATGCAATGCGGTAATCAAAATGAATATCAGCAACTAATGGAACATTTACTTGTTGCTTAATCAACTTAAACGCTTCAGCAGCATCCATTGTCGGTACAGAAACACGTACAATATCAGCCCCTACTTTTTCCAATGCACGAATTTGAGCCACCGTTGCATCAACATCGGTGGTAAGAGTGTTAGTCATTGATTGAACGGCAATTGGAGCGCCATCGCCAATAGGTACATTGCCGACATAAATTCGGCTTGATTGGCGACGTATAATGGGTGATTCGTTATGCATGTCTTATCATTCTCTATTACTGCGGCAACGTTAACGTTATAGGTCGACCTGCCGGATAACGACTAAGATCGAAAGGTTGCCCTTTAAGTTCTATTTTAACGGCACTCGGTGCACCAAGTCGAACGCGAAATGGTGCCTTACCATTAATATCAAGTGTTTGACCTGCGGTCTTAATACCACTTTCGAGACGTTTACCATTAGCGTCACGAATATCAACCCAACAATCTGCAGCAAACGCCAATTGTAATGCAGGTGCAGCTTCAACCTCGGTTGTCACCGCTGGCGTTACTACTTCAGGTTCTGTTGTTTCAGCGACTGTTGCTGTGGTTGCAGCAACAGGCTTCGCCGCTATTGTAGCAACATCGGTAATCACTGCTGGCGTTGATACGGCATCTGGATTAACCGGTGTGGTAATAGCAGCAGAAGCCGTTGATGGCGTACCATCAGTTACCGTTGCGGTCGATGTATCAATAGCGGAAGATGTAACTACCGCAGCCGTAGTGGTTGTCTCTGTTGCAGGGGTTACCTTATCAACATGAGCAACATCAACGACTGGCGTTGTATCTCGATCTAAATGGCTATTTTGCCACCACCACACAGCGGTCACACCAACAAAAATAACCGCAAGGATCCACGTTAGCCCCATTATACGGCTATCATGCGCTTCACGGTTAGTGCGGCGTGAGAAACTTTGCATTTCTTGTGCTTTAGGTTTGGAGTGACCGTAATCATCCAATAAAGCGACAACAGCAACGTCATCTAGCCCCACATACTTTGCATACGACCTCACATACCCTCGAGTAAATGTTGATATTTTTTCACTGTCAAAACAGTTACTTTCAATATCATTAATCACCGATAAGCGTAATCGTAAGCGATTAGCGATATCGAGTTGCGAATAACCCAGTTGCTCACGAGCTTGGCGAAGCATATCACCAGGGCGAAGAGCCGCATTTTCTGGTTGTGGCGAATCGTTATTTTCAGTATTCATTGGCTAGATAATTCTGATATTGCTGAGAATTAGGAAATTGTTCTTTTAATAAGTTAGCGTATTTATTGACCAAAGTTAACCGTCCATCTTGGTTTTCTAACTGAATGAGCAACAACAAACTATTTGCTGTATATCCGTATCGCTTATTAAATTTAAACAACCGTACGCGAGCATCTTTATAATTATTAGCCTCTAATTCTAACTGCGCCAGTTGCAATATTGATTTTGGACGATATGGATCATGTGAAAGTGCTTTTTCAAAATAATCTATCGCTTGTTCGTCATCGCCTTGTTTACGGCTACATAAACCTGCGTTTTCATAACTTGCTGAAATAAGGTAATAGTAAGGTTGATTAATGGCTTTAACAAATGTATTAATCGCTTCATCATAACGCCCTTCGCTACACAAAAAGGCCCCATAATTATTAAGTACATCACCATTTCGAGGTGAGTCTCTTAATGCTTTTTTATACATTTTTTCGGCCGATTCTTTCTCACCAACCTTTTGGTAGTAATAGGCCATGGCATTTTGCACACGATAATAGTCAGGCGCATAATTTAACGCTTGTTCTAAATTTTCACGTGCACGTTGCCATTGACCTACTTTTAAATAGTTTAACCCTAATGTCATTCGCGCTTCAGCAGCATCAATGGCATTAAATTGTTCTGCGCTATCTTCTACTGTCACAGTGGCACATCCGGCCAACAGCAAACAAGAAAATAATGGATACTTCATCCATTGTATCATTTTTACTCACCTTAACATCCGTGTTAAACCGCGAAGTGGTTATAATAGCTAAGCTAATTTAAAGGGTTTTAACTGCAATAGACTCACCCATTGATTGCTTCGCTTGAGTACGTTTAGTGCGGTCGATAACATCACCAACCAACTGGCCACAAGCGGCATCAATATCGTCACCACGTGTTTTACGTACAGTTACAGTGTAATCATACTCCATTAGAGTTTTCATAAAGCGATCTATACGTGAATTACTAGGTTTTTTATACGGTGAACCAGGGTATGGATTAAATGGAATCAGGTTAATTTTAGCTGGTGTGTCTTTTAATAAACGTCCTAATTGACGTGCATGTTCCATATCATCATTAACATGATCAAGTAACACGTATTCAATTGTTACACGGCCACGGTTCGCATTGGTTGAATCAACATAACGACGAACTGCGTCTAGGAAGGCTTCAATATTCCAGCGATCATTAATCGGCATGATTTGTGAACGTAATTCATCCGTCGGCGCATGCAGTGAAATAGCCAGTGCAACGTCGATAGTACCGATCATTTGCTCTAGGCCCGATACAACACCAGACGTTGAAACAGTAACGCGACGCTTAGATAAACCAAAACCTAAATCATCAAGCATAATTTCTAATGCTGGAATTAAGTTTTTCATATTCAGCAGTGGCTCACCCATACCCATCATTACGATATTAGTAATAGGACGGCGACCGGTTTCTTTTTGAATGCCAATTTCTTTCGCTGCACGCCACACTTGACCAATAATTTCAGAAACACGTAAATTACGGTTAAAACCTTGTTGGCCTGTCGAACAGAATTTACATTCTAATGCACAGCCTACTTGAGAAGAAACACACAAAGTTGCACGATCTTCATCAGGGATATAAACCGTTTCTACGTCTTGATCGCCAACACGCATTGCCCATTTGATGGTGCCATCATTTGAGTATTGTGCATTAGAGACTTCAGGTGCACGAATTTCAGCAACACGCTGCAATTTTTCACGCAACTTTTTGTTGATATTGTTCATTTGATCAAAGTCATCACAACCGAAATGATAAATCCATTTCATTATCTGATCTGCTCGGAATGGCTTTTCATTTAGCTCTTCGGCAAAGTATTTACGCAGACCTTTGCGATCGAAATCCAGCAGATTAATTTTGACAGTTGTCATCGGTTGGTGCCTCACTAAAAATGACTATTGCTGCGCCTTTATAACTCGGAGATCTGCAAATGGCAGCCTCATCGTAGTTACCAGGGTTTAAGGCGCGAAATTGTACAGCCTTTAGGCGCGGGTTTCCACCCGTTCAATGTATGGTTATTTTTGCGGTGATAACAATCTTGATGCTTAAAATAATAAAGGGAAGCCTTAGCCTCCCTTTAGTATTTGGTTTTGCTTATTTTTTCAGCAACTAATCATTACTCACTACGTGGACATAACTCATCAGCGGCAAAAAAGTAGCTGATCTCACGTTCGGCTGATAGTGGACTATCTGAACCATGAACCGAGTTGTAACGTAAGCTAAGTGCAAAATCAGCACGAATAGTGCCACATGCTGCTTCTTGTGGGTTCGTTTTACCCATCAATTCTCGATAACGAACAATTGCATTTTCCCCTTCAAGCACTTGTACCATCACCGGGCCTGAAGTCATAAAATCAACTAATTCATCATAGAAAGATTTGCCTTCATGTTCAGCATAAAACCCTTGAGCTTGAGTTTTAGTTAACTGTAACATTTTAGCAGCAACAATTTTTAAGCCTGCATTTTCGAAACGTTGATAAATAGCGCCAATTAAATTTCGTTTAACAGCATCCGGCTTTACGATTGAAAACGTTTTTTCTATTGTCATTATTATAATTTCCTTTTGAGTCTAGTTGCCGTCCATTTACTTAGTCGCACTTCATCGCCACGAATAACTATTGTTAACTTACAATAGCAATCCTGCAATATTTGCAATACCTAAGCCCGTCGCACCGACTGCCCAACGTGGATCGGCACTATCACGATAACATGCAGCCAAATCAAAATGAATCCAACTGCAATTATCTGTATCAACAAAGCGTGATAAAAATCCAGCTGCATTTGATGCCCCCCCCATACCGCCACCTTTTTGAACGCGGCTATTGGCGGTATCTGCAAATGCAGAAGGACAGTAGCCTTGATGCCATTTTTCAAGAGGCAATGGCCATGCAGGTTCATTCACTAGCTCTGATAATTGTTGAGCACGGGTTAATAATGCTTTATCAAACCCAAAAATGGCATTGTAATCACTACCAACAGCCATCATTGCGGCACCGGTTAATGTTGCAGCATCAATAATTAACGGCGCTTTAGTTGCAGACGCCATTAATAAGCCATCAGCAAGTACCAGCCGCCCTTCAGCATCGGTATTTACAATTTCAACCGATACCCCATTGCTATACGTTAACACATCGCCAAGTTTATAAGCATCGCCTGACACCATATTTTCAGCACAACAAAGAATAAGTTTGACCCGCTGCGTTAAACCTTGTGCAATGGCATACCCTAATGCAGCAGTAACTGTTGCAGCGCCCCCCATATCGCACTTCATACTAACCATGCCTGCACTGGGTTTTAAACTGTAACCGCCTGAATCAAAGGTGATCCCTTTCCCGACTAAACACGCACTGATAGGCGCATCAGGATCAGCACTAGGATTATAATCAACGCTCAGCAATACTGGTGGATGTTGGCTACCTCGGCCGACGCTGTGAATACCAATCCAACCATCAGCTAATAATTCATCACCAATAATCATTTGGGCACTGATATGATCGCCACCTATCTCAGATAAAAACTGCACCGCTGCTTGGGCTAATTTTTGTGGATAAATGCTATCAGGACCTGTATTAATGATTTTCCGCGCCCAATCATGGCTATGCCGACGTGCATTTAACAATTCAAGCTCATCTTCATCAATCGATGCCCATTTAATAGCAACCGAATCCATGGTAGCGGCAAAACCACAATAAAAAGCCCATTGACGCTCATAATTCCAACCGTCACCACTCAAACTTACCGCTTCAACCCCTTGTGTTTGAATTTGTCGGCCCGCTTGTTGAATACGACGCAAACCAAATGCATCACCATAATGCACAGTGACACTGTCAGTTTGGTAACTGATTAAGGCATTAATACCCCAAGGAGCGCGTGCGGGCTCTTTTGATAAATTTACTGTCAACATTATTGATAACCTCTTGTTTTATTTATAGTCTATATTTTTTATTTAGCGTAATTTAAATATAAAAAAAGCCCTCTTAAACGATTTCAACTAGAAACAAAATCATTAAGAAGGCTTTATTTTTTAACTGTTATTATTGCGCTAAAATACGCGCTAAGGTTTTAACACCCATACCTGTTGCGCCTGCCGCCCATTGATCATTACCGCTCTTACGGTAAGTACCACTGGCATCAATATGCATCCAGCCTTGCTGGTAATCATTCACAAAATACGATAAAAATGCTGCTGCGGTACTGGCTCCAGGCATAAAATCCCCACTGGAAATGTTGGCCAGATCAGCAAAGTTTGACGGCAGCATTTTACGGTGAATTTCAGCTAAAGGTAATGGCCACATACCTTCACCTTCTTGTTCTGCTGCTGCTAATGCTTGACGAGATAGAGCCTGATCAAAACTTAATAGTGCATGGTAGTCATTACCTAACGCCATTTTGGCAGAGCCCGTTAATGTCGCGCAATCAATAATTAACTCAGGGTGTTGACTATTGGCATACATCAAACCATCAGCCAGTACTAATCGTCCTTCGGCATCAGTATTTAACACTTCAACGGTTTTACCATTTTTATATTTAATGATATCGCCTAATTTTAATGCACGGCCTGAAATCATGTTTTCAGCACAACATAAAACTAATTTAATTCGCTTATTAAGCCCACGTGCCATTGCTAATGCTAGACCACCTGTTGCTAATGCTGCGCCACCCATATCAGCTTTCATTGATGCCATACCTGCTGATGGCTTAATGCTATAGCCACCGGAGTCAAAGGTAATGCCTTTACCAACAACACACGCAAAAACAGGTGCATCAGCATCACCCGTTGGATTGTAATCTAAACGTAACATCGCTGGACGGTGATCAGAACCACGACCGACAGCATGAATACCATTCCAACCTTCATCTAATAAGTCGTTACCTTTAACAATTTTGTAAGTAACGTGCTCAGGGGCTAATGACTTAATAAACTCACCAGCACGCGCTGCCAGTTGTGATGGCGCAACCACATCTGCGGGTTGATTGATAATATCGCACACCCAGTTAATCGTTTTAATTCGTGCCTGTAATTCGGCTTCATCCGCTTTATTTAATGGCTCCCAAGTCACCGAATTATCAGTCTTTGGATTACGATACCCCTGCAGAAATGCCCAAATTGCGTCTAAGCCCCATGCCATGCCGATTAAGTTAACCGCTTTAATGCCTTGCGCATCAAACCGACGACCAGCACGTTGAATATCGCCCAAAAGATCATGGGTCGACACATGAATCACACTGCCTTCTGCACCAAAACTAATTAATGCATTTGTTCCCCATTGCGACCCTGCCGCTTGATGAGAAAGACTCACAGACATTATGGTAGACATTGATAAGCTCCTTGATAAATACCACACAGCCAAGCAATTAAATAAAGCTGATTACTGCGTCATTGTTATACTATTTTTATAACCAATAAGACTATGCCCATCCCCCTTGCGAGGCAACAATAAAACAGGCTTTTCGTGGTTCCAATTATTGTTCGTCAATCCAGCACATCTGTACGGCTTCTAAAATTTTCTCATTACAATGGTCAACATCATCATCAAATTCATCCAGTGCCACGATCCAATCCCTTAAATCAGTAAACCGTACTTGGGTCGGATCTATCTCTGGGTATAATTCAATCAGCTCAATAGCAATATCACGTGAATCAATCCATTGTAGACTCATAATAAACCCTTATTTATCGAATAAAAACAATCTATTAACTTTACCATACTTAATTTAACCACATTTAATCAATATCAATTCCATTAATTACGTGGTCATCTTTAAAAAACATTAGCTCAGAGACGTATTGTGATTGGTATAAATAGCCGTCCCCCTAATCAACAGTTAAAAAAATAGGCCACCATCATGGCGACCTATCTTAATCATCAATTATTGGGCTTCAGAAGCAAGATTGACGGTATAACGTGGAATATCAACCACTAAATCTTCATCCGCTACTCGAGCCTGACAACTTAAACGAGATTCAGGTTCAAGTCCCCACGCCTTATCAAGCATATCATCTTCAAGTTCATCACTCTCTTTTAGAGAATCAAACCCTTCGCGAACGACAACATGACAGGTCGTACATGCACAAGATTTTTCACACGCATGCTCAATTTCGATACCATTGCGCAATGCAACATCTAGGATAGTTTCGCCTGATTGCGCTTCTAAAATAGCGCCTTCTGGACAATGTTCTTCATTCGGTAAAATTATAATCTTAGGCATGCCTAAACCTCATCAATAGACTGACCAGCGAGCGCTTGACGAATAGATTGATCCATTCGACGTGACGCAAACTCTTGGCTGGCCTTATCAGTTTTCTTAATTCCAGCTTCAATTGTACGAGCGTCGCCACTCTGACGTAATTGAACCAGTTCCATCATTACAGTTTCTAACTCTTCACGTTCTTGAGCACTTAATAACGTGTTGCCGTCTGTTGCCAGAGCAGCAATCAGTCCTTCAAGAACGCGATCGGCTTCTACCTGTTGTTCCGCTAATGCACGTGCATCTTTATCATCTTGAGCAAATGTCATTGAATCTCGTAACATGGTAGCAATTTCATCATCCGATAAGCCGTAAGATGGCTTCACTTGAATAGAAGATTGTACTCCACTGCTTTTTTCCATTGCCGTTACAGACAATAAGCCATCAGCATCAACCTGATAAGTCACACGAATATGTGCAGCACCTGCCGCCATTGGTGGAATACCACGTAAAGTAAATCGAGCTAATGAACGACAATCACTCACCATCTCACGCTCACCTTGAACGATATGAACCGACATTGCTGTTTGGCCATCTTTAAAGGTGGTAAATTCTTGAGCGCGAGCAACGGGCAATGTGGTATTACGTGGAATAATTTTTTCGATCATGCCACCCATGGTTTCAATGCCTAATGACAATGGAATCACGTCTAATAGCAGCATATCTGCATCGGGTTTATTACCCACCAGAATATCAGCTTGAATAGCTGCACCAATAGCAACCACTTGATCAGGGTCAATCGAGGTTAATGGTGTTTTACCAAAAAAGTCACCTACGCGTTCACGTACTAATGGCACTCGAGTTGAGCCACCAACCATGACGGTTTCAATCACATCGTCAATGGTAATATCAGCATCTTTTACTGCACGACGACAGGCAAGTAAGGTTTTCTTTACCAATGGCGTAATTAAGTCATCAAATTGTTCACGAGTGATATCACCCTGCCAACCTAAAACATTAATAGTCACGCTGTCGGCATCACTTAATGCTACTTTCGCTTGTTGAGCCGCATCTTGCAGTTCACGACGTTGTTGTGGCGTAAGTGTCTCGGTTAATTGCGCTTGAAGTAAAACCCAGTCAGCAAGCAGTTGATCAAAATCATCACCGCCTAATGCTGAATCCCCCCCCGTTGCAAGCACTTCAAAAACGCCTTTTGATAAGCGCAAAATTGAAATATCAAAGGTGCCACCACCAAGATCATACACTGCAATCACGCCTTCTTGACCAGAATCGAGGCCATACGCAATCGCTGCTGCTGTTGGTTCATTAAGTAAGCGCAAAACATTGAGATTAGCTAACTTAGCGGCATCTTTGGTACCGGCACGCTGCGCATCATCAAAATAAGCAGGAACAGTGATCACCACCCCTTCAAGATCGCCACCTAAACTTTCGACTGCACGCTGACTTAATGATTTTAAAATTTCAGCGGATACCTGAACTGGGTTCATCGTTCCTTGACGAGTCACTAGCTGCGGTAAACCGTTTTCTGATGCCGTAAATTGATAAGGCAATTGTGGATAACGCTGCTCGATATCAGCCAATGAGCGTCCCATCAGACGTTTTACCGATAGGATAGTATTAACTGGATCTCGTTGTGCGTAAGCGCGCGCGGCATCACCCGTAATGACATGCTTTTCAGTATAATGCACAACAGAGGGTAAAATTGAACGCCCTTCAGCATCTTTTAATGTTTCAGCAACGCCGCTACGAACGGCTGCGACTAATGAGTTTGTCGTCCCTAAATCAATACCAACCGCTAATTTTTGTTGATGCGGTGCTGCACTTTGACCGGGTTCAGAAATCTGTAAAAATGCCATTATCGTTCCTGTCTAAATAACGCAAGTGCTGATTAGTCGAATAATGATTCTTCAAGACGTTCGACTTCATCACGCAACTTAACAATAAACTTTAACTTACGTACTGCATCTGCAGCTTCAAACCAATTCTCTTGGCTTAATAAACACGTCAATTTATCCAACTGTGCCTTATACATAGCTGTTGCCTGTTGTTCAAAATCAAACAAAGCAGCTTCAGGATCAGTTGAATCAGAAATAACTTCCAACGCTTCACGTAGCTCCATTTGCTGCATCAAGAAATCCATATCTTGCAACGTCTTTTGCTCACCACGAATATCTTCATCGCGTTCAGCAAGCATATATTCAGCACGGGAGACAGGATTCTTTAACGTTTGAAAAGCATCGTTAATCTGAGCCGCTTTTTGTACCGATAGTAATCGATCACGTTCAGATGCAGTAGCAAAGTTGTCAGGATGGAATCGACGTTGTAATTCGCGGAATTGTGTTGCCAGTAAACCACCGTCAACATCAAATTGAAACGGTAATCCAAATAATTCGAAATGATTCATAATCGCAGCCATATATAAAAAATAAACCTGACAACTCACTCACCATAATGGCGGCCAGCAGCCAGGTTTAATAAAACACTATGAGCAATTACACGTTGAAACTTTCACCACAACCACATTCGCTTGACACGTTAGGGTTGTTAAATTGAAAACCTTCGTTTAGGCCTTCTTTGGCGAAATCAAGCTCAGTACCATCAAGATAAACCATGCTTTTTGCATCAACGATAATTTTTACACCTTGCTCTTCAAAGACCTGATCCCCTTCGTCAAGTTCATCGACGAACTCAAGGATATACGCCATACCCGAACACCCTGAAGTGCGAACGCCGAGGCGTAAACCAATGCCTTTGCCTCGGTTAGCTAAAAAAGTCGATACGCGACTAGCTGCCGCTTCAGTGATAGTAATGGCCATACTTCAAACCTCAGAAATTATTTTTGTTCGTGTTTCTTTTTATAATCGCTAACTGCTGCTTTAATTGCATCTTCTGCAAGAATTGAACAGTGAACCTTAACTGGTGGTAACTCAAGCTCTTCTGCAATTGCAGAGTTCTTGATTGATGCAGCTTCGTCTAACGTCTTACCTTTCACCCATTCAGTGATCAGTGAGCTTGATGCGATAGCTGAACCACAACCATAAGTTTTAAATTTTGCATCTTCAATGATGCCATCTTCAGTTACTTTGATCTGAAGTTTCATTACATCGCCACAGGCTGGTGCACCCACCATACCGCTACCAATGCTTTTATCGTCGTTGTCAAATGAACCCACGTTACGCGGATTTTCATAATGATCGATGACTTTTTCACTATATGCCATGATAAATTCCCTCGAATAATGTCTAACCGCAGATTAGTGGTGTGCCCACTCAACTGTATTTAAATCAATGCCATCTTTGAACATATCCCAAAGAGGTGACATTGCACGTAGCTTATCTACTGCTTGTTTAATTTGAACAACAGCATAGTCAATTTCTTCAGCGGTAGTAAAACGACCAAAAGAGAAACGGATTGAACTATGTGCTAGTTCATCATTAAGGCCTAATGCACGTAGTACATATGATGGCTCTAAGCTTGCAGAAGTACATGCAGAACCTGATGATACAGCAAGATCTTTCAATGCCATTAGTAATGACTCGCCTTCAACAAACGCAAAACTAATGTTTAGGTTGTTGGGAATACGGTGTTCTACATCACCATTAATTGACATCTCTTCGATGCCTTCAAGGCCTTTTAGTAGACGCTCACGCATCTCAACAGCGTGTTGGTAATCTTGTGCCATCTCAAGCTTTGCAATACGGAAGGCTTCACCCATACCCACAATTTGGTGAGTTGGTAAAGTACCAGAACGGAAACCACGTTCATGGCCGCCACCGTGCATTTGCGCTTCAAGACGAATACGAGGCTTACGACGCACGTATAGTGCACCAATACCTTTAGGACCGTAAATTTTGTGCGCTGAGAATGAAATCAGATCAACTTTCGTCGTTTGCACATCAATCGGCAGTTTACCTGCTGATTGTGCTGCATCAACATGGAAAATAGTTTTGTTTTCACGACAGATTTCGCCAATTGCTGCAATATCTTGAATAACACCAATTTCATTATTCACATGCATAATAGAAACCAGCACAGTATCTTCACGCATTGCGTCGCGTAGTTTTGCCAAATCAATAAGACCATTTGACTCAGGCTCAAGGTAGGTTACCTCATAGCCTTCACGCTCTAATTGACGACATGGGTCAAGAACCGCTTTGTGCTCAGTTTTACATGTAATAACGTGCTTGCCTTTCTTGTTATAGAAATGCGCAGCACCTTTAATTGCAAGGTTATCAGATTCTGTAGCACCTGATGTAAATACAATTTCACGTGGATCAGCATTAACTAACTCAGCAATATACTCACGAGCAGCATCAACCGCTTCTTCCGCTTGCCAGCCATAACGGTGTGAACGTGACGCTGGATTACCAAACGTACCATCCATAGTTAAACACTGAACCATTTTCTCAGCAACACGAGGATCTACCGGGCAAGTTGCAGAGTAATCAAAATATATTGGCAGTTTCATTTTCTTCTCCGAAAACACGAACGTCTGGTCTCTAGGAGCGGACATCGACACCGATAGGGGCGCTGTCGTGTGATTTTTTATTTGCAAACGATGGCTGATTATTACTCCGTAGGATTACATCCTGACGATCAGCAATAACTTGTACATCATTATCCTTCATCAACTCACCAAGAGTGATGTTATTCAAAAATCCGCTGATACGATCACTTAAATCATGCCATAGAGTGTGAGTTAAACAGCGCACACCACCTTGGCAGCCGCCTTTCCCTTGGCATTTAGTTGCATCAACTGATTCATCAACCGCAGCGATAACCATACCAACAGCGATATTGCTTGCATCTTCACCCAAGCGATAACCACCACCAGGACCACGAACACTTGTGACCAAGCCCGCTTTACGAAGACGCGAAAATAGTTGTTCTAGGTAGGACAGTGAGATCCCTTGACGTTCTGAAATATCAGCCAACGGTACTGGTCCATTATGTGAGTGCAATGCTACATCTAACATTGCAGTCACCGCATATCTTCCTTTTGAGGTCAACTTCATAACATGGCTACCTACTTGAATGTATACAAGCAGTCTCCCATACCTGACTATTTTAGTCAAGTATTTAACCCACTAAAACAATAGGTCTTTCGCTATAATTGCGACCATGATTACTTGTTGTTCTTCTCTAAGGTTTCAATCGTTTTTTCTACTGACGATAAAATACCACGTAAAATGTTCAACTCTTGTTGCTCAGGGCGAGCACGAGTAAACATACGGCGTAATTTTACCATTACCATGCCAGGGTGGTTTTTATTAATAAAACGCGTTTGGCTGGTTACTTTTTCAAGATGCTGGTAAAAACGCTCTAATTCTTCAGCGCGCGGGTATTCATCAATAACTTGAGTAGATTGATGTTTAGTCGCATCCAGATATGCCATGCGAACTTCATAAGTTATTGTTTGTACAGCCATTGCTAGGTTTAATGAGCTATATTCAGGGTTAGCAGGAATATAAACATGGCAATGACATTTTTGTAATTCTTCATTGGTCAAGCCGATACGCTCACGACCAAATAAAATAGCTACCGGATGCTGCTCTGATTCTGCAATGACTTTAATGCCATTTTCACGTGGGTCTAATTGTGGCCATTCTAACGTACGAGAACGCGCACTTGAACCAACCACTAAACCGCAATCAGCAACGGCTTCATCTAATGTTTTTACAATCTTAGCGTTCTCAACTACATCTGCAGCACCTGCCGCTAAAGCAATTGTATGACTATCAATCTCACACGCAGGATCAACAAGAACAAGGTTAGTTAACCCCATTACTTTCATTGCGCGAGCTGCTGAACCGATATTTCCAGGATGTGACGTGCCGATAAGGACAACGCGAATTTTATCTAACATGATGTCGCTATATTCCAGTCTAATTTAACGCTCAGAGATAGTAGCACAGCCATCACAAAAATGAAGAAAACATGTCTATTTGATGAACGTTAATACCTATTAGGTCCATCAATAAATAAAATACTGCCATTTTCATTTTTTTCCACATCGGCTAACGTCGAAAAAATAACCACTTCCATTTTTTTATAGCTCTGTTATACTCGCCGCCGCTTTTTATGTTCTTTAACATCCGTTGGGAAAATCCTATGCATCCGATGCTTAATATTGCCATTCGCGCCGTGCGAAAGGCTGGTGACCATGTCATTAAATCTCTAGAAAAACCTCAATCTATTGAGGTTGCTAATAAAGGTAATGATGTTGTTACCAATATCGATCATGAAGCAGAAGCTATCATCATCGAGACAATCCTAAAATCTTACCCTGATCACTGCATCATTGCAGCTGAGTCTGGTACGAAAGAAGGACGTGACAAAGAGTGTCAGTGGATTATTGACCCAGTGGATGGCACCAAGAACTTCGTTCGTGGTTACCCTCACTATGCAGTTTCTATCGCTCTACGCATGCGTGGCCGTACAGAAGTTGCAGCCGTTTACGACCCAGCTCGTAACGAACTATTCACAGCTACTCGTGGTGCAGGCGCGCAACTTAACAGCCTACGTCTACGTGCATCACAACCTCGTGATCTAACGGGTACTGTGTTAGCAACAGGTCTTCCTTTTGCCGCTAAGCAACACGCTGAAAGCTACCTAAAAATCCAAAATGCTTTATTTGTAGAATGTGATGACATGCGTCAATCAGGTTGTACTGCATTGGATCTTTGTTACCTAGCTGCTGGCCGTGTTGATGGCGTATTCAAACTAGGCCAAAAGCCTTGGGAACTTGCTGCTGGTGAACTAATCGCGCGTGAAGCTGGTGCTATCTGTGCTGACTTTACAGGTAACACTAACTACCTAACGACTGGTAACATTGTTGCTGGTAACGCACGTGTAGTTAAACCAATGCTAGCTAAAATCCGTGAACTCGGTAGCGAAGCATTGACTAAGTAATCACTGATTACTACCTGTTAATAAAAACGCCCCGCTGATATCCACCAGCGGGGCGTTTTTGTTTCTATTACTCTTATTTTTAATTCTATTACGGCTTATATTTAACCTCACCCACCTCGGCTTTATTGTCCCGTTTTTACTCATTCTCATACTTGTACTCATACTTGTAATGCTCACACGTTACTACGGCTGACTTTGTCCACTCAGTCTGTTTATTCAAGCTTTTATTTTATCCATAGCCTTACACTAAAAATCCATTAAAAATAGACAATAAAATCATATTGTCATTACTGTCCGTCTTATTGGACACATAAAAAAACGGAGCCCGAAGACTCCGTCTAGATAGATAGTTATTACAACATCTATTTATGCGTTACCGTTAAGGCATGGCATCCAGTTCTTCACCTTCTTTATCTATCGGCGTCGGCATTAAGTGCTCACGGGTAATACCCAATTTAAGCGCTAACGCAGATGCTACATAGATTGAAGAATAAGTACCAACCGTGATACCAATTAATAAGGCTAAGGCAAAACCTTGAATCATTGCGCCGCCTTTTAAGAACAAGGCAATAACAACAAACAAAGTAGTACTAGACGTAATTAATGTTCGACTTAATGTTTGAGAAAGTGAACAGTTCATAATTTCTTCAGCGGTTTGCTTACGCATCTTACGGAAGTTTTCTCGAATACGGTCAAACACCACGATAGTATCGTTAAGTGAGTAACCCACTACTGTTAGCAATGCTGCCACAATAGTTAAATCAACTTCGATTTGTAGTATCGAAAAAATACCAACCGTAATAATAATATCGTGTGCTAACGACAATACTGCACCAGCAGCTAAACGCCATTCAAAACGCACAGAGACATAAAGCAGAATACACAGCAATGCGATAAGAATCGCCAAGCCACCCGCTTCAGCTAATTCATCACCCACATTAGGGCCGACAAATTCTACACGGCGCATTTCAACTTGCTGACCAGTACCGGTTTTTAAAGCATCAATGATCTGGTTCCCCAGAATCTCACCTTTAATACCTTCACGAGGCTGTAATCGCACCATCACATCACGCGCAGTACCAAAGTTCTGCACAATCGCATCACCAAAACCTGACTTTGCTAGTGAATCACGAATTAACGGTAAATCCGCTGGGTTTTGAAAGCTAACTTCAATTAGCGTACCGCCAGTAAAGTCTAAGCCCCAATTTAAACCTTTGGTTGATATTGTCGCAATAGAAGCTGTAATCATCATTAGCGAAAAAATAAACGCTAATTTTGACCAACGCATAAAGTCAGTAACTTTATCGGTATTCAATAATTGTTTCATTTATGCGCCCTCCTAAATTGACAACTTATCTACGCGTTTGCCGCCATAGATTAAGTTAACCACAGCACGAGTACCGATAATTGCCGTAAACATCGAGGTTAAAATACCGATCGATAGTGTCACTGCAAAGCCTTTAATTGCCCCCGTACCAACAGCAAATAAAATAATCGCTGTCATTAGAGTGGTGATATTGGCATCGGCAATGGTGCTAAACGCATTACCGTAACCTTGTTGAATCGCTTGTTGCGGGCTGCGTCCATCACGTAATTCTTCACGAATACGTTCAAAAATAAGCACGTTAGCATCAACCGCCATACCGACGGTTAATACAATACCGGCAATACCTGGCAAGGTCATGGTTGCCCCTGGAATCATCGACATTACGCCAATAATTAACACCAAGTTCATCATCAATGCGAGGTTAGCAATCAAACCAAAACCACGGTAGTACAATAAGGTAAATAGCATTACAGCGACCATACCCCAGATACACGCCTGAATACCCATATCAATATTCTGTTGACCCATAGATGGACCAATGGTGCGCTCTTCAACAATTGAAATCGGTGCAATCAACGCACCTGCACGTAATAACAATGCGAGGTTGTGCGCTTCTGGCTGTGAATCAATGCCTGTAATACGGAAGTTACGTCCAAGTGCCGTTTGAATCGTCGCTTGGTTGATCACTTCTTCGTGCTTTTCAAGAATGACTTTACCTTCAGAAGTACGATTACCGCTGTCTTTGTACTCAGTAAATACGGTCGCCATTAATTTGCCGACATTATTACGTGAGAACGCCGTCATTTTGCTACCGCCTTCGGTATCAAGCGAAATATTCACTTGAGGACGTCCATATTCATCAGCACTTGATGTCGCATCTGTAATATGAGAACCCGCTAAAATAACGCGCTTTTTCAATACCGCAGGACGACCATCACGGGTCATCTTCACTTCACTACCCGCAGGAACTCGTCCTGCTGCGGCAGCCGCAAGATCGGCACTACTATCAACCTCACGGAACTCAAGTGTTGCAGTTGCGCCTAAGATTTCTTTTGCGCGTGCAGTATCTTGAACGCCTGGTAACTCAACCACAATGCGGTTAGCACCTTGACGCTGTACTAATGGTTCAGCTACGCCTAATTCATTAACACGGTTACGTAAAATCGTAATATTTTGATCAACAGCATAATTACGGATTTCTTGAAGACGCGCTTCAGAGAAACTAGCGATTAATACAAAACGTCCTTTCGCTTCACTTTCAGTAAAGATCATATCGGGATGAAGAGGCTCTAATACCGCTTTTGCCTGCTCAAGTTGAGCGGCATCGCGTAAACGTACAGAAACCGTTTCTTTACTTTTATCAATGGCACGATAACGAATTTTATCTTGGCGTAGTTCAGTTCTGAATGTTTCTTCTTGCTGACCTAATAGCTTTTCCATCGCCGCATCCATATCCACTTCCATAAGGAAATGAACACCACCACGTAGGTCTAAGCCAAGCTTCATCGGTGTCGCACCAATAGCTTCTAACCAAGAGGGGGTTGATGGCGCGAGGTTAAGAGCAACAATATAGTTGTCGCCTAACTCACTATTAAGAATATCGCGGGCACTAATTTGAGTATCAGTATCTTGAAAACGGACCAATACAGAGCCTTTTTCAAATACAACTGACTTATAGGGGATATTGTTCTTTTTTAAATCTTCGGTGACAGTATCCAGAGCGTTCATAGTAACTGAGGCGCCACGCGCCCCAGTTATTTGAATCGCTGGATCTTCACCGTATACGTTGGGAAGTGCATAAAGCAAACCTATAATTAGTGCGAACAACACTAATAAGTTCTTCCACAGAGGGTATCGGTTAAGCACTGCTATGATCCTTCAAAGCGAATGTTTTTTTATAGTCTTATAAAGACTTCATTGTGCCTTTTGGCAAAACGGCGGTGATGAAGTCTTTTTTGATAGTAACTTCAGTGTTGTCGTTTAGCGCAATAACAATGTAATCACTTTCAGATGAAGACTTAGTAATGCGACCTAAAAGACCACCGTTTGTCATTACTTCGTCGCCTTTACTCATCGAGCTCATTAGCGTTTTGTGTTCTTTAACACGCTTAGCTTGTGGACGGTAAATCATGAAGTAAAAAATGACAGCAAACAGACCCAGCATAATGAATAACTGGTACGGTGAACCACCTTGAGCAGCACCTTCAGTTGCGGCATGTGCTTGAGAGATAAAAAAGCTCATTTATAACGTCCTCGGTTTATTATGATTTATACAATTTGTAATGGTGGAACTTCACGGTCACGACGCGCGTAGAATTCTTCTACAAATGCATCGAAACGATCTTCTTCAATCGACTTACGAATACTTGCCATCAAACGTTGGTAGTAGCGTAGGTTGTGAATTGTATTTAAGCGCGCACCTAGAATTTCATTACATTTGTCTAGGTGATATAGATACGCTTTTGAGTAATGACGACAAGTGTAACAGTCACACTCAGGATCTAGTGGTGTTGTATCTGTTTTATGTTTCGCATTACGGATCTTGATCACACCGCCAGTCACAAACAAGTGTGCATTTCGTGCATTTCGCGTTGGCATTACACAGTCAAACATGTCGATACCGCGACGTACGCCTTCAACAAGATCTTCAGGCTTGCCTACACCCATAAGGTAACGTGGCTTGTCTTGCGGTAATTTTGGACAAGTATGCTCAAGAATACGGTGCATATCTTCTTTTGGTTCACCAACAGCCAAACCGCCTACAGCATAGCCGTCAAAACCAATGTTAGTTAGGCCTTCAACAGAAACATCACGCAAATCTTCATATACGCCACCTTGTACGATACCAAATAGCGCATTTGGATTTTCTAGCTTATCGAAATGGTTACGACTACGTTGAGCCCAACGAAGTGACATTTCCATCGACTTTTTAGCTTCATCGTGGGTTGCAGGGTATGGCGTACACTCGTCGAAAATCATTACGATATCAGAGCCTAAGTCATACTGAATTTCCATCGACTTTTCTGCGTCCATGAAAATTTTGTCACCGTTTACAGGGTTACGGAAATGTACACCCTCTTCAGTGATTTTACGCAGTGCACCAAGACTAAATACTTGGAAACCGCCTGAATCGGTTAAGATTGGACCTTTCCATTGCATAAAGTCATGCAAATCACCGTGCATCTTCATCACTTCTTGTCCAGGACGTAGCCACAAGTGGAACGTATTACCTAGAATGATTTGTGCACCTGTCTCTTCAACTTCTTCAGGTGTCATACCTTTAACAGTACCGTAAGTACCTACAGGCATAAATGCAGGGGTTTCAACCGTACCACGTTCAAACTGCAAGCGACCGCGACGTGCGCGACCTTGCGTTTTATCTAATTCAAATTTCACAAGACCTCCAAAAGCCAGAGAAACAATCTGACAATATTCCCATTATGGGATTAAGCCCCACAGGCTATTGCCTGATCAGCCACAAAAATAATGGTCGTTTATAACGGCCATTGTCGCTCTCAACATTGGTGTTATCGTAAGTAAGCATAACGGCAAAGTGGAGCCCAAAAGTATTTATTATGTTGTAAATTCTATAGAAATAAATTTATATCATATAGCAGAGACAACAAAGGCTGCAATTGTAACAAAAAGCAGCCTAAATACTTAATTTTTAATAAGTGTTAACGTAATCAATATCACACATTTTTACGGGTAATAAACATCGAGTCGCCATAACTAAAGAAACGATATTGATTAGTCACTGCTTGATGATAAGCATTCATGGTGTACTCATAACTAGCAAATGCACTCACAAGCATAATCAATGTTGATTCAGGCAAATGGAAATTAGTAATTAATACATCCACTAGCTGGAACTGATACCCTGGGAAAATAAAGATTTCAGTATCACCAAAGAAAGGTTTTAGCTCTGTGCCATTTTTGATCGCATCTTGTGCAGCACTTTCTAGTGAGCGTACCGATGTTGTACCAACGGCAATAACACGACCACCATTAGCGCGGGTTTCATTAACCGCAGTAACCACTTCTTGTGGCACTTCAACATATTCAGAGTGCATGTGGTGATCGTTAATATCATCAACACGTACTGGTTGGAATGTTCCAGCACCAACATGTAAGGTCACAAAGGCAAAATTAACACCTTTCGCTTTTAGATCAGCCATCAGCTTATCGTCAAAGTGTAAACCCGCAGTAGGCGCTGCAACCGCACCCGGCTTAGCGTTATAAACTGTTTGGTAACGCTCTTTATCTGCATCTTCGTCTGGACGATCAATATACGGTGGTAATGGCATATGCCCCACCGCATCTAAAATCTCTAATACAGTTTTATCGCTGTTAAAACGAATTTCAAATAGCGCATCATGACGAGCAACCATTTCAGCAGAAAACTCACCATTTTCACCTAATAACAACTCGTTACCAGGCTTTGGTGGTTTAGATGCGCGCACATGGGCAAGAATGGATTTATCATCCAACATGCGCTCAACTAACACTTCAATTTTACCACCAGACGCTTTATGACCATACATACGCGCAGGAATAACACGGGTATTATTAAACACTAATAAATCCCCAGCCTCGACCAGATCTAACACATCTTTAAAACCTTTATGTGTTAATTCACCAGTGTTGCCTGTCATATGTAGCAAACGACTCGCGGTACGTTCAGGTTGTGGGTAGCGAGCAATTAGCTCATCTGGTAACTCAAAATCAAAATCAGAAACTTGCATCGTAATACGCCTTAAATAACAGCAAGCGAGCATTATACTTAACTCCACCAAAGATGCGAAACTCCGAAGCAATTAAAGCGCAGATTCCATAACGAAACTGCCGCTGTCCTTGTTAATTTCCCTTGATTTAGCAATAAAAGAAAAAGTTTAATCATTGGTGACATTTGAAATTTATGACCACTGTCATGGGATAATCTTCCATAATTCGCTACATTCAAAAGAGTAGATTTCGAAATAATATCTTAGCTAGTAGATAACAGACGGGAGGTTTCTATGTTTACTGTTGCCGATATGATGACACTAAAACCGCACACATTATCACGTAATGACACCTTATTTGATGCCAAAGAGATGATGCAAACCCAGTCTATTCGCCATATACCGATTACTGATCATAATCACCATTTACTGGGACTCATTTCACAACGTGATGTTCTTGCCGCTCAAGACTCTAATTTAAAATCTATTATCACTAATCATTCACACTCACCATTAGAAGCTTTACTTGAACATTGCATGAACCGTAATATTTTTAGTGTTGATAGCCACGCAGGACTTAAAGAAGCCGCACTGTATATGCAAAAACATCAAATTGGCTGCTTACCTGTGCTTGAGAATAAACAACTGGTGGGGATTATTACCAACAGTGATTTTGTTGCGATTGCGGTAACATTATTAGAAATGCAAGACGAAGTGGATCCTGTTGAACAGGAACAAGACAACCTTGAGGATGACGACCTACTAAATCAATTGTAATACTCAATAGCAATAAAAAAAGGGAGCGTCACGCTCCCCTCGATAGTTTAATGCCGATATAAATAGTGCTTATTTAAACTGTTCTTCTTCAGTTGAACCCGTCAATGCCGTCACTGACGAATTACCACCTTGAATGGTATTAGTCATAGTATCAAAGTAGCCCGTACCCACTTCTTGTTGATGGGCAACAAAGGTATAGCCTTTATTCGCTGCTTCAAACTCCGGACGTTGTACTTTTTCAACATAATGACGCATACCTTCGCCTTGCGCATAAGCATGTGCTAATTCAAACATGTTGAACCACATATTATGAATACCCGCGAGCGTAATAAACTGGTACTTATAACCCATGTTCGCTAATTCTTGTTGGAATTTAGCAATGGTTTCAGCATCAAGGTTCTTTTCCCAATTAAACGACGGTGAACAATTGTAGGCTAATAACTGATCAGGATATTGCTCATGAATGGCTTCGGCAAATTTACGCGCTTCTTCTAAACATGGCTTGGCAGTTTCACACCAAATTAAATCCGCATAAGGTGCATACGCAAGACCACGTGAAATAGCCTGATCAATCCCTGCACGAACACGATAAAAGCCTTCGGCAGAGCGATCACCGATAATAAAATCTTTATCGTATGAATCACAATCTGACGTCAACAGATCTGCCGCATTAGCATCAGTACGAGCAATAACCAAGGTTGTCGTTCCAGCAACGTCAGCCGCTAAACGTGCCGCCACTAATTTTTGTACCGCTTCTTGAGTGGGAACTAACACCTTGCCGCCCATATGACCACATTTTTTCACTGACGCTAATTGGTCTTCAAAGTGAACCCCAGCAGCCCCCGCTTCAATCATGTTACGCATTAATTCATAAGCATTTAGCACGCCGCCAAATCCAGCCTCTGCATCGGCAACAATCGGCAAGAAATAATCAACACCATCAGCAGGTGAACCACCGTTAGACCATTGAATTTGATCCGCCCGTCGAAAAGAATTATTGATCCGCTTCACCACCGCAGGCACAGAATCTACTGGATATAGTGACTGATCAGGGTACATTGCTGATGCGGTATTATTATCAGCGGCCACTTGCCAACCTGATAAATAAATCGCCTCAATACCGGCTTTTGCCTGTTGTACTGCTTGCCCACCCGTTAAAGCACCTAAACAATTAACATAGCCTTTTTTAGCACTACCATTAACCAATTCCCATAATTTATCAGCACCACGTTGAGCAATAGTATGCTCAGGAATAAATGAACCACGAAGATTAACGACTTCTTCTGCGGTGTAAGTACGCTTAACGTGTTTCCAGCGTGGATTTTCAGCCCAATCTTGTTCTAGGGCAGCAATTTGTTGTTGGCGAGTTAATGTCATAATAATATCCCTCTAGTCAATTGGCGGTAATCCGTTATTACACTAAGTAGTCATAACCTTTTAAGGTTAAAAAGTTGTCTAACTCATCACTGGTTGCTAAGTGCGACATTAAATAAGTGGCTTCATCAAAACGCCCCGCTTCAATGCGCTCTTGGCCTAACTCTTGCTGTAAGACTTGCATTTCTTCAGTCAACATTTGCGCAAATAAGGCTTTAGTCACCACTTGACCATTGGATAAAGTTTTTCCATGTTTTATCCATTGCCAAATTGAGGCACGTGCAATTTCTGCCGTTGCCGCATCTTCCATCAAGCCATAAATAGGCACACAACCATTACCTGAGATCCACGCTTCAATGTATTGCACAGCCACGCGAATATTATGCCGCATCCCCGCTTCGGTTCGTTCGCCATCACAAGGGGCTAATAATTCAGCCGCAGTAATTGGCGCGTCCTCTTCACGGCTGACATTTAATTGATTGATACGCTGATCGAGCACTTCATCAAAAATAGCGCGCGCAGTATCCGCAAGCCCTGGATGAGCAACCCAAGTACCATCGTGGCCATTATTCGCTTCCAGCGCTTTATCCGTTTGAATTTTATTTAATACCCATGCTTGTTGCTTGGGATCTTTCGCTGGAATAAAGGCAGCCATCCCCCCCATCGCTAATGCACCACGACGATGACAAGTACGGACTAATAACCGTGAATATGCGTTAAGAAATGGTTTTTCCATGGTCACCACTTGGCGATCAGGCAAAATACGCTCAGGGAAATTACGTAAGGTTTTTATATAACTAAAGATATAATCCCAACGGCCACAATTAAGACCAACGATATGCTCTTTAAGATTAAATAATATCTCATCCATCTCAAACGCAGCGGGTAAGGTTTCAATCAATACCGTTGCTTTAATGGTGCCGCGTGTTAAACCAAATTCATCTTCAGTGAAACTAAACACATCACTCCACCACGCCGCTTCCCTAAAACTTTGCAGTTTAGGTAAATAGAAATAAGGGCCACTGCCTTTGGCTAATAATGCTTGGTGGTTCAAATAAAAATACAATGCAAAATCAAGTAATGCACCGGGGATTGGCAGTCCATTCCAGAGTATATTTTTTTCTAATAAATGCAGACCACGGACGCGACAAATCAATACCGCCGGATCATCATTAAGTTGATACTGCTTGCCCGTTTGAGGATGGGTATAACTGATGGTGCCATTAACTGCATCACGCAAATTTTGATGCCCATCAAGAATCGCATTCCATGATGGCGAAAAAGAATCTTCAAAATCTGCCATAAATACTTTTACGTTAGCATTTAATGCATTGATAACCATTTTACGATCAACGGGGCCGGTAATTTCGACACGACGATCTTGTAAATCATGGGGAATATTTTGTATTTTCCACTCTGATTCTCTAATAGCGTGAGTCTCAGGTAAAAAATCGGGGAGTTGACCACGATCAATCGCTAATTGCTGCAATTCACGGGCCTCTAACAATAACGGTACTCGCTCAGCAAATCGTTCAACTAACCGTGCAATAAAGGATAATGCATCTGCAGTTAAAATCTGTTGTTGCTGTTCCGTCAGAGGTTGCTGCAGTAATAACTGAGAATGAGCATTGGCTTGAATGGCTGTGTCTGTCATATTGCACCTCCAGCATGTAACTTAATCACTACTTTTATCAATAACAAAAGCAATGACTCCCTGTTGAATTATTCTAAGCACTTATTTACGTTGCCGTAACCTGCGTCAGAATGCAAATAACACTGATTTCACCCAGCCTAAAGCAAAAAATAAAAATAAAAATATTCAATGAGTTACAAATAAAGCATACCTGTGCAATATACTTAATTCATAAAAATCTTAGCAATTAACTCGGAATTTAGGTTTTTGCGTAAACAATACTTTTTTATAGCTAGTTACGTAATTTAATTACAAAGCATGGCGCAATAGCGATTATTTAAAAAAGTGTTTTAAACAAACAGCTGAATTTATATTAAATATAACCGTATGATTAATATAATTATTAGTTTCAATGAAAGCCAAAAATAAAATAAGCGAAAGTCATAAGAACTAAAATAAATATTCGCTTAGTTTGTAGAGAGAAATAAATTTAACCAACAAAACAGTAAGTTATAGATAACTCACTCGATAATATAATATTTTAGTTATTATTAGAAAGTTGCTATTTTCAACTAAAAACAGCCCCAAATAGCTATAGTAGAATGCAACCTCAATAAAAAAGCCTGAACAACGATAATAACGCCAAAAATAATAGTGCGCGTTATTCATCATTACTTCAGGCATTTTATGTCGTTATCATAATAAAAGAAGGCTTACAATAAACTTTTAACAATATCGCCTAACTTATCAAACGTTGCTATACGGCTTGATGTTGGTCGCCATACTAAGCCAATTTCACGGTAAGCATCTTGGCCGGGCGGTTCAATAACCACTAAATTTTGATTTTCTAAAATTCCATGATTTATTGCCATTTGTGGAATAAACGTCGTTCCCAAGCCATTGGCAACCATTTGTACCACAGTATGTAAACTCGTTGCCGTAAAGGGATTAATTTTCTCTTTCGCCGTCAATTGACATGCAGATACAGCATGTTCAGTTAAGCAATGTTCTTTTTCTAATAAGAACACGGATTTATCGGGTAAATCAGCATAATGCAATGGCATCGTCACAGAATCTGCTTGGTGCTTACTGATCACCATCTTAAACGCATCCCGCCCAACCACTTTACTTGCCATTCCATTAATATCGACGGGTAACGCTAAAATTAACACATCCATTTCGCCATGTTGCAGCGCGGCTAATAAATTGGTAGTGGTATCTTCCCGCAATAATAAATTCAATTTAGGGTATAACGCATTCACCTGTTGCACTAAGCCACACAGCAAAAATGGGGCAATAGTAGGAATACAGCCAACCCGTAATGGGCCTTCCATACCATCACCACAACAACGAGAAAGCTCTACCAAGTCGCGACTGCACGCCAATAATTCACGTGCTCTATCAACTACCTGCTCACCCATAGACGTAAAAACCAAGGTTTTCGCTTTGGTATCACGCTCAACAAGATGACAATCGAGTAAGTCTTCAAGATTTTGAATACCAGAACTTAATGTCGACTGGCTCACAAAACACCGTTTAGCTGCTTCGCCAAAATGATATGTTTCCGATAGAGTAACTAAATAATGTAGCTGTTTAAGTGATGGAAATTTATTCATCGTATTTTTCGATTACTTTAATCTGTTTATTCCGCTTTTTTCAATTTAACAGTTTAGCTATAGTTTGTCTCGTCCAAGTATGGAGCCCGCCTAAAAAGGTTGGCAACCCCCAATATTTAAGGAGCACCAAAATGGTACTAGTAGGTCGTCAAGCACCAGATTTTACTGCTGCAGCGGTTCTAGGTAACGGCGAAATCGTTGATACTTTCAACTTTGCAGAATTTACTAAAGGTAAAAAAGCAGTAGTTTTCTTTTACCCACTAGACTTTACTTTCGTATGCCCATCAGAGCTTATTGCTTTTGATAAACGCTTTGAAGATTTCCAAGCGAAAGGCGTAGAAATTATTGGTGTTTCAATTGATTCACAGTTCTCACACAACGCATGGCGTAACACTGCTATTGAAGATGGCGGTATCGGTCAAGTTAAATACCCGCTAGTTGCTGATATTAAGCACGAAATCTGTAAAGCTTACGATGTTGAGCATCCAGAAGCTGGTGTTGCTTTCCGTGGTTCTTTCCTTATCGATGAAGACGGCATGGTTCGTCACCAAGTAATTAACGATCTACCACTAGGTCGTAATATCGACGAAATGCTACGTATGGTTGATGCGTTGAACTTCCACCAGAAGCATGGCGAAGTATGTCCAGCTCAGTGGGAAGAAGGTAAAGCAGGTATGGACGCATCACCAAAAGGTGTAGCGGACTACCTATCTGAGCACACTGCAGATCTAGGTAAGTAATTACCTGCTAACACCACGCTCACGGTGTTATAAATCGCATTAGTGCTACATAGAGCCAAAGTCAGCTCAAATAAAAATAGAATGAGGCCCGGAATATACCGGGCCCTTTTTTTATCTCGTGTTTACCACGTTATTTCATTTTCAACCAACCGCACATAATCAATCACCGCTATTCGCCCCCTCTGCAATAATCTTCTACACTGAATACCCTCTTAAATACCATACTGTTAATAATCAATGACTATTCAACTTGAAGTTTGTATCGATAATCTTGAATCGCTTCATAATGCGCAACAAGCAGGCGCAACCCGTATCGAACTGTGCTCATCGTTAGCATTGGGTGGACTCACACCTAGCGCTGGGTTTATGTCTGCCGCAGCTAAATATGCCACCATTCCTGTTTATGCGATGATTCGCCCGCGCCAAGGTGATTTTTTATTCAGCAGTGAAGATGTTGAAGTCATGCTGGCAGATATTTTTGCGGCTAAACAAGCAGGATTACAAGGTGTGGTTGTCGGTGTATTAACCGCACAGGGCTTAGTGGATAACACTATTCTTACGAGTCTCGTTAAACAAGCTCAGGGAATGGGGATCACCTTTCATCGCGCCATCGATCAATGTGTTGAGCCTATGGCTGCACTTGATACGATTATGGCGGCTGGCTGTGAACGCATTCTCACTTCAGGTTTACAAGCCAATGCTTATGACGGTATTGGTATGATTAACCAAATGCATCAATACTGCGGTAATCGCTTAAAAATTATGGCAGGTGCGGGCGTCAATAGTCATAACGTCCGTGACATCATTGCTCGAACAGGCATCAACGAGATCCACCTTTCGGGTAAAACCACCCGCCCAAGTCATATGATTACAGTAGCGAAACAAGCACATATGGGTAGCGCAGACATTGACGATTTCGCGATTCCAATCACAGGTGTCGAAAATATAGCGGCAGTGGTGGCTCAACTTAAGCTGTGATAATCATTACCACCACCAACAAAAACGGGACGTATCATCTTAATTTAAGATCATCACGTCCCTTTTATTTTTACGATATCGCTTAATTTTAGTGTCGTTACAACATAAGCAATGTTCGTTGCTAAAGCATATTTTTAATATCTTCAGGATTTGTGTGGCGAATATCTTTGCCTTGTACAAAATAGATAATATATTCACAAATATTTTGGCAGCGATCCCCTACCCGCTCAATCGAACGCGCAGCCCACATTACCTTCATCACATTTGGTATTGAATTAGGATCTTCCATCATATAAGTCATTAATTGCCGTATGATCGCTTCATATTCACGATCAATACGATCATCTTCTTGATACACTTCAATCGCCGCTTTTACATCCATTCGTGCAAATGCATCTAAGGTTTCATGCAACATTCGCACCGCGTGCTGACCTAACGATTCCAGTGAAACTAATAAGTTATATTGCTTATTGGTGAAATTTTCTGACGCCACTTTAGCAATACTTTCAGCAACATCACCAATCCGCTCTAAATCAGTAATGGTTTTAATAATCGCAATCACTAACCGTAAATCACTGGCTGTCGGCTGACGTTTAGCAATGATACGCGTGCAAGCTTCATCAATAGCCACTTCCATCGCATTGACTTTATGATCGTCTTTAATCACCCGTTTGGCTAATTCTTCATTTTGTTTATGTAATGCTTTTAAGCTATCTGCTAACTGCTGTTCAACCAAGCCGCCCATGGCTAACACATGGGTGCGAATGCTTTCTAATTCATGGTTAAACTGACCAGAAATATGACGGCCAAGGCTAATTGTATTTAACATGCTGTCGGTCCTTAACCATAACGCCCGGTAATGTAATCCTCAGTGCGTTTTTCTTTGGGAGTGGTAAATATATCATTGGTACTGGTATATTCCACTAGCTCACCCATATGCATAAAAGCAGTTTGATCGGAAACTCGCGCCGCTTGCTGCATATTATGAGTGACGATGATAACGGTATATTTGGCTTTAAGCTCATTAATCAACTCTTCAATGGTCAAGGTTGATATCGGATCCAAGGCTGATGTCGGCTCATCTAATAATAAAATTTCAGGTTCGATGGCTATTGCTCTAGCAATGACTAATCGTTGTTGCTGACCGCCTGACAAACCAAATGCATTCTCATGCAACCGCCCTTTTACTTCATCCCACAATGCCGCTGAGCGCAATGAGCTTTCAACCGCATCATCAAGCACGCGGCGATCGTTGATCCCTTGCAATCGCAGTCCGTAAACAACATTTTCATAAATAGATTTAGGAAAAGGATTAGGCCGTTGAAATACCATTCCGACTTGACGCCGCAGCGCTGCAACATCAACATTTTTATCGTACACATTCTGACCATGAAGCATGACTTTACCATCAATATGACAGCCATCAATCAGATCATTCATTCGATTAATACAGCTTAACAAGGTTGATTTACCACAACCTGAAGGTCCGATAAATGCTGTCACCTGACCTTTAGCAATTCGCATATTGATATCAAACAATGCTTGCGTTTGACCATAGTGCAGATTCAAACCTTCAATGGATAAGGCCGTTTTATCTTCGGCTAATAGCGATAAATCTAATGGCTCAAATAACCCCAGTGGCGGGTGGTCAGTAAAGAGCGAACGATCGTTATACATAGTTGTTCTCATCTTATTGATACTTAGGGTTATTGCTCTAAAGCGCGGAATTTTTCCCGAAGGTGATTACGAATCGCAATAGCCGTTAAGTTTAAACTGATAATAACGGTGACTAATAGAAACGAGGTTGCGTACACTAATGGGCGCGCAGCTTCAACATTAGGGCTTTGAAAAGCAACATCATACACATGATAACCTAAGTGCATGAATTTTCTATCTAAGTGAACATATGGGAAATGCATATCTAGCGGCAATGTCGGTGCCATTTTCACCACCCCCACCAGCATTAATGGTGCAACTTCTCCTGCCGCCCGAGCAACAGCAAGAATCAATCCAGTCATGATTGCAGGGCTCGCCATTGGCAATACAATGCGCCATAAGGTTTCAGCCTGTGTTGCCCCTAGCGCCAATGAGCCATTACGTACCGAGCTAGGAATACGGGCTAACCCTTCTTCAGTTGACACAATCACTACTGGTAAGGTCATGATAGCAAGTGTTAATGCTGACCATAAAATACCCGGCGTGCCAAAAGTTGGAGTCGGCAATTGCGCAGAGAAGAACACATCATCAATAGTGCCGCCAACCATATACACAAAGAAGCCTAATCCAAACACACCATACACAATTGAGGGTACGCCCGCGAGATTGATCACTGCAATGCGAATTAAATTAGTAAACCGATTATTACTGGCATATTCATGTAAATATACCGCCGCAAGCACGCCTAGTGGCGTCACCATGATACTCATTAATAGCACCATAAACACCGTACCAAAAATGGCAGGGAAAACGCCACCTTCAGTATTGGCCTCTCGTGGTGCTTCGGCTAAAAACTTATAAACTTGATGGCCCCAATGCTGTACTTTTTCAAGCCATGACAAATTATTGGGTTGCCACATATCCAGCACTTGCATCATCGGAATAGTGACATTAGCGCCACTTTGATCACGTAACACTAACGCGTCGTGATCTAATTGCCCCTGTAATGCAAATAATCGATTCTCAATATTTTTGTAAATCGTATTGTAATTCGCTTGCTCACGATCAATTCGCTGCCCATCCGCCACCGTGAGTTTACCGCGTAATTCTAAACGGCGTTTTTCAATACGTAACCGTTCTAAATTCCAGTTAATATTGGCAATTTCATTGTTTTGTAATGAGCGTAATTCCGAACGGACTTTATTGGCTTGTGCTAACGCTACCGAAAGTTGAGATAACGGTTGAGGTTCACCGCCTTCAATCACACTGACGGGATAACCATAAAACTTACCATTACTTTCACGATCAACCACCGCAATATTATTGGCGATTTGTTGATGAATGATTTGAGTACTTAATACAGTTAAGAAATCAAGTGCACCCTGACCGCGATTCCTGGTTTTAATTAAATACCGTGGCACACTGTCTTTAGTAAATTGACTAACGTCAACCCCAGCATCGGCAAGTTGATCTACCGGCACCATAGTACGTTGATAAAGTTCACCAATAACGACTTGCGGTTTGCCATTGAGATTAACATCAAACTGATACACAGGGGCCGGCCAAAAATAGCTCAAGCCTTTATAGCCAATCAATAACAATAAACCAAGTACAGCAACCAAGCTCAAGCTGACGGCACCCGCGGTTAACCAAATCCATGGTGAACCAGATTTAAACCATTTAATCATTGCTGTATCACTTATTATAACGAACTGTATTTTGCACGTAGTCGTTGACGAACAACTTCAGCAATCGTATTAAAGACAAAGGTAAATACAAACAGCACAAAGGCGGCAAGGAATAACACTCGATAATGCGAGCTACCCACTTCTGATTCGGGCATTTCAATAGCGATGGTCGCAGCTAAAGTACGTAACCCTTGCAGTAAGTTCCAATCCATAACAGGGGTGTTGCCCGTCGCCATTAATACAATCATGGTTTCACCAACTGCACGTCCAAGTCCCATCATGATCGCAGAAAAAATACCGGGGCTGGCAGTGAGTAACACCACTTTGGTTAAGGTCTGCCATTGGGTTGCCCCTAAAGCTAGTGAGCCTTTAGTTAAATGCGCAGGCACCGAGAAAATAGCATCTTCTGCAATAGTAAAAATCGTCGGAATGACGGCAAATCCCATTGCAATACCGACAATAAGCGCATTACGCTGATCATAACCAATCCCTAAATGGTTGTTTAAATAGCCTTGTAAATCACCATTAAAAAACTGCGTTTCAATCCACGGACTTAAACCAAAACAACCATAAGTTACCGCCACAATAACCGGAATTAACAAAGCGATATGGAAACCATTAGGAATACGTGAGCGCCATTGCCCAGGCAGCATTGACCAACTCCACCCAACCACAATAATGGCTAACGGTAAAAATACGATTCCTAGTGCTATTCCCGCCAGATATTGTTCAACAATAGGCGCTAACCATACCCCTGCTAAAAATCCCAAAATAACAGTAGGTAATGCTTCCATCAATTCAACTGTCGGTTTGATCACTCTTCTGACTTTATTTGACATAAAGTAAGCGGTATAAATCGCGCCAGCTAATGCTAATGGAATCGCAAAAAACATCGAATAAACCGCCGCTTTTAGCGTACCAAACACTATAGGCACTAAGCTTAATTTCGGCTCAAATTCATCACTAGCAGAAGTGGATTGCCATACATAATCAGGCTCAGCATAGCCCTCATACCATACTTTTTGTAATAACGATGATAACCCAATATCAGGATGCGCATTTTTAACTTGGTAGCTCTGCCATTGCCCATTATCGAGTGTTACTAATAAATTCGCTTTGGGAGAAATGGCAATATCTGTTGGAACCTTCGTGAAGACTTTATCTTTGTATATGACTTTGCGTTCAGCAGTGTAATAAGCCGATGTCGTGCCATCTTTCTGAATCGCAAAAAAGCCTTTACGGTAATATTCCGGCACTATTTTAACTAATGGACTGGCAGAGAAATGAAAAGTTCTAACACTGATTAACTGACGCTGCCCTTGCTTCACCACTTCAAACCATTGCGAAATCGTATTATCAGAATTGGTGATCAATAATGAATTTGCGCCAGACAACAGGGTAATCGATACTGGCTTACTGTTACCTGTAACAATATTTTCAATTTTACGCAGAAAAGCCGTGTTAGCGGTTAACTTATATAAATATAAATTTGACCCACTCAGCACATACAATGTTTTACCATCTGGGGTTAATTGAAAATCATCAATTTTAGCGGGAGTATTAGTGATCTCAAACCGCTGCTGTTGCCATCCATTTGCCCGCTGCACCACATTTTCAGGCAGCAATAAACTCAATCCATAAAGGTGGTTGGTCGCCGTTTTTCCGACTACGATAGTACGATCATCACGCCCAGAAATGGCTAATTGAGTAATGGCCTCTCCTGCGGGAGCTAGCGCTAATGGCGTTTGACCAAAAGGATATTCAATGCTGGGTTGTAAGTGCTTATTCGCCGCTGCAAACGTAAGCGAAAATTCAGGTTTAACAATCTTAACCTGCCCTTGTGCCGTACCATAAGCCACCATACCGTCACGAGGCAAACTTAGACCGTATGCAGTTGGATTATTGATAATAGTCTGCTGTTTTAGCACCTGTGCTTGTTGCGTTGATGACTGAAGATCAACAAAAATAACCTTGCCATCGCGACTAAAGCGATAAGCAATGTTATTACTATCATCCACCCCTAACAACGCTGTTTTGCTGGTTACTGGTAATGATAAGTGCTGTTTAGGATTAACAGCAACAGATGAGAAAATAGGCACAATCACATACAACAAATAAAAGAAAATCAGCATCAAGGTGATCAGCACAAAAATACCACCCGCTGTAACGCCAACGCGAGTTAATTTATCTTTACCTCGACGAAAACGATTTTCTTTCCTTAGTAATGTGCTGGCGTTTGCCATTATGACCTCTAACCTATTTATACGCTCAAAAGTGTATTGCTATTTAATGACAGATTTATGACAACGCCCCTGGTAACGATGATTTGAGTTGGCTAAACCTCGTTTTACAGCCATGCTTAAAAAACCACCATCAAATAATCACCACCATCAAATAATCACCACCATCATGTTATAACGACAAGGACTGACGTAATGAAACAACTGATTGTGACCATTATTGGTAAAGATAAGCCCGGACTTGTAGAACAACTCTCTGATACCATTTACTTCAACCATGCGAATTGGTTAAGTAGTTCACTTAGCCAACTTGGCGGGCAGTTTGCGGGAATAGTACAAATAGACGTTGCGGATGAACATCTGTTCTCACTCCGTCAAGCATTAGCCGACATTGAAGCATTACACATTCACATCGTAGAAGATCATACTCAAACCGTGACCACTTATGTTGCCCAGCAACTCACGGTAACGGGCAATGATCGTCGTGGTATCGTCAAACAAGTCACTCGCCATTTAACTCAACTTGGCGTTAATATTGCCAAATTAAAAACCGAGACTCAAAGCGCCCCTAATTGGGGGTATCCTATTTTTATTGCTGAATTTCAATTACAAACACCGCATGAAATTAGTGCGGCCATGATTCAACAGCAACTCGAACAACTCGCCGATGATTTAACTATCGATATTGAAACACTTAGCTAAATCAATCAGATGGCGTACATTAAAGCAATGTAACGCGAATCATGATGTTTTACCATGTCATTTGATATTGTTGGCGCTAAAGTAATAAGGATATTAACCTCAAATGGCCATCAATCAGATTTATCTTGAAAAAGAATGCAGTTGGCTCGCCTTTAATCAGCGAGTCCTTCAAGAAGCGGCGGATAAATCAGTGCCACTACTAGAACGGGTTCGCTTTCTTGGTATCTATACCAATAATCTTGATGAGTTTTACAAAGTCCGTGTAGCTAAAGTTAAACGTCAGTTATTACGTGGAAATAATCAAGATAACGCCGCACATTCATTGCTAAACCAAATCCAGCACCAGACACAACAAGCCCAACAAGCGTTTGAGAAAATCTATGCTGCATTGATTTGTGAGATGGCGCAGTGTGGTATTTATCTTAATAATGAACAGCAACTCACGCCTGAACATCAGCAATGGCTATTGGCTTATTTTCGTCAGCATATTTTGCCACATATCATAGTCACCCCCCTGACAGACACCTTTGAAATCGATCAATATATACACCCTCACGGCTCATACCTAGCGGTAATGGTAAAGCATCATCATGATATCAAATATGCGCTTATTGAAATGCCAACGGCTCAATTACCACACTTTGTACAACTACCATCGCATAATAGTACTCATCATCTTATGGTTATCGAAAATATCATTCGTCACCATATTCGAGACATTTTTAATGATCTTCCCTCAACGGTTCAATTGAGTGTTTATACGATAAAAATAACACGAGATGCTGACTATCAATTGCAGCAAAACAGTGGTGATAATTTATTACAACAACTAGCACAAGGGCTCACCCAACGTTTAACGGCACCCCCACTTCGGTTTACCTATCAACCGACAATGCCAGCAGCAATGCAGCACTTTTTTTATCGCAATCTTAATCTCTCCGACTACGATACAGTGATGGCCGCAGAGTGTTCTCAGCATTTTAACGATTTAAGTGCTTTTCCGATTATTGGTAATAAATACCTTAGCTATGCGCCATTACCCACCATCAATAGTTACCCGTTTCGTCATGCTAAAACTGTTTTCGATGCCATAAAACATCAAGACATTCTGTTGTATTACCCTTATCACAGCTTTGAGCATGTCACTGATTTTGTACAACAAGCCGCATTCGATCCTACCGTTAGCCATATTCGCATCAGTATTTATCGCGTAGCCAAACAATCTATTATTATCGATAGCCTCATTAATGCCGCGAACAATGGTAAACAAGTCACGGTGGTGGTTGAGCTACAGGCCCGTTTTGATGAACAAGCCAATATTCACTGGGCGCAACAGTTAACCGCCGCAGGGATCACGGTCTTATTTGGGGTTGCCAATGTCAAAATTCATTCAAAACTGTGTCTCATTACTCGGCAGGAACAACATCAATCCGTAGATTATGCTCATATTGGTACGGGTAACTTTAACGAAAAAACCGCCACGTGTTATACCGATTTTTCATTGTTTACCGTACATTTAAAAATTACCGCTGAAGTTCGGCAATTATTTGATTACATTGCAAATCCAACCAAGCAAGTTCACTTTAATTACTTGCTCATATCACCAACAGATACACGCACACGGTTATACCAATTAATAACAAATGAGATTGATAACGCTCAACAACACCGTCCTGCTGGCATCACCCTTAAACTGAATAATTTAATCGATAAGGGATTGGTCGATAAACTTTATTACGCCAGTCAACAAGGTGTGAAAATTCGATTAATTATTCGAGGCATGTGTCGCTTGATCGCTGGCATAAAAGGCATCAGTGACAATATTACCGTTATCAGTATTGTTGATCGTTTTCTCGAACATTCACGAGTGTATATCTTTACTAATAATGACGATCCTAAGGTGTTTATTTCTTCTGCTGATTGGATGTACCGTAATATTGATCGCCGCATTGAGGTCGGTTGTCCCGTTCTGGCGCCTGTACTTAAGCAACGTATTATTGATATCACTAATCTACAACTGGCTGATAATGTCAAAGCACGTATCCTTGATCAATCAATGAGCAACCGTTATGTCAGTCGTGGCAAGAAGCAAAAAATACGCGCTCAAACCGCTATTTATCACTATTTAAAACGTAGTGAAGATCAACATCAACAACGCGCACGTAAGGAGCTAAAATACCATGCCAAACCATAATCACCCCCCTGCTCCACAACCACCAATGCCACCGCGACACATAGCGGCACTTGATCTTGGCTCTAACAGTTTTCATCTTGTGATTGCGCGCGTTGTTGGTCACAGCTTACAAATTGTGAGTCGTTATAAACAGCGGGTACATTTAGCATCAGGGCTTGATAATCAATATAACCTCAGCCAAGCCGCCATTGAACGAGGTTTAGCCTGTTTAGCAATGTTTGCTGAACGACTACAAGGGTTTGCACCACAAAATGTTCGAGTTGCAGCGACGTATACGCTACGCCAAGCACGTAACGCTGATATTTTCATTCGTCGAGCTGAAGCGATAATGCCGTTTCCAATTGAAATTATTGCAGGGGCAGAAGAAGCGCGGTTAATTTATTTAGGCGTAACCCATACTCAGCCTGATCATGGTAAAAAATTAGTGATTGATATTGGTGGCGGCAGCACTGAATTCATCATTGGATCAGGATTTGAAACCGATATTGTGCATAGTAAGCACATAGGTTGTGTAAGCTATAATCAAACCTTTTTTGCAAATGGTAAGCTCGATAGCGTTAATTTTGCCCAGGCACAATTAGCTGTTCACCAAAAATTAGAAACAATAATTAATCAATATCAACATATTGGCTGGCAAAAAGTCATCGGAGCATCCGGTACGATTAAAGCGATTCAAGAGGTATTGATAGCGCAAGGCCATCATGACGGAATAATAACCCAACCGCGCTTACACCAACTTATTACAACAATCATCGCCTGTAAGCACCAACACCAATTAGTATTAAGCGGCTTAAATGACGACCGAAAACCTGTTTTTGCTGCTGGCGTAGCGATTGTAAGTGCTATTTTTTCAGCCTTTAATATCGATAAAATGCACTTTTCCGCAGGGGCTTTACGCGAAGGCGTATTGTATGAAATGGAACAACGTTTCCGTCATAGTGACATACGCAGTCGAACCGCAACCGCAATGGCTGAACAATATAATATCGATAAGCCTCAAGCTAAGCGCGTAAAAAATACCGCCCTTGCTCTTTATAACCAACTAACGTTACCACTGACAGATCAACAACCAACCTTAACCACGTTGTTAGCATGGGGGGCATTATTGCATGAAGTAGGTCTCAGTATTAGTTACCCCGGTTTTCATCGTCACTCCGCGTATTTATTACGTTTTAGCACCATGCCTGGATTTAATGTCGATCAACAAACTTTGCTCGCCACCTTAGCCCGCTGCCAACGAAAACGACTTAAACTTGATGAACTGCCACCATTAACAATCTATAAGCGTAAACAGCTATACCCGTTAATTCGTGCCTTACGATTAGCTGTCACCCTAAATGGTCAACGCAGTTCGGTTCCACTGCCACCAATAACCGTTACCGCCAATAACGAACATTGGCAATTAATGTTGCCAAAAGATTGGCTCGCAACCAATACTCTCCTCGCCGCCGATCTGGCAACCGAGCAACAATATTGGCATAAGGCAGGCTGGAAATTGAGTATTGAGGAAAATTAAGTGGCGAGTGGCGAGTGGCGAGTGGCGAGTGGCGAGTGGCGAGTGGCGAGTGGCGAGTGGCGAGTGGCGAGTGGCGACAAATTAAGGCCGGATTTGCTAGCTAAATAATAATTTTCGTGAGTTTGAAATAAAATATGAGTGACTGCTCTATTTTTAAATTTAATAACATAGTTAACAAAATAATCATGTTGTACTTTTACTTGTATTGACAGTTTCAACGTATTAAAACGAGGCTTATCAGCTCAGTTTAATACGAAGAGTAACCGCGTGGTGCGAATTAGATGCATACTGTTAAATAGGGCGTTTTGACAAAAAAAACAACTCAAAAGATAAAGATGAATTAAGGGTCATAAAATACGAGTAATGTATTGGTAGGGGTTATATGTTGACGTAATATATTTATATTTTTGAACAACTCTGATATTTATTATGGTACTTACGAACATTTTTAATTAATCGTTTAGAACGTACTATTTCTAAGGTTAAATAGGTTATTTTTTTGTTCTTTCATGTAAAAGTCAAAATGTATATTAATATGGTGCTAGGGACTTTTGAATAATTTTAATTAGTACAATGAGGTAGTTTTTTGGGTATCAAAAATGTTATTTGGTTTGTAGCAATCAGTTTTTCTATTTTGTCATTGGGGGCGTTACTAGTTGCTATCAATGACCCTATATTTAAACTTAATGAGAATCAGATTCTTTACATTTATTCAACATCAGCACAGGTGTTAGCTGGTATTTATGGTCTTACATTATCCGGTTTTATATTTTTCCGAAATGAACTAAGTCGTGAGCAGTTTGAAGATAGCTCACTTTCAGATGCTATTAAGCGGCTAAAAAAACGATATTTTCACTTATTAGGTGTTGTTACTTTCTGTACGTTCTTGACTTTAGGGTTATCAAATCTAGTAATTGCAATGGAGGGTTATAATAGTAATAACTTTGCTTTTGTTGCTTTACTCAATATTTCTCAGTCAGCGTACTTTACTAGTTTAGGTATCATCGTGTACTTCATTTTTCAGGTTATTGAACCGAGAAAAATTGAGATGATGAGCCAGCAGATTAAGGAAGAGCTTGACTCAACTAAATCTGCTGTAATAGGGAGTTTGGAAGATTTTCTTAGTAGTTTTAATCAAATGGAAGTGATACTTTCTAGTTACTGTGACCGCTATAATTTATATTCTAGGGCTTCTTTAAATACACAAAATCGAATGTCGGTTTCGAGAGCTTTGGATTTTTTATTAAGGGATGCGGTAATTGATAATGACTTGTGTAAAAGAGCGAAAAATTTAACATCATTACGCAATTCATTAGTACATGGAGCTGAGCTTGAAGTTAGTGAAAAAATGGTTAAAGAATCACAAGATGTGCTGAGACAATTAAACATAGCTTTGAAAAAACGTTCCTAACAAATAAGAACAAATGGCTGACCGCATTAGGTACATTAAGTTAATTAGAGGCAATATCGCTAAAGTTTGTCACTAATGCATTTTTTGATGTTACAACGTTTTAATCAAATTAGATGGTTTATTTAAGAGTTCAGTATAAATGAATGATAATCAATTTTACGTAGAAATGGCTGGTAATTTAGCTTGGCCTACAGTAGTTCTTATATGTGTATTTCTTCTCAGGGATAAAATAAAAAATATATTCAGTGGAGGATTAAAGTCAGCAAAGTACAAAGATGCTGAGCTTGTTTTTAGTGAGCAACAAACCGCCAAACCGAACTTACCAGTTCAACAGGATTTGAAACATTTTATTCCGAGTGATCCTTCAGGTTTTCGCGAAGAAGTAGAAAATAGATTACAAGGCTCACTAGCTCAGATTCCAAGTGATCAAGAGAAAATTGATATTCTTGTTAAAAACTTAGCTCAAGAGCAATTAAACGGAGCCTTTGAAAAAATCTATTACAACATATTTGGCACACAAATTAGATTGCTTGAATTTTTATCTTCTCAAGAATCAGGAGCAGCAAAAACCACCGATATTCTTCCTTTCTTTGAGGAGTGTAAAAAAAGTAATCCTCAATCATTTTCTGAGTCCAATCTATCTGATTACCTTAATTTTTTTCATATATGGGAATTGCTTGAATTTGGTGATGATCAGTACATAATAACAAAAAAAGGTAGAGCATTTTTAAGATATATAACGGCAATGCGACTTAATAAAAATAAAGCGTTTTAAACAATTAAATATAGTGCGCATAAATAGATTTGATGTTAAATATCGCCCAAGTTGAGGCGGTATTTTTGATGATTAAGAATAGACAAAATGGTGACATTTAGCTCCATGTCACCATTATAATTTTCCATGATGACATTTAAAAATGAATGAAAGGTACTATTTAGTTAATGAGGGTTTTATATTGAAACGTCAATTTGTTAGTTTTGAACAGTATAAAAAAAAAGCATTACAAGACCCAGAAATCAAAAAAAATTATGACGATCTAGCTGAAGAATTTAAATTGATTAGTGATCAAATAGCATTACAAAAACAAAGCCATAACAACACAGCAAAGAAATAGTTGAAGTAGTGATTTGTGAATTAGGTAACATCACAACGTGGGTTTATCTCTGTTTTCACTTAGAAAAAAACATTAAAACACCAGCTATTCTGTTCGTTCTAAATGAATAGCGATCATGTTGAGTACACATAAATAGATTTGATGTTAAGGCTACCTCAGTAGCCTTAACACCAACCTCATTCTTTCAGCTCCAACTTATACCAGATTTTCATTCACAATCGCGACAGGTAATCGAATTTGGACAATATTCTGCCTATCACTGAATAAAATAAACCGTGAAAATTCTGGCTCCATCGGTACTAAGGCTTTTTTGTTGGGGCCTATTTATGTATAGATACAACCCGCGCGAATAAACATAAGCTCTAATGGCCATACAAGACATCAAAATCAGGAATATTCTGCTCCCAAATAGGCACATCTTCGCCAACAACTGACTTTAGAATCTCGATAAAGAGCTTCGTTTTAATAGGCGCATCTCGATGAGGGTACACCGCATAAACTGTTCCATAATCATCAATATTTAAATGAGTCATGATAGGAACTAGTTTGCCTTCAATGATCTCATCATTAAGCATTTGCGCAGAAACAACCGCCAATGTATTTCCTGCTAATACACTTTTGACCATCATTTCTACATCATTAACTTTATAAATAGCATTAAGCTTAAATTGATGTTCGTTTTTATTTTCATCAAGATAGCTAAATTTATCAATTAATAATCCCGGTGCCGAATAAATGGTTGCGGGTAACGTTTCTAATCTTTTAATTGTCTCTATTTTTCCATGTTGTTTAATAAAATCAGCAGAAGCGACAATTAATAAACGACTTCGAGCAATCTTTCTTGATATCAAGCTGGAGTTTTTAGCCTTACCAATTCGAAACCCAATATCAAAACCTTCTTGCACTATATCAACCATTCTATCTTCTAATCTAAGTTCACACTTCACATCAGGATATTGATGCTGAAAAATAGAAATCGCATCTTGTACATATTGGCGACCAAACATCATAGAACTGGTGATCTTCAATGTTCCTTTGGGTTCTGAACGATAATTTTGAGTTAAGCGATGAGTATTTTCTAATAGTTCTCGCAATTGCCGCGCTTGATTTACCATTTCACTACCAACGGCGGTTAACGATAACGAACGCGTAGTACGATTAAGTAATCGAACTCCCAGCTCCTTTTCTAAACGGCTTATCTGTTTTGATATTACAGAGCGATCTATATTTTTCTGCTCTGCCACATTAGTAAAAGAGCCCTGTTCTGTCACTTCAAGCAATAATAATAAACGTTCAGAAAAATCCATATAAACCTTATGAGAATAAAAAAACAAGCCATTGGTGCAATATTAGCATCAATCTTGTGCTCATAACGGTGTTTTTCTCATCTAATGGATTGCTTATAGTTAACTCAATGACGAAAAGGAAGTCATTTAACGTTACCGTATTTAGCGAGCCTAGTAGGCTATTTAGAGGAAATTATTATGAAAACACTATCAATTACTAGCCAAGGTGGTATCGCAACAGTAACCATCAACAATCCACCAGTGAATGTATTAACTATTGATCTAATTAACGAAATTAATGCGTTTGTACTTTCCTTAAAAGACGACCGAGATACAAAAGTGGTTGTATTTAAATCACTGCACGAAACGTTCTTTTTAGCACACCTTGATCTTAATGTGATTAACGGTACTCAAGGTGGACAAGCAGCTTCTATTGAGTTCAATCACATGATAATGAACATCAAAGCGATGAAACAAGTCTCTGTTGCCGTGGTTGATGGCGTAGCTCGTGGCGGCGGTGACGAATTTGTAATGGCATGTGATCTTGCTTATGCCACTGAAAATGCAGCATTTGCTCAACCAGAAATTCACGTCAATATTCCAACTGGCGGCCAAGGTGCGGTTCAATACGCAAGAAGAATGGGCAAAAACAAAGCATTACAAGCGCTATTATTAGGTAACGACTTCACTGCACAACAAGCTGAGAAACTAAACATCATCACTCAGTTTGTACCTAAAGCAGAAATGGATACCTTTTTAGAAATGACATTGGGCGTAATCAGCGGTTTAGACGTTCGTGATATCGTGATGTACAAAGAAATCATCGCAGCCTCAATTACAGACGAAACCGCTGGCGCAGAGCTAGAGTTACGCTACTTTTTAGAACGTGCAAAAGAAGAAAAAACGGCGACGATTATATCTACATTTCTAAAACATGGCGGACAAACTGAGCGTGAAGCAAAAGATATGCAAGGTATCTTTGTTGATACCGCAGCAGAGCTATCAAAATAGTAGAAAAGAAAAACACCCTGAGTAAATTTCTTTATTCAGGGTGTTTTACGTTACTGCATAAATAGCAACCACAGAGCTTTAGAGCATTTATTGGCGGTCTACACACGTTAATGTAATATTAACGCGCCGCAACAATCTTAACGCTAGCTTCAATCTTTTAGCCCCAACTTCACCATATTTTCATTCACAATCGCAACAGGTAATGGAATATAACCGTCTTTTTGCACTATATTCTGACCGTCACTGGATAAAATAAACCGTAAGAATTCTTGCTCCATCGGTGCTAGAGCTTTGTTGGGATGTTTATTGATATATAAATATAAATAACGTGATAACGGGTAATTACCGTTAATTGAGTTCTCTACTGTTGCCTCAACATAATCAGAGCCTTCACGAGCAACTGGAATAGCGCGAATGCCCGTAGTTTTATAGCCAATGCCTGAATAGCCGATGGCATTAAGCGAGGTTGAAACAGCCTGCACTACCGAAGCTGAGCCCGGTTGTTCATTAACGTTATTACGAAAATCGCCACGACATAAAGCACGCTTTTTAAAGTCACCATAGGTGCCAGATACAGAATTACGACCAAATAATTGAATATCCCGTTGTTGCCAACTATTAGGTAAGCCTAGTTGTCCCCATTGAGTAATAGGTACTAATGCGCCACAACGTAAAGTTCGTGAGTATATTGCATCTAACTGCTCGAAATTAATGCCTTTAAGCGGGTTATCTTCATGCACAAATACTGCTAATGCATCTACTGCTACTTTAATTGCTGTTGGTTTATAACCATATTCTTTTTCAAACGCTTCAATTTCTTTGGTCTTCATTTCACGGCTCATTGGCCCTAACTGTGCCGTTGCTTCCACCAGCGCAGTCGGGGCTGTTGATGAACCTGATGTTTGAATTTGAATATTAACGTTCGGATATTGACGCTTAAAAGCCTCGGTCCAATAGGTCATTAAATTGGCTAACGTATCTGATCCTACCGATGATAAATTACCCGAAATGCCACTGACTTTATGATAAGGCTGTAACTGAGTATCAACCTCAACGGTAGAGGTCGTTGCAGCCATAACGGGGGCTAATGCTACTACGCTCCACAATGTAACGGCGCTGAGTGTGGTCGTAACCATTTTAGTGAGTGGCGACAATAACATTAGGTATCCTTACCCTTTAAGAATGATCATTGGTGATGGCATGTGGCAATCTGGTGTCAGCCACTAATCGACTTGGCAGCGTAAATGAGAAGGTACTGCCCTTATCAACTTCACTTTCAATTTCTAGATGTGCATCATGATGGCTTAATGCGTGCTTAACAATAGCGAGCCCTAAACCACTGCCGCCAGTTTCACGTGAGCGGGCTTTATCAACTCGATAAAAACGTTCAGTTAATCGATGAATATGTTGTGCAGCAATACCCTCACCACTGTCCGTTACTTCTAATCGAGGTCCTGTTGGTGAGCGATACCAACGCACATGAATAGCAGCATCATTCGGAGTATGTTTAACCGCGTTATAAACTAAGTTTGAAATAGCACTGCGGAGTTGATCATTATCGCCAAAGACTTTTAAGCTGTTATCAACCTCAAAGGTAAATGACTGATCTTTATTACTACTGAGTGACATGGCTTCTTTTTCTAAAATATCAAGCATTGCAGGCACATCGACCATTTCTTCTAGTTCAATCGTCGGTGCAGCTTCAATTTTAGATAACGTTAATAACTGCTCAACCAGCGCATTCATACGCGCTAATTGTTCGGTCATCACGCCATGAGCGCGATCCCACATTGGTCCCATTAGCATTTCAGGATCTTGTGCCATTTCAAGATACCCTTGCAAGACAGTCATTGGGGTGCGTAGTTCATGGGACACATTGGCAAAGAAATTACGGCGCATGCCTTCCAGTTGTTTTAACTGTGACACATCGCGCACTGCCATCAGATATTCGCCCTCGGTGTAGCGCATGATCCGTAATTCTAGAGTACGGTCATAGTTCATCGGTGAGGTTATTTCTAATGGGGTATCAAAAGCTTGACGAGAAAGGTAGCGTACAAAATCGGGGCTGCGTAACAAATTACTGATAGGTTGACCGCTATCATCAGGCCAGCGCAAACCTAATAATTGTTGGGCTAATTTGTTGCACCAGACAATATTACCTTCGCTACGAAACACCACCACTGCATCGGGCAATGATTCGGCACCATTACGGAAACGACGAATTAAGGTAGTCAGTTCTTTGCGACGGCGACGGTTACGCTGTTGTAAGCGGTAAATACCGTTAAACAGCGGTTCCCAACTGCCAGAGCCTGAAGGCGGCGTTAAGCTACGATCTTTCCATAACCAATTCGACATTTTAAGTTGGTTATGAAAATGCCATCCAAGTTGGATCCAACTCGCGATCAATAAAAACCACGGTAGATAGCCAAAAATAACACCAAGTATAAGCCAAGGAAGATAAAATAATATCAGCTCCCCAACCAACTTTTTCCATGTCAATCTTTCCACATGTTTACTCCTAGCTGTAACGGAGTAGCACAGTGGTTCCGTTACGCTATTTTTCTATTCGATAAAACCAACACAACCTTCATTGCTATCACAGGCGCATGATAATAATGAAGGTAACGAGTTTGCCACGGCGGGTAAGCACAATGGAATATTTACATGCGTGTCGAAAAACGGTATCCCGCTCCACGTACGGTTTGGATCATTTTATCGTGACCACCATTTTCAAGCGCTTTGCGTAAGCGACGAATATGGACATCAACGGTACGATCTTCAACATAAACATTGGTGCCCCACACATTGTTCAACAACTGCTCGCGGCTATAAACACGTTCTTGGTGAGTCATAAAAAAGTGCAACATCTTAAACTCAGTCGGGCCCATATCTAATGGTTCATCAACAGAGGTTACGCGATGTGAAACAGGATCTAGCTTCAATCCTTGCACATCAATCACATCATCTAAAGCCGTTGGTGAAGCACGACGCATCACGGCTTTCAAACGTGCCATTAACTCTTTAGGTGAAAAAGGTTTGGTAATGTAATCATCCGCACCCACTTCAAGACCACGCACTTTATCTTCTTCTTCACCACGGGCGGTTAACATCACCACTGGAATTTGGCGTGTCAGTTCGTCACGTTTAAAGTGTTTGATCAAGTTAATGCCAGAGCCTCCAGGTAACATCCAATCCATTAAGATTAACTCAGGATACGGCTCACACATTTTTTCTAATGCACTATCGTAATCTTCAGCTTCTATTGCTTGATATCCATTTTGCTCTAGTACAAAACACAACATTTCGCGAATCGGTGCTTCGTCTTCTACTACAAGAATCCGTCTTGCCATAATAAAATATACCTAGTCGTTTGTTTTCTCTGACATGCATCATTATGTGTGTTCATTATGACACTTTTGTGACTTTTTCAGATAAAGCGCGTTTTAATATAATTAATAATAACCGTTTAAAATAGGCTTATTAGTTGATATTGCAAGAAAAAAAGCCATGTAATTAATGGCAATCTTATTACCCTTTAATAACAATTTGACTACGTCCACCACCAATAGCTTCAACGGCTACTTGGATTCCAATCCGCTCTACTAAAGTGCCAACATGCGAAATCACGCCAATCTGACGCCCATCCGCTTGCAGAGCATCTAAGCAGGCTAATGCCATCTCTAAACTATCAGGATCAAGCGTACCAAAACCTTCATCAATAAACAGTGAGCCGAGCTGGCGCGTATCTGCCGCAAGCGATGCTAATGCCAACGCTAACGACAACGACACTAAGAAACTTTCGCCACCAGAAAGCGATTCCACACTGCGGACTTCATCGCCCATATCATGATCGATAACTTGCAATGCTAATGGGCTACCAGGAACGGGTTGCAAAGCATAACGCGGGGCTAAATCTTGCAAATGTTCATTCGCTGCTAACACCAATTGTTGTAGGGTTAACCCTTGTGCTAAGGTTCTAAATTTATTACCTGTTGCTGAGCCGATCAACTCATTCATTTGTAACCACAACTCGGTTTGGGTCTGTTGTGTCGCTAACGCAGAGCGTAAATCCCCTGCCTGTTGTTCCGCTTGCTCGGCATGGACTAATTGCTGACGTAATTGAAAAACTTGATCATCACTGTGCTGTTTTTGAGTCAGCCATTCCGTCATGGTTTGCTGTTGTGAACTCGCATCATTGCTGATGTCATGAGCAGTAAACCAACCTGTCGCTAATTCGACCAACGGCTGATGATCAGCATCTGCTTGCTGACGCTCTTTTAATACCGTTTGGCTAGCAGATAATACTTGTTCGATCTGTTTTAGTTCAGCCCGTTGTTGTTGCAACCATGCATCATCTTTACTCAATAACGCGGTCAATTCAGGTTCAGCCAGGGCTAATTTTTCTAACCAATTACCCCATGTTTGTTGTAACTGTTGCTGAGCTTGATTGGCTTCAACCAATTGCTGTTGAGCATGGTGATGGTGCGCTTCATTTGCCGCCATCGCTTCGGCTAACTGATTAAGCAGAGTTTGTTGTTGTTGTAATTGTTGTTGCTGGTATTCAAGCTCAGCTTTGGCTTTATTTTCAATGACATCTAACGATTGCTCACCAATGAGATCAAGCCGTTGTTGCCAATATAGCGTTTGTTGTTGCGTTAACTGATGATCTTTATTGGTCATCGTCTGTAACTGCTGCTCGTTATGCTCAACGCCACTGATTAACTGAGCCAATACAGGAGCACGTTCAGCTAACTGTTTTTCAAGTTGTTGTTGTTGGTTAACATTGGTTTGATATTGTGCTATTTGTTGCTCAAGTTCGGCAATAAAACTATTTTTACCTTGCTGAGATAATACTGTTAGCCACGTGTCATTTCCGTAAATTGCATTCAATGCCTGTTGTCTTTGTTCGTAGACTTTTTGTTGGCTTTCACATTGTGACACTAACGCTTTTTGCTGTTCTTGCGCTTGCGTTTGTTGTTGCGACAACTGATGGTAAGTTTCTTTGAGCTCAGCTTGTTGATGACCTAATTGCAGCAACTGTTGCTGTTGCTGTTTAACCTCGGTGATCAGTTTTTTACGCTGCTCGCCTTGGGTTTTAATGGTCTGCATTTGTGCTATCGCATCATCCTGCGCTTGTGACCAATTGGCTTGATAATGTGCCAATTGAGCCACATCACTGACGGCGGATAAGCTAATTTCAGCCAACGTTATCGCATCAAGATCAAGCGCCATTAAATCAGACCAATGACATTGTTGCTGACTGACTAATGTTTGAATATTCGCATTAAGTCCATCAATCTCTTTCGCTAATTCGGTTTGGGTGTGTTGATCTTGCGTGATGGTTTGGGTCAGTTGACGCTGCTCGGCATGAACATCTTGCAATTGTTGGGCTAGCTGCTGCAATCGCTGCTGTTGCTGACTAATAATGGTGGCAACTTGCGGATTATGTTGCTGATATGGATGTTCAAGCGCACCACATAACGGACATGCTTCGCCCTCAATCAATTGATCACGATAATCAGTTAAGTTCATCACCGCACGACTTTGAGTCAGTTGATGATCAACTTCTTTATGTTGCGCGTCTAATTGTAATAATTCAGGGGCTAATACGGTTAAACGGTGTTGATTATTGGTGATCGTTACCGCTAATGCTTGCTGTTGTAACTGCAATTTATCACGTTGCTGTAGCTGTCCATGCCACTTATCTAAGCCATATAAACTGTCTTTTAATTGGCTATTACACTGCTGATAAGCACCATAATCCTGACGCTGTTGATCTTGTATTTGTTCTAATTGAGCAAGATCATGCGCTGCAACTTGTACCGTTAACTGTTGCTGTTGTGCCACAAAACCTGATAGCTGTTGTTCTAAGTCAGCTTGTTGTTGAGTGATTGTGGTTAATGTTATTTGACGTTGTTTAATATTCGCTTGCAGTTGAACAATATCGGTTTGTGCTTGCTGAAATTGGTTAACGTTATCTTTGATCGCGTTATGCTGTTCGGCTAACGCTTTCACCGCTTGCGTTGTCTCTAACTCAACCACCAGCTGTTGGTACTGTTGCTGCGAGGCCTGTTGTTGCTGTTGCTGCTTTAATAATTGCTCACGGTTAAGCGCTAATGCGTTGGTTAACTGTGAAACTTGCAGCTGTAACTCCTCGCGTTGCAACTGTAAGCCATGATGTTGTTGTTCAATGGTGGCTGCTTGCTTTAATTTTGGTTCTAGCGCATTAAACACCTGTTGTTTTTGAGTCAGTAACTGTTGGCATTGCTCAGTACTTGCTTGCAATTGCACTTGCTGTTGGTGGTTATCTTTTAAAGTAGCGCTGCTTTGTTGCTCTGTTACCGTCCACTTACTGACTTGCTGTTTAGCTTGTGCTAATAACGTAAAGTCACCACGGGCAGGCAAAGCTTGTTCGTATTGTTGTAACTCAATATAACGTGGTGCTGCTTGTTGTTGAATGTACTCAGCTTGCTGTAACTGTTGCTCACTGTCAGTAATCCGTAACTGTAACTTTGCCGCGGTTAGCATGACATCCTGATGCTGTTTTAATTGCTCAAGCTGTTGTTGCTGAGTATTAACTTGCTGACGTACAACCTCTAACTGGCTATTTAATGCCAATTTTTGCTCATCCGTTAATAAGGCCACATCGCCAAGCTTATCTTGTAACTGAACCAGCTTTTGTTTTTCCTCAGCTGAACGCTTATAAGCCGCCATCGACAACCGACCGTAAATTTCACCGCCCGTCATTCGTTCAAGTAAGGTGGCTCGTTCATCAGCACCCGCTTTTAAAAATGCCGCAAACTCACCTTGAGGTAACATCACGGCACGACGGAACTGATCAAAACTCAACCCAATTAAACGTTCTATTTCAGCTTGTAATTCTTGTTTTTTACCCGCAAAACGTTGCCCAGTTTCAATGTTCTCTAACCATTGTTCAGCGGCTTGCATTTTACCTTCAGCACGACCACGAGCACGACGCACTTGCCAATGGGTACGCCAATGCGAACCATCGTTAGCAATAAAATCTACCTCAGCAAAACCCTCGGCTTTACCGCGCGATAAAATACTGCGCACATCGTTGGCTTTAATGCGGTTATCGTCATCATCACGCCCGATTTCAGCATCATTTTTTTTATTAGATTGCAGGCGAGGAATACGATCGTATAACGCTAAACAAATCGCATCGAGCAAGGTTGATTTACCCGCGCCTGTTTTACCCGTGATAGCAAATAAGCCCGCTTCGCCTAAGCGTCCACCAGCAAAATCAATCTCAAACTTGGTTTGTAAACTTGCTAAATTTTCACCACGCAGTGCAAGTATTTTCATTTTATTATTCTCTCTTATTGTTGTTCTTCAACTTGCACTAATAAACTTTCAAAAGCGGCTGTCATCGCAGCATCAGGTTCACCATCGTATTTTTTATTCCAGCTCAGCGAAAATACTTGTTGTGGTGACACTTCGGATAAACGTTGATGCTGCAAACCTTGTTGCTGTTCAATTTGTTGATAATGCGGGGTAATTTTAGCCAATCGAACCGATTTACCTTCCAATGCTTGTAACACTTTTTCACGTAATAAAGCTTGGGGCTTATCAAGTAACACATGCACTTCTAAAAACGGTTGTTGCTCACGAGGAAGCTCGTCATCTGATAACGCTTTAAGTGCCACTAATACTTCATCTAAGGGCGCAGGTTTGGTTGGTACTTTTAGCATATCAACACTTCGAGGAATGGTGATTGGCTCAATGTTTGTAACGTCAGTGCCGTCTAATTCAACCATCACAATTTGATGGCTATAATTACGCTCAGCCATTGACAATGGAATCGGTGAGCCGCAATAACGCACATGTTCTTGCTTGGCAACTTTCTGAGCCAAGTGCAAATGACCAAGGGCAACATAACTAACATCATCGGCAAAAATAGTCGCTGGCAACGCATGTTGATTACCCCCTAATACCCGTCGCTCTGACATTTCAGATATTTTGCCTGACGCCATATACGCATGACCCATACCGATTAACGCTTGCTGAGGTTGTTTACGCTCACGAGCAGCAGCCGTCATTTCGGCATACAACACTTCAACCCCTTTAATCAGTCGATCATCTGTTTCAGCTAAATTTTCAGTGCGTAAATCCGCACTACGTAAAAATGGCACCGCTAACACCCATGCAGCTTGTTCACCGTTAGCATTAGTTAATGGCACTAACATCCGCTCACAATCTAATTCGCCATTATCTAATCGGTGAATACCACCGACTAAATGCAGATCAAAGGCCTTTAATAACGCTTGTGGTGCATCGAGTTTACTGGGTGAATCATGGTTGCCACCAATCATTACCACATCTAATTTAGGCAATGTTTTAGCTAATCGCGCTAAGAATCGATATAACATTTCCCACGCACTGGCGGCAGGGTTAGCAGTATCAAAAATATCCCCTGCCACTAATAAGGCATCCGCTTGTTGTTGCTCAAGGGTATCAGCAAGCCAATCTAAAAATGCTTGATGTTCGGTTGCGCGGCTATAGCCATGTAATTGATGGCCGAGATGCCAATCAGAGGTATGGATAATTTTCATAATGGGATAACACTACCAGCCAGAAATAATCATCAGATTGTACCGTGTGAGCCATCAACTACACAGGATTTTGATTACTCACTAATAGTCACCATAACCAAACATTATCATTTTAATAAAAATTGATAATTTTATATTATTTAAGACTTAGCCTAGTATTACCAGCAACAGAAAATGACCAATTAATCATCAATATTTGAGGTAAATTATGAAAATGAATCACGTTGGCATCATGGTTGGCGATATGGATACCGCGGTTGAGTTTTATACCAAAGCATTGGGTCTTGATATTGTGATGGGTAATACCAAAGTAACAGAAGAGCGTGAAACAGCCATTGGTCGTATGTGTATTGCTGTTTTTGGTGAAGGTTTTAAAGGGTTTAATATTGCCCATTTATTAACTAAAGATGGCATCGGCTTTGAACTGTTTGAAATGAAAGACCGCCAACAACGTCATGAGGTTGATTTCTCTCGCATTGGTATTTTCCATTTCTGTCTTCAAACCGATGACTTTCATGGCGTTATTGCTCGAACTGAACAATATGGCGGTAAAGTACGTATGGATATCATGCGTTACCACCCAGAGGATGACAGCAACACCTCCCAAATGGTTTATTTAGAAGACCCTTTTGGTAACTTATTTGAGCTGTACTCACATACTTACGAAGAGACTTACTCCACAAAGTATGAATAATATTTTTGAGTTAAAGGATTGGTGATCGCCAATCCTTGCAACAATCACAAACGCTACTTAGTAATTTACAGCGGTTGAGTTAAGATAAGCCCCCAACTGTTTACCCTAGGAAGTGTGACTAGCATGATGTGGTTTAAAAATATACTGACTTACCGTTTTACGCGTGAGATTGACTTAAATGCAGACCAAATAGAAAAACAGCTGGAAGAATTCCGCTTTACACCTTGTGGTAGCCAAGACATTCAAAAATTTGGCTGGGCCCACGCATTAGGTAAACATGGCGATATGTTTACCCATGTTTCTGGTGACAACATTTTAATTTGTGCTCGCAAAGAAGAAAAAATGCTGCCAGCGTCAGTGATCAAAGAATCATTGAACAACAAAATTGAAATGCAGGAAAAAGATCTTGGTCGTAAATTGAAAAAGACTGAGAAAGATACCCTCAAAGACGAAATCGTGATGGATTTATTACCACGCGCATTCAGTCGTCAACATCAAACTTACGCGTTAATCATGCCTAAATTAGGATACATTGTGGTTGATGCGGGTAGCTACAAAAAAGCTGAAGATGTTTTAGCATTATTACGTAAATCAATCGGTAGCTTACCGGTTGTTCCGGTTGTTCCTGAAAAACCATTAGCATTAACCCTGACAGAATGGGTTCGCAGCAACCAATCACCACAAGGTTTTACCATTGGTGAAGAAGCTGAATTTAAAGCTGTTGAAGAAGACGGTGGTGTGATCCGTTGTAAGCAACAAGATTTAAATTGTGATGAGATTCTAGCGCACATTGAAGCGAATAAAGTAGTCACTAAACTGGCACTGAATTGGCAAGACCGCATTGATTTTATTCTAGCGGATGACTTAACCGTTAAACGTCTTAAATTCTCTGATGAATTAAAAGATCAAAACGAAGATATCGACCGTGAAGATATGGCACAGCGCATTGATGCTGACCTGTCATTAATGGGCGGCGAGTTCTCTGCATTTTTGCCCAACCTATTTGATGTTATAGGCGGTTTAGAAAACAAAGGCTAATCCCTGCGTTTTTAAAATTGAGCTTTCAGCTATTATAGGCATTGCTTGAATAACAAAAAGAGCCATCACGTGTTAGCACATGACGGCTCTTTTGCTATTTACTTATAAACTGTTCGTTATAAACGTTTATCCGCGTTACATGCTCATTCCCATGCTTGCATTGGCTTTTTTACCTAAACGGTAATACCAAATAGAAACAGGAATAAAGATAAGGTTCATCACGGTGGTGAAGTTCAAACCAAAGCCTGATTGATTTAATGCACGTACTGTTTGGTCAGCGGTAACCCAACCAAAACCATTAAAGATCGCATCAACACACAAACCAGTAAATAAGATAGACACGAATAACAATCCAACCATCCATTTCGTTGGACGTTTACCGTAGTATTTTTGGTAAACACGAATCATTGGAATAGTTAACACATCCGATAGAATGAAACCAATCACGCCACCAAATGAAATACCACCATGCCACAATGCTGCCGCTAAAATCAGATTACCCACAGAACAAACATAAGCAATCATTGCCACAAAAATACCAATAATCACATCTAAGAAAGAATGTAACCACACAGGTAAACCAGCATCATTACTAATAAACAGATCGCGCCAACCATCTTGAGGCATTAATGCAATTAAAATGGAAGATACCACCACCCCGATCAGGATTTCTTTACCAATCATGGCAATATCCATTTGGAAGAAACCCGCAGACTTGGTAATTTTTTCCATGGTGGCAGATTGAGGCTCAGCAGCCATCTTCATTGCAGAATGATCGCCAGACTTCATGCTTGACATATCCATACCACAGTCACTGTCGTCAGACTTCATCTTAGACATGTCCATGCCACAGTCACTGTCGTCAGACTTCATCTTCGACATATCCATGCCGCAGTCATTATCGTCAGACTTCATGTTTGACATATCCATGCCGCAGTCACTGTCGTCAGACTTCATCTTCGACATATCCATGCCGCAGTCATTGTCGTCAGACTTCATGTTTGACATATCCATGCCGCAGTCACTGTCGTCAGCCTTCATCTTCGACATGTCCATACCGCAATCACTGTCGTCAGCCTTCATCTTCGACATGTCCATGCCGCAGTCACTGTCGCTAGCCTTCATCTTTGACATATCCATGCCGCAGTCACTGTCGCTAGCCTTCATCTTTGACATATCCATGCCGCAGTCACTGTCGCTAGCCTTCATCTTTGACATATCCATGCCGCAATCACTATGATCACCGCTCATTTCAGACATATCCATACCACAGCTTGCTTTTTGGGGTTGCGCATCTAAAAGGTGTTGACGCAATTCTTGTTCAACATCTTTGGGATAAAAACGGCTAAATAAAAACCCAGCAGTTACAATTAAAATCAAACCACCGATTACCTCACCCCAAAAAAATGTCCAGCCCATCAAAGCAACTAAGACAATGAACATTTCTATGATCAAGTTGGTACTTGAAACCAAAAATGCCATTGCGTTAGCAACAGTCGCTTTTTTCGTCAGTAAAGTATGAGACAGTGACGTCGCAGCATATGAACATGATGATGACACCATGCCTAAAAAGGTAGTAAAGCCAAGACTAACTACGGTCGTTTTACCTAAGTGCTTAACCACACTTGAAACGGGTAATAAATTACGTATCCATGACGACAACATTAAACCAAATGCTAATGGCCAAAAAATTTGCCAAACCATATTCCCAAATGTAGAAAACAAGTGGATAACCAATCCACCAATATCTTGCCCGATCATATATACCTTCTTAATACTGCGATTAAACTAGTAGCAACATTGTGCAAACAATCCTCACATATTGCCCTAAAATATATCTAATGTATTTAATGCATACTAAGTATGTATTTTAGTGCATTAACGAACAGATTAAACTTCAACAATTGCTATTGAGAATAGTGCTAAATTTCCGTTAATGGTGCGATTAATTGCCGTAGAGAATCATTATTTTCAAGAAAATTGGCAATGTGGGAATGAAAAAAGTAGAATCTCGCCTCCTCCCTATAGCACTAGGTGTTATAGGCTGATTTGGAATCAGACATCTAAGAGAATTGAGCAATGTTTAAACCAGAATTATTATCTCCAGCCGGTAGCCTTAAAAACATGCGTTATGCCTTTGCCTATGGTGCAGATGCTGTCTATGCAGGTCAACCACGTTACAGCCTTCGCGTTCGTAATAATGAATTCAACCACGATAACCTTAAAATTGGTATCGATGAAGCACACGCACAAGGTAAAAAGCTGTATGTGGTCTGTAATATTCAACCGCATAACTCTAAGCTTAAAACCTTTATTCGTGATTTAAAGCCAATTGTAGATATGGGTCCTGATGCACTTATCATGTCAGATCCAGGTCTAATCATGATGGTACGTGAAGCGTTTCCTGAGGTTGTTATTCACCTGTCAGTACAAGCAAATGCTGTTAACTGGGCAACCGTAAAATTCTGGGCAAGCCAAGGCGTTGAGCGTGTGATTCTTTCACGTGAACTATCATTAGAAGAAATCGAAGAAATTCGTGAGCATTGCCCTGATACTGAACTAGAAATCTTTGTTCATGGCGCACTTTGCATGGCGTATTCTGGTCGTTGTTTATTATCTGGCTACATCAACAAACGCGATCCAAACCAAGGTACATGCACTAACTCATGCCGTTGGGAATACAAAGTAGAAAAAGCCGTTGAGAATGATTCAGGTCAAATTGTTGAAGTTCAAGATGCAATTCAGATTCAAGAAGTTGAAGAGCGTCCAAACAATACATTAGGTCTAGGTAAGCCAATTGATGATGTTGTGCTACTAAGTGAATCTCACCGTCCTGAAGAAAAAATGGCGGCATTTGAAGATGAGCATGGTACTTACATCATGAACTCTAAAGATCTTCGTGCAGTACAACATGTTGAGCGCCTAACTAAAATGGGTGTGCACTCACTAAAAATTGAAGGCCGTACTAAATCGTTCTACTACTGTGCTCGTACTGCGCAAGTTTACCGTAAAGCGATCGATGATGCTGTTGCTGGCAAACCATTTGATGACTCATTACTGGGTACATTAGAAAGCCTAGCGCACCGTGGTTACACTGAAGGTTTCCTTCGTCGCCACACTCATGATGCTTACCAAAATTATGATTACGGTTACTCAATTTCAGAAACTCAACAATTTGTTGGTGAGTTTACAGGTAAACGCCGTGGCGACCTTGCTGAAATTGAAGTAAAGAACAAGTTCATTGTTGGTGACAGCCTTGAAGTAATGACACCGCAAGGTAACGTTGTCTTCAAACTTGAAACCATGGAAAACCGTAAATCAGAAGTAATTGATGATGCCAAAGGTAATGGTCACTTTGTGTTTATTCCAATGCCATCAGATATGGACCTAAGTTTTGGTCTATTAATGCGTAATTTAAGTAACGGTGAAGATACCCGTAACCCACACGCACCTAAAGACGGTAAATAAGCATTATGGCACTGCTCATTACAACTAAATGCATTAACTGTGATATGTGTGATCCTGAATGTCCAAATGAGGCCATTACCATGGGGGATGAATTTTACGAAATTAATCCTGATCGCTGCACTGAATGTAAAGGGCACTATGATAAGCCAACCTGCCAGTCAGTTTGTCCGATCACCAATTGCATTATTACTGATCCTGAACATATCGAATCAGATGACGAACTACTTGAAAAGTTTGTCACCTTACAAGGTCTTGCTTAGTCATCACTAATAAACCGTATCAAAAAAGCGCCGCTCAGTTAACTGGGCGGCGCTTTTTTATGTTATATCATTTACTAGTTCTAGCAAAAACCTAACTTTTTAATACTATCGCACACATAGGTGGTAATACTTTCACAGGTTTGGGCTTAGGTTTAACAGCCTTAGCTGATTCACTCGTCACCGGTGCTTTATAATTAGGTGACCACGAAGCAAGTTCAGTACCACAACCATCACCTGCTGGCGGTGGTGCTTGTGTTTCACAAGTCGTACTTTCTGCTGGGCAATTTAAGCGCACATGGAAATGGTAATAATGACCAAACCAAGGACGTACTTTACTCAGCCAATTACGGTCTTTCCACTTTGCTTTACAGAGTTGTTGTTTGATCACTGGATGGACAAAAATACGTGCAACGCGATCATCACTGGCAGCAAGTTGAATTAATTGTGCTTGCTTTGAACTCCAATTCTTATCAATGATCTTGTAATTTTTCACATCAACCATCGGCAGTGCTGAAATTGTTTTTAATGCCTGTGGTGATAATGGTTGTTCAGGTATACGCAACCAAATATCAGCATCAAGCCCAGTTTGATGGCTGGCATGACCGGAAGAGAATCGACCGCCACGTGGCATCGCAATATCACCCACCAAGACATTTCCAATTTTTAATTGCCGTGATTGCTTCATCAATTGCTGCAAAAAAACAATCATTTCGCTATTACCATAATAACGTCCACGCTCAGAACGTATCACCTGATAGCCATCACCTTGCAACGGTAAACGCTCACCACCAGCAAGACATCCATTAGCATATGAGCCTATCGAACTAGAATCACCTTGACTTGGGTTTTTTACTTTTTCCCATGGTGTTGCCATTACGCTCTGACTTATACAAACCAGCATCAACCCAGAAATTATCATCCTTAACACATTATTCTTCCTTTTTAACCTCAATTTCCTTAATGATAACGCAACCCTCAGACGATGCAAAATTCATCTACTAAACAGTAGTTCGTTGTTTAGTTTTAAAATGTTTTGATAAATAATAGTTATTCAAATAGTAATAGCACAATTATCTTATTATTTTTTCAAATCAAAAATAACAAACCAATACTAATGGCTTTTTTAAATAAAAAAATATCCATTATTTCAGCGATAAATCGTATTTTTTATAAAATAAAACTATATTACTAAATAAACAATCTTAACATTGTTTATTTAGTAACCCTTTATTTTTCCATTAATGACACTTAAGATTGCATTTAATTAGATGTGTTTAGTAACTTATATCTGCTTTTTTATTATCACTATTCATCGCTTCAGTGTTATTTAAGAGTAAGGGATACCTAAATTACCATTAGTAAACAAAACATAACAAATTGATTTATAATTAAAATAATCTTAATGATGAAACACCACTATTACCTTAATATCGCGAAAAGTAAAAAGGTAACAACCTCCAAAATATATATTATCTTTACTGAATTTTACTTTAAAAATGCGTTACTTATTTGTCACACATTATATAAATATATTTACCATTAAAAATGGAACATGACTAAATATAATAATGCAGTCACAGTTGCAAATGACAATGATTATTACTACATCATAAGCAGCAATAATTTTGATTTAAATCACTCTCCTCACATCATTACCTTTCATGAGTTATTAATGATATTTAAATAGTTATTTATATTATGTAATTTATTATTTTGTTTTTTATAACCTTGCCTTTAATAGCAAAATTTGACGACTTTATATTGACCCATATAATAACACCTTAGATTTCACCCTCTTCTTTATTTCTCATAAGGTCTTTTTAGATTGAATATAAGTAGACGTCAATTATTTAAATTGTGCGCGGGGACTGTAGCAACCACAACAATTGCTTCGCTTGCCACAATTCCGCAAAAAGCATGGGCACAGGCCCGTGAATTCAAATTAACCGCAGCCAAAGAAACGCGTAATACGTGTTCTTATTGTTCAGTAGGTTGTGGCACATTACTGTATAGCACAGGTGCTACAGGCGGTAATATTAAACAAAAAGTGTTTCACGTTGAAGGTGATCCCGATCATCCAGTAAGCCGTGGTGCATTATGTCCTAAAGGTGCGGGCCTAGCTGGTTTTGTTAACAGCGAACAACGTTTGAAATTCCCAGAATACCGTGCTCCAGGCTCTGATAAATGGCAACGTCTAACATGGGACGAAGCCTTTAGCCGTATCGCTAAACTTATGAAACAAGACCGTGATGAAAACCTTATTCAGAAAAATGAACAAGGCACTACGGTTAACCGCTGGCTAACAACAGGCATGCTTTGTGCCTCAGCGGAAAGTAATGAAAATGGTTGGTTAACACAGAAATTTGCCCGTGGTTTGGGTATGGTTCCTGTAGACACTCAAGCGCGTATTTGACACGGTCCAACGGTAGCAAGTCTTGCTCCAACATTTGGCCGCGGCGCGATGACCAACAACTGGGTTGATATTAAAAATGCCGACCTTATTCTTGTTATGGGCGGTAACGCAGCAGAAGCACACCCTGTAGGCTTCCGCTGGGCGATTGAAGCTCAAAAGACCAATAACGCTGAAATTATCGTGGTTGATCCACGCTTCACGCGTACAGCAGCAGTGGCTGATCACTATGCACCGATCCGTTCGGGTGCTGATATTGCTTTCCTTTTAGGTGCTATTCGTTACCTAATGGCAAGCAGTCAAGTGAATCATGAGTATGTAAAAGCATACACCAACGCTAGCTTTATTGTGCGTGATGACTATGCATTCCACGATGGTCTATTCTCTGGCTATGATGCTGAGAAACGTCAGTACGATCGTAGCAGCTGGTTCTACCAACTTGACGATCAAGGCTATGCATTAAAGGATGAATCACTACAACATCCTCGTTGTGTATGGAACTTACTTAAAGATCACGTATCTCGCTACACGCCTGATGTTGTTGCTAATATCACCGGTACACCGATTGATATGTTTGATCACGTCTGTAAAGCACTGGGTAGTACTGCGGCGGATAACCGCGTTGCCACTATCTTGTATGCGACAGGCTGGACTCAGCACTCTAAAGGCGCTGAAAACATCCGTTGTATGGCAATGATCCAATTACTATTAGGTAATATGGGCATGGCTGGCGGCGGTGTTAATGCTTTGCGCGGTCACTCTAATATTCAAGGTATTACTGACCTTGGTTTATTAGCACAAAGCCTACCGGGTTACTTAAAACTACCTTCAGACAAAGATGTTGATTTAGCTGCTCACCTTAAGCACCACACCCCAGTGGCACTTGAAGCAGATCAAACCAACTACTGGCAGCATTACCCAGCATTCTTCGTGTCATTACTGAAGTCTTTCTACGGCAAAAATGCAACAGCTGAGAATAACTTTGGCTACGATATGATGCCGAAGTGGGATCAAGGCTACGACATGTTGCGCGTGTTCGAAATGATGAACAAAGGCGAAATGAATGGCTATATCTGTCAAGGTTTCAACCCTGTTGCATCAATGTCTAACAAGCAAAAAACATTGGATGCTTTATCTAAGTTGAAATACTTAGTGGTTGTTGATCCGCTTGCAACTGAAACCTCTACGTTCTGGCAAAATAAACCTAACGTTAATGAAGTTGATACTGCAAGCATTGACACTGAAGTGTTCCGTTTACCTTGTGCATGTTTCGCTGAAGAAGATGGCACTATCGTAAGTTCAGCGCGCTGGTTACAGTGGCACTGGAAAGCTGCTGATATGCCAGGAGAAGCAAAAGGTGATGCTGAGATTCTAGCGGGTATCTTCTTGAAGATGCGCGATATGTATCAACAAGAAGGCGGTACATACCCTGATCCTATCTTATCTCTTGATTGGAATTATGCGATCCCTGCGGCGCCAAATACCAAAGAGCTAGCACAAGAACTTAACGGTAAAGATGCTAACGGTAAGCAACTATCAAGTTTTAGTAAACTAAAAGCGGATGGTTCAACCAATGCGGCTTGTTGGTTATACACCGGTAGTTGGACTGAAGCGGGCAACCAAACTGCACGTCGTGATAACAGCGATCCTTCTGGTTTAGGTATTGCACCAAACTGGGCATGGTCTTGGCCGGCTAACCGTCGTGTATTGTACAACCGTGCATCAACACGTCCTGACGGTACGCCATGGAATAAAGCGCGTATGTTAGTGGAATGGAACGGTAACAAATGGGTTGGCCCAGATGTACCTGACTTTAACGCTAAATTGCCACCATCAAGTAATGCGGGTCCATTTATCATGCAACCTGAAGGCGTAGGCCGTTTGTTTGCACTTGATAAAATGGCTGAAGGTCCGTTCCCTGAGCATTACGAACCATTTGAAACACCGATTGGCACGAACCCATTACATAAAAATGTGGTTTCAAACCCAGCGGCACGTTTATTCAAAGATGATGCAGCGCAATTAGGTACTAAAGCGGATTATCCATTTGTGGGTACCACTTACCGCCTGACTGAACACTTCCATACTTGGACCAGTCACTCTCATTTCAACGCGGTATTACAACCAGAACAATTTGTTGAAATTGGTGAAGGTTTAGCGAAAGAGCGTGGTATTAACAATGCTGATATGGTGCGTGTAACTTCTAAGCGTGGCGCTATTGTCGCTAAAGCTTATGTATCTAAGCGTATTACACCACTGCATGTTAACGGCCAAGCAGTTCACACAGTCGGTATTCCTATTCACTGGGGCTACGAAGGCGATACTAAGCCGGGTTACCTTGCGAATACGTTATCGCCATGTGTGGGTGACGCTAACTCACAAACACCGGAATACAAAGCATTTTTGGTTAACGTAGAGAAGGTGAAGTAAGCCATGGGTATGGAATCACAGAATATCATTCGTAGTTCTGCTACATCGTCGCTTACTCCATCACCTGATGCGCGTGAACGTCAAATTCAAGTAACTAAATTAATTGATGTTACTTGCTGTACGGGCTGTAAAGGCTGTATGGATGCGTGTAGCGAGTGGAATAATTTACGCGGTAAAGTAGGCACCTTTGAAGGTTCTTACCAAAATCCGCCCAATACCACAGCTGAAACGTGGACCACTATTCACTTCAAAGAAATTGAAGAAGATAACAAGTTTAAGTGGTTATTTAGTAAACACAGTTGCATGCACTGTTCTGATCCTGGCTGCTTAAAAGCATGTCCAGAACCCGGTGCTATCGTGCAATATGAAAACGGTGTTGTCGATTTCAACTCGGAAAAATGTGTTGGTTGCGGTTACTGTATCGCTGGCTGCCCATTTGATATTCCGCGAATGAACCCCGTTGATAACCGCGTTTACAAATGTACGTTATGCCTTGATCGCCTTCAGGCAGGTCAAGTGCCATCATGTGCAAAAACCTGTCCAACAGGTGCATTACGTTTTGGTCCTCGTGAAGAAATTCTTGAGTATGCCAATCAACGTGTTGCTGCACTGCAAGCTAAAGGCCATAAAAAAGCCGGCATCTACAACCCACAAGGCGTGGGCGGTACGCATGTAATTTATGTTCTACACGATATCACTGATCCTAAGCGTTATGATCTGCCAAAAGATCCTAAAATCAGCGAAACAGTGAAGTTATGGAAAGATGATCTTAAGCCACTTGCCGCTGCTGGTTTAGTCGGTACTTTGGCTCTTGCTGCTATTCACCGTGTAACAGTGGGTCGTAGTCGTGTGGCTGAAGATGAAGGAGATGAGAAATGAGTTTGAATAAAACAATTTTACGTCATAAACCTTTAGATCGTGTTGTGCACTGGACAGTCGCATTAACAGGTATCTGGACTTTATTGTCTGGCTTATCTTTTATGTTTGCGCCACTGCACTTCCTTAGCTATGTCTATGGTTCACCACAGCTTGCGCGTATTTTGCATCCGTTTGGTGCGATTGTGATGACTGTAGGCTTATGCTTCTTAGTCTGTCGTTATTGGAGTCATAACCACTTTGAAAAAGGTGATCTCCAATGGATGTTAAAAGTTAAAGATGTTTTAACTGAGAACGAAGAAAACGTACCAGAAGCGGGTCAATACAACGCAGGGCAGAAAATGCTCCTACGTCAATTTATTGCCTGTGCCGTATTGTTGCTAGTAACGGGTCTCATTGCATGGCGTGCTTACTTTTCAGCTTACTTCAGCATTGATGTTGTACGTATTGCCTTAATTGTTCACTCACTCGCTGCCCTTGTATTTGCTTTAAGCTTAATTGTCCATGTTTACATGGCGTATTGGGTAAAAGGCTCAATCGATGGCATGTTAGAAGGTAAAGTTTCTCCCGCTTGGGCAAAGAAACATCACCCACGTTGGTTCCGTTCGCTAACTAGCAACAAAAACCAACACTAACAACAAGCTCTAGAACGGATAATCCTTGATGTTTATCCGCTCTTTATTTCTATACCAACCGAGGTTTACCGAGGTTGGTATTCTTATAATTGGATACTTGCATGAGCGTTAAAATTTTAGATAAAAACACCATCGTTAAGCAAAAAAGTGATGGCTTTAATCCGTTAATCATTGGTAACCCTGCAACCATTTTTCATGCCCGCGCCGCACGTTTACGTCAGTTGGCACAAGATTCTTTTATGGCAGATTATCTATTACTAGCGGGTCAAATAGTGCAGCAACAAGTGCATTTAGTTGAAACGTTTAATAGCGCCGTACAACAACAATTACAAACAGAAACGCTAACATGGCCGATTGAAATAGACAGCACTTGGCAAGCAATTTTAGACCCAATGCTAACCCAGTTAACCTCTGCATTACGTTCGATTGCAAGTGATGATATCGTTAAAGTTATCGATAGCATTAGCCAAATAGATCAACAAACATTACAGCATTACTTTCATGCCCTGCAACAAAACCAACCGGAACGTGTTCCTGCTGATATTGCGATTATTCTTTGGGGTTGTATCAATACACTAATGAGCTTAATTGTTACTAATACCCAATTAGAGTGGCAACCAGAAGCCAATGCCAAACAATCACATTGCCCTCTTTGCGGTGGCGCTCCTGCGGCAAGTTTAATTCAAGGCAGTGGTCATCGTTACTTACATTGCAGTCAATGTGAAACAGAGTGGCATCGACTACGTGCTGAATGCACTCAATGTGGTGACGGCGAGAATATTCAACTGCAAAGTGAATCACTAGAAGACAGTGTTCGTGCTGAAACTTGTAGTCATTGCCAAAGTTATTTAAAGATGCTGGTACTTGAGAAGAACCCTCAATTAGATCCCATTGCCGATGATTTAGCAACAATAGTTTTAGATCAAAAACTAAGTCAAATGGAATTCTACCGTAGCGGCTTCAACCCATTTTTACTGCCTCTGGCTCAATAACGCTTTAGAGTAACACTATGATTATTGCTACAGCTGGCCATGTCGATCATGGTAAAACCAAACTGTTACAAGCCCTTACTGGGATCAATGCCGATCGACTGCCAGAAGAGCAACAACGCGGGCTCACGATAGATTTAGGCTACGCATTTATGCCGTATCACTCAACAAAATCTAACCACCAACAACGGTTAGGTTTTATTGATGTGCCAGGCCATGAAAAATTTCTCTCCAATATGCTAGCTGGCGTAGGCACCGCCCATCACGCAATGCTGATTGTTGCGGGTGATGAAGGCATGATGCCGCAAAGCTACGAGCATCTCACTATTTTACGCTTACTCGCGATGGATAGTTTAACGGTGGTGATCACTAAATCTGATCTCACCAGCCTTGAGCAACAACAGCAACTCGAAGCAACATTACACCAATTATTGCTTCAATATGGCTTTACTCAATCAACTATTTTTCATTGTTCGGCGCATACAAATGACGGTATTAATGAACTCAAACAACACCTGATTGATCTTGCGGATAATGAACAGCAATATGATAACACCCTCAATTTTAAGCTTGCTATCGATCGCGCCTTTCACGTTAAAGGTTCAGGATTAGTTGTTACTGGCACCGCATTAAATGGTCATATCAATGTTGGTGATAGCTTGTGTTTAGTGAGCCATAATCAGCTTAAAAAAGGCCATAGCCAACCGCAAATTGTACGAATCAAATCTATTCATGCACAGGGACAGGCAACGGAATCTGCGACGGCAAACCAACGGGTTGCGCTCAATATTAGTGGTGACATTGATAAAGCAAACTTAAACCGTGGCGACTGGTTATTACAGGTAGCACCCAAGCAAATAATTAAACGGATCACGGTAAAATTAACCGCTAACCATCTAATTAAGCATTGGCAAAATAGTCAAATTTTCCATGCTGCCACCCATACCACAGGCCATATTGCATTATTAGAAGATAAGCAATTAGCACCAAATGATAGCGCGGTTGCTGAAATAACCTTTGATACGCCATTGTGTTTAACCGAGCAAGATCGCTTATTACTCCGTGATCCCGCCAAAAAAATAAACCTCGGCAGTGCGGTAGTTATCGATCTATTACCGCCAAATAGAGGCAAACGTGCTCCGCAACGACTTGAATACCTCAATCAACGAGCAGCCTTACATTCACTCCCTGACATCATTGCATTTAAGCTTCAACATGCACCACAGTCACAGCAACAATTGCTTGAACAACATCAGTGCCAAATCAGTGTTCTTAACCAACTCGTGACCGCTGATAGCAGCATAAAACAATACGGTGATTACCTGTGCTTTGACAGCTATCAACAAGCATTACAACAGCATATTATCGCCACACTAGAGCAATATCATCAGCAAGCACAAGACACCCTTGGTATAGGTAAAGATCGGCTATACCGTATGACTGCACTTAATCAACCTCAAGTAATTTTTAATGCAATTATCAACCAATTGCTAAACCAACAGCTGTTAGCAAATACCCGTGGCTGGCTGCATTTAGCGGCGCATCAATTACAATTAACATCGTCTGAACTACAATGCTGGCATCAAATAGAACAATTAATGGCAACCCATCCTCAGCCTTGGTGGATACGCGATCTCGCCTCAGAAATGGGTGAAAATGAAGACAGTTTACGCAAACTCAGTTATAAACTGGCACAATTAAGTTATGTTGCTGCAATAGTGAAAGATCGCTATGTCAGTCATCAATACCTAGTACAAATGGCAACCGCAGTGCGCCAACATACGACTCAACATCAGAAGTTAGAAACGGCTGAATTTAGAGACATTAGTCAGTTAGGGCGTAAGGTTGCAATTCAATTATTAGAGTATTTTGATAAGATTGGATTTACTAAGCGTAAATTTAATTATCGCGAATTAAAAGATCAGGATTTATTACAAGAATAGGAATACAGCGAAGAAAGTGGCGGAAGAACATAGGAGTCGAACCTACCCAGGACTGCTGGCAGCCCTACCCGGATTTGAAATCCGGACGCATCACCGGATACGACGTTCTTCCTTCATTTTGAGAATGTATTTTATTGCTTAAAGGTATAATTCGCAACCGCTATCTACATTCAATGATGATAGCGGTTTCTTTTATAGATCATATGATTAAATAAACATCTATTTCATCTGCTGATCAAGATTAAGAATCGTCAACGCATTACTAACACTGGTTGCAAGTACATCAACTACTCCCGAGCGCAACGCCCCCAATAAAGCCAGTGCCTTACTGTTTTCAGCTGCAGTCACCACCACCGTTGGAATATGACGCAATTCATCCATCGTTAAACCAATCACTCGATCGCTCATCATGGTATCAGCTTGCTGACCTTGGCTATCAAAAAAATCATAGCCTGCAATATCGCCCACGACCCCTTTTCGAATGCGTGCTTCGACTATTTCTTGAGGCGTGAACCAACCTAATTTAACCATGTGGCTATTTTCATTCATATCACCCACGCCAACTAACGCCACATCAGCGCGACGAGCACGATCTAAGGTTTCTTTGACCGTACCATTTTTCATGAAGGCTTCTTTAACAATAATGTCTTCCACATAAGCCGGCGCATAAAGAGTTTCGCTGATACCATCATATTTTTTTGCCAGCTGACGGCAAATATGATCGGCATTAATCGCATTACCAGAACGATGCGTACCACCAATTCCACACACAAAACGACAATTACGGTGTGGCACCACCCCAACATGATTCGCAATTGAAGCAATATTCCGTCCTTGCCCAACCGCCACCACCATATCATCAGATAATGTTGCTGCCAGATAGCCAGAAACCAAGCTCGCGACCTGTTGGCGTTGAGTTTCATCATCAGGTTGATCAAGTGCAATCAACGCTCGCTTCAACTTAAACCGCTCAATCAACTGTTGTTCAAGCTTTTCACTAAAGACAGGGTGATATTTAACCGTAATTTCAACCACACCTTCTTCTCGTGCGCGACGGAGTAAACGGCCAATTTTAGCGCGAGACATGCCAAAACGTTGTGATATCTCTTCTTGCGTGGCGCCTTCTTGATAGTAAGCAATGGCAATTTCAGTCAGCTGATCACTCTCAGCATGATTATTATCGTTATTCAAACTGCTCATCACTATGCCCTTTAGGTACTGATAATTAACTATAAAACACCATTCTAACACTACCGTATAAAATTTCGTAATTACTCACTGAATAACAAACAACAGCACACTTATCAAAAAAATTTTATTTAATTTAATCAAAACGTTATCCAGAAAAATCAATATTTATAACCAAAAATTAACATTTCGTTAATACATCACATGTGATTAGTTTTTTTAATGTAAACTCACCAAATTCATAAACCAAAATGATATATGATAAATATCACTGTATTTAGTGCAACTTATCATAAAAACAAATCAACAATATTAGGATTATAATTTTGTGAGCAAACATTTAAATTGGGTCGATTATGCAAAAGGGCTTGGTATTATATTAGTCGTTTACGGACATATAAGTGAAGGTGTCTTCAATGCTGGTATGACAATGGATAGAAGCTTATATACAACTATAGATACTATGATTTATAGCTTTCATATGCCTCTTTTTTTCTTTTTATCTGGTTTATTTTTTACTTCATCTTTAACTAAAAGAGGCTTTAAAAATAGTATAATAAATAAATTTGATACTATATTTTATCCTTATATTATTTGGTCAATTCTACAAGGTATTATTGAAGCAACATTATCTAAATATACTAATGGTCATGTAACTTATACTGAAGTATTTAGTTTATTATGGGCACCAAGAGCACAGTTTTGGTTCCTTTATGTTCTATTTTTCACCTTTATCATTGCAAGCATTGTATTTGTAAAAAATAGAAACACTAAATTAATGATCTCAATGGTGTGCTTTTTTTCTCTGATTTATATCTTCCAAAGCCATCTACCATCTATACATGTTTTTACTTTATGTTATGTACATATGGTATTTTTCTTTATTGGCATACTTGTTATTCAATTGGATTTAATTAATAAAATCAATAATTTAAAATATTTTCTTTTAATCTCTCTTCTTTTTGTTATCAGCCAATATTGGTTTGTCATCATTGAAGGGTTAGGTCGTTTAGATAGAGGGCTGGATTCTTTTATTGTTGCAATTATTGCAATATCATTTGTTATCGTGTTATCAATGCAATTAGTTAAATTAAATATTCGATTATTAGCTTATATTGGTGAATCATCTCTTTATATTTATTTACTTCATGTTTTAATAGGAAGCGGTATACGGATTATTTTGCAAAAAGCATTTCATATTGAGTCAGCCTCTATTCAAATAATTGTAGGTTGTATCGGTGCAATTTTCTTATCATTAGTTTTTATTGAACTCACTAAAAAGTTTAATTTATCATTTTTATTTAAAGCACCATGGGAAAGTTCTAGACAATAAAAGAAGATCATAACTAACATATAAAAATAAAAAGGGATCAATATTGATTCCTTTTTATTATTGATGATAATCCCCTATCAGTTAATAACAACTTCATTTTTCAATAGTCAAATAACTTACCTACTACTTTGCATCTTTAATATTGTAACCGAGCATCACCCCAGCCCTTTATTATCATCACTAATCAAAACTAACTTAATGACTTAACATTCCCTACAATGAATACCTGCGAGGGTGATAGGGTGTCTACTATCCGCATATTATAGAGTTACACTTTCCGTTGGCGTCTTTGATACTCAAACTAACCCCGCGTCATTCCCTACAGTGAGGTTACGAACGAGATAGGGAATCTATTATCAACACGTTATAGAGTTATTATTTTAGCTGTTTTTTATTGGTCTCTTTAATACTTAAAATAGCTCACCAATAGCTCGTCATTCCCTACAGTGAGGTTACGAACGAGATAGGGAATCTATTATCAACACGTTATAGAGTTATTATTTTAGCTGTTTTTTATTGGTCTCTTTAATACTTAAAATAGCTCACCAATAGCTCGTGCCTCCCTTTCAAGATGACGGATGGTAATCCACGCTATCATTACCATTTTCTACAGACGAAAAAAAACCTGAATCTTTCGATTCAGGTTTCTTAAATGAATGTGAAGTGGACGGGACTTGCCATAGCTAACATTACAACCAGAGCATCAGCGCACCACTTATCTCGATAAAATAATGGCGTGACTGGCCGCTAAGCTTCCTAATCGAAGTTGATTTATGACTTAATCCTCTGCCGTCATTCCCTACAGTGAGGTTACGAACGAGATAGGGAAATTATCAGCACGTTGTAGAGTTATTGTTTTCAATGCTATTTTAGCTAATTTTTTATCGGTATCTTTAATGCTCAAACACGTGATAAGTAGATCGCGGATAGCTCGTACCTCTCTTCCGAGATGACGGATAATAGCCCCGCTATTATCACCATTTTCTATAGACGAAAAAAAACCTGAATCGTTAGATTCAGGTTTCTTTAATAATGTGAAGTGGACGGGACTTGCCATAGCTAACATTACAACCAGAGCATCAGCGCGCCACTTATCTCTATAAAATAATGGCGTGACTGGCCGCTAAGCTTCCTAATCGAAGCTGATTTATGACTTAATCCTCTGCCGTCATTCCCTACAGTGAGGTTACGAACGAGATAGGGAATCTATTATCAGCACGTTGTAGAGTTATTGTTTTCAATGCTATTTTAGCTAATTTTTTATCGGTATCTTTAATGCTCAAACACGTGATGAGTAGATCGCGGATAGCTCGTACCTCTCTTCCGAGATGACGGATAATAGCCCCCGCTATTATCACCATTTTCTATAGACGAAAAAAAACCTGAATCTTTCGATTCAGGTTTCTTCAATAATGGCGGAGTGGACGGGACTCGAACCCGCGACCCCCGGCGTGACAGGCCGGTATTCTAACCAACTGAACTACCACTCCGCAGTGTCTATTCAGCATAAATGCAACTTGTTGTCTCTACCTTTATAAAAAGATAAAAACGAAATTGAAGCCTGGCGATGTCCTACTCTCACATGGGGAGACCCCACACTACCATCGGCGCTATTACGTTTCACTACTGAGTTCGGCATGGGATCAGGTGGGTCCATAACGCTATGGTCGCCAAGCAAATTCTGGTTTATTTATTGTCTTATGACAATAAATAGCAATCTGGGAAAATCTAACTAGTTGTTCTCAACACGCATTCAAGCGTTTGTAGAGTCCGTCTCTTCTCTTATGAGAAGGAAAACCCCTTGGGTGTTGTATGGTTAAGCCTCACGGGCAATTAGTATCAGTTAGCTCAATGCCTCGCAGCACTTACACACCTGACCTATCAACGTTGTAGTCTTCAACAACCCTTTAGAGACCTTAA